>JAJRUD010000174.1 GCA_024277995.1 Chloroflexota bacterium
CCCATCCCGCGCTCGCTGGCGCTCACCCTGTACGGCGACCTGGACCTGACCGTGCTCGACGAAATGCCCCCCGGCCGCCAGCCCATCGAGACGCGCGTGCTGCGCCCCGTCGAGCGCATGCGCGCCTACACTTTCATCGCTCGGCAACTGGAAGCCGGCCGCCAGGCTTTCATCATCTACCCTCTGGTGGAAGAATCCGACAAGGTGGAGGCGCTGGCCGCGGTGGAGGAACACCGCCGCCTGCAAGAGGATATCTTCCCCAAGTACAAGATCGGCCTGCTGCACGGGCGGATGCGCCCCGAAGAGAAGGAAGAGGTCATGAGCCGCTTCCGCACCGGCGAATTGCACGTCCTGGTCTCGACCTCGGTGGTGGAGGTCGGTGTGGACGTGCCCAATGCGACGGTGATGCTCATCGAGGGCGCCAATCGCTTCGGGCTGGCGCAGTTGCACCAGTTCCGGGGGCGCGTCGGTCGCGGCGCGCATAAATCCTACTGCCTGCTCATCCCCGACAGCGAGGACGAAGCTGACAACGAACGCCTGAAAGCCATGGAAGCCACCACGGACGGATTCGAGCTGGCGGAGATGGATCTGCGCCAGCGAGGCCCGGGCGACTTCCTGGGCACACGTCAGTCCGGCTTCGCCGAATTGCGCATGGCGCGCCTGACGGACATCCGCCTGATCGAGAAGGCCAGGCGCCACGCGCTGCGCCTGTTCGAAGAGGATCCCGGGCTCACCCGCCCCGAGCATCGGCCGCTGGCTGAAGTGCTGTCCCGCTTCTGGTCAGACGGGAAGGGAGAGATCAGCTGACATGGTGCGAGCCGTCTTCCCCGGCACGTTCGACCCCATCCATTACGGTCACATCGACATCGCCTATCGCGCTGCGCGCCTCTTCGACGAGCTCATCGTAGCCGTCTACGACCGCCCGCTCAAGAGCCTGCTTTTCACCCCCGAGGAACGGCTGACGCTCGTGCGGGAAACCTTCGCCGGCGCCGAGAACATCCACGTCCACGGCTACCAGGGCCTGACGGTGGAGTTTTGCCGCAAGGTGGGGGCCCAGGTCATCGTGCGCGGCCTGCGCGTCTTCTCCGATTTCGAGCACGAGTTCCGCATGGCCCTGGCCAACCGCCGTCTGGCGCCGGACATCGACGTGGTGGCCCTGATCACGAGCGAGGAACACAGCTTCCTCACCGGGACCACCGTGCGTGAGATCGCCTCCCTGGGTGGCGACGTGAGCACGCTGGTGCCCGACCACGTCTTCGAAGCGCTGCGGCAGCGTTTCGAAGACCTGGGGGACGACGGCCCGGGAACCGTGCCCATGACGTCGCTGCGCGACTGAGCACGCCCGACCTAGTTGCCGGGATTCGGCGGATGGTGTACGCTTCGGCCTGAACCTTGCAACGGGAGCAGAGAACCCCATCGCCTGGGAGACAGGCGGGAGGCCCAGATGGACATCCTGCACCTGGTGGACCGATTGGAGGAGCTCTTTAACGAGAGCCGCCCCATCCCTCTGACGCACAACGTCATTGTGGATGAGGATCGCATGCTGGAAATCATCGACCAGATGCGCATTTCGATCCCCGAAGAGGTCAAGAAGGCTCAGCAGATCATCGCCCAGAGAGACCGCGTCCTCGCCCAGGCGCAGGAAGAGGCCAACCGCACCATCACTTTGGCCAAGAAGAAGGGGGAGGAGCTGGTCGAGCGCGATGCTATCGTCCAGGCCGCCCAGGCACGTGCTGAGCAGATCCTGGCCAAGGCCCGCGCCGACGCCGAGGGCATCCGGCGCGACGCGGACGACTACGTGATCGAAGCGCTGGGCGCGCTGGAGGCCGAACTGACGCGCCTGCTCAGCCAGGCCCGCAACGGCATCGCCAAGCTGACCGCCGAACGCCAGCACGCCATGGCTCCCGAGGCTGAGCCCGAGACGATGGAAGAGGCATAGCCCCTCAACCGTGCCTCAAGCCAGCGACCCTCAACGCCCGGCAGCAACCCGCGCCGGGTGTTTTCTCTTCGTGCCACCCGGCACGAAGCGCGTCACTCGACGGCTTCCTGCTCCTGCGGCCGGGCCTCGCTATCGTGTGCGCGCGCCCGCTCGGCCGCCGCCTGCATGAAGGATCGGAAGAGGGGATGGGGGCGATTGGGTCGCGAGAGGAACTCGGGGTGGAATTGCGATCCCAGCATGAAGGGATGATCGGCCAACTCGGCGATCTCCACCAACCTGCCGTCTGGCGAGAGGCCGGAGAACACCATGCCGTGCTCACCCAGGATCTCGCGGTAGGTGTTGTTGAATTCGAAGCGATGTCGGTGGCGCTCCTGCACCTGGGGAACGCCATAGGCCTCGGCGGCGCGCGAGCCGGGCGTCAACTGGCAGGGATAGAGACCCAGCCGCATGGTGCCCCCCAGGTCGCCGATGCCGCGCTGCTCGGGTAGCAGGTCGATCACTGGATGTGGGGTGTTGCGGTCGAACTCGGTGGAGTTGGCGTCCTCGGCACCCAGGACGTGACGCGCGAACTCGATCACCATCACCTGCATCCCAAGGCACAGCCCCAGATACGGCACCTGATGCTCGCGCGCGTAGCGGGCGGCGGCAATCTTGCCCTCGATGCCCCTCGAGCCGAACCCCCCGGGGACGATGATGCCGTGAGCCGATCGGAGGGCATCCCAACCCTTGTCCTTCTCCAGTTCAGCCGAGTGTACCCACAGGATCTCCGCCTCCACACCCGCCGCCAACGCGGCGTGCCGCACCGCCTCACGCACGCTCATGTAGGCGTCCTGCAGCTCCACGTACTTCCCCACCAGAGCGATGCGCACCTTCGGACGCGGCGCGCGCTCGGCGGCCACCAGCTGCTCCCACTCCGACCAATCGGGGCGCTGTCTGGCCTCCAGGCCCAGCCGATTCATCAGGTAATCGCCCAACCCCTCCCGCTCAAGTATCAACGGCACCTCGTAGAGCACCGAGGTGGTCGTCAGGGGGATCACAGCGCGCACCGCCACGTCGCAGAAGAGGGCGATCTTGGCCCGCAGATCCTCCGTCACCTGATAGTCCGAGCGGGCGATGATCACATCCGGCTGAATACCGATGGATCGTAGCTCGCGCACGGAGTGCTGCGTGGGTTTGGTCTTCAGTTCCCCCGTCGCGCCGATGTGCGGCAGCCAGGTCGCGTGGACGTACAGCGTGTGCTGCTGTCCGATATCCGTGCGCATCTGGCGCAAGGCTTCCAGGAAGGGCAGCGACTCGATGTCGCCTACGGTGCCCCCCACTTCGACGATCACCACGCTGGCGCCGGTTTCCTTGGGAACCTGCTGGATGCGGCGCTTGATCTCATTGGTGATGTGCGGGATGACCTGGATGGTACCGCCCAGGAAATCGCCGCGCCGCTCCTGGGCGATGACGGAGCTGTAGATCTGCCCGGTGGTCACATTGCAGACCCGGCTCAGGCTGGTGTCAATGAAGCGCTCGTAATGCCCCAGGTCCAGGTCGGTCTCCGCGCCGTCGTCCAGCACGAAGACCTCCCCGTGCTGGTAGGGACTCATGGTTCCCGGGTCGACGTTTATATAGGGATCCAGCTTCTGGATGGAGACGTGCAACCCGCGCGCCTTCAGGAGCGTGCCGATGGCCGCCGCCGTGACGCCTTTCCCCACGGAACTGACCACACCCCCGGTGACGAAGATATAGACCGTCATCTCGCTCCTCCCCGGCCCCATGCCCTATAAAGGGCGGTGGGGAGAACCGACTTGCGGCGGCCTCCCCACCGTAGAGCACACTTCCTGCGAGCCCTGGCTGGCTTGCGGACATTCATGCGACCAAGCGCTCCACATCTCCGGCGGCGCGCCGCATTTCGAGCAGCACCAGGCCCAGCTTGACCCCCTCGCGCGCCAGCACGGTGAGGACCGCCTCCTCACCGGCCGACATGAGCAATACGTAGCCGCTGTCGCCATGGATGTACACCTCGTCGAGCAGGCCGCGTCCCAGCTCTCCGGCGATGCGCTCACCCAGGCTGAGCATGGCCGCGGACATGGCCGAGACGCGATCCTCTTCCACTCCCGGCGGCAAGGAAGAGGCCATGATCAATCCATCTACACTGACCACTGCTGAGGCTTCAATGTCGGGGGTACTGGCCTGTAGATCACGCAGGCGATCGACCATCAGTTGGGTGCGCGATTTCTCCGCCACGTATCAGACCCGCTCACTCTCTAACCGGCCGAAGTCTACCACACGGCCGTGGGGGCGTGCAAGCCGCGCGCCGGCAAGCCGCTCTTCGCTCCTTGCCCCTTCCCACGCGCGAGCTATACTCCACGATGGAGGGAGACTGCCCATGGATTACGCGAGCATGCCGCGCCCCGCTGTCGAGGATATCGCACGCCTGCGCCGCCGACTGGAAGCCAGCAAGCTGCCGCCGAAGAAGACAGACCGCAATCTCCTCATCGCCACCTGGAACATCCGCCACTTCGGCGGCCTGCACCCGGCCTGGGAGGAGAACCCGGCCTCGCCCAAGCGCAATTGGCGCGCCCTGGCCTACATCGCTGAGATCGTCAGCCTCCTGGACGTGGTGGCGATTCAGGAGGTCAAGCGCGACACCACGGCCATTCGCACACTGCTGGACTGGCTCGGCCCGCAGTGGGGCCTGGTCCTGACCGACGTGACCGCAGGGGCAGCCGGCAACGCCGAGCGCCTGGCCTTCGTCTTCGATCGGCGGCGCGTCCAGCCCTCCGGGCTGGCCGGCGAGATCGTGCTGCCCCCCACTCCCGAGGGCGATCCGGCCAGCCAGCTCGCCCGCACACCCTACGCCGTCGGCTTCCGGGCGGGGAACGAACGCTTCTTGCTCGTCACCGCCCACATCCTGTACGGCGACGTGCCGCGAGACCGCGAGCAGGAGATCCGCGCCCTGGCCGAGTACGTGGCCAGGGAGATGCGCGACCGTGCCGAATCCGCACGCGGTGAAGAGCAGAACCTGATCGTGCTGGGGGATTTCAACATCGACAAGCGCGTCGACGACCCGCGCTTCAAGGCCTTCACCTCCACCGGGCTCGTAGTCCCCCTGCAGTTGCAACAACTGCGCACGGCCTTCGGCACCGTGCCCAAGTTCTACGATCAGATCGCCTGGTTCATGGGCGCTTTCGATCTGGTCTACACCGGAAAGGCCGGCGTCATCGACTTCGCCGGGGCGCTCTATCCGGAAATCACCATGCGCCAGATGTCCTACCGCGTCTCGGACCACTTCCCCCTGTGGGTCGAGTTCAACCTGGATCGCAGCGCTGAGGCCATGGCCACCATCCTGGGCGTCGACCCGGCCCACCCGGACCCACTCAGCGTGGTCCCGGACATCCCCGGCTGACTCACAGATATGCCCCTTCCCAAGGGCGACCTTTCTGCTCAAACCGACCGCGGAGCACGCGGAGTCCGCTGAGAGGCAAAAGAGGAAGCACTCCGCCAGCTCGCCAAGCCTTGCTGAACGGATGCGGAAAGGGCAGGAGCACGCTCCTGCTTGAGATGACGGATCGGGGGAGGAAAGCCGCTCACTCGCCGGGGCGCAGCCCGGGGAGCAGGTGCACCACCAGGCGCTCGGCCTCCAGATCCACCTGCAGGATCACTTCGGGAATGGCGGGGAGCAGCAGCGTTTCACCACCCTCGCCCCGGACCAGGTAGACGTCGTTGGCGCCCGTCTCGAGGATCTCCTCGACGACTCCCAGGGCTTCGCCCGCCTCCGTGATCACGGCCAACCCGATGATCTGCCAGTGATAGTATTCGCCCTCGCCGAGCGCCCTTGCGTTCTCGAAGGGGACGAAGATGTCCTGGCCCCGGAAGCGCTCGGCAGCATTCCGATCGTGGCAGCCCTCGATCAGCAGCAGGAAGTTCTTTTGGTGGCGCCGGAAATCGCGCACGGTCGCCGGTATGCGGGCCTCGCCCAGGAACACCTGGCCCTCGGGCCGCAGGGATTCGATCAGATGCGAATACCCCTCGACAAGCAACGCGCCGCGCACCCCATGAGGGCGCACGACGCGTCCGAGTGCCAGATATTCAGGCGAGCGGCGCCCAGATGGGCCTCGCCCGGCCGGATGGGGTTTACGATCCTCCTGTGCCGACATCTCCACCAGTCATGATTTCCGAAGTCCTGCAGACTCAGGAAATCGGGGTGCTCAGAGGATGTCGAGGGAGGCCTTCACCCCCTCGCGCGCAGCAACGACGCGCAGCAGAGCGCGCATCGCATTGGCCACTCTGCCGTTGCGCCCGATCACCCGCCCCATGTCCTCCTCGGCGACGTGCAGTTCCAGCCGAACATGCCCGCGTCGCGCATGTTCCGTGACCCGCACTTCCGTCGGATCGTCGACCAGGGACTTCGCGATGAACTCGATCAAGCCCTTCATGGCCGGCTCCTTGTCTTCCACCCCACTCGTTTGGGCATGGAGATGAATTACAGGCGGGCCTAGCTCTCCTTGTCCTCGGACTGAGCGCCCTCGGCGCCGCCCTCCGTTTCAGGAGGCTCGGCCGCGGCTTCGGCCTCGGCCGGTTCAGCGCTCTCTTTATCGGCGGCCTCGTCGACCGCAGGCGCCTCAGGGTCTTCGGCCGCCTCGGCCTGCGCGGTCGGCTCTTCCTCCGCCGGCTCGCTCTCCGTCGCCTCTTTCACTTTGTCCTTGGGCGCCTCCGCCTCAGCCTTATCCTCAGAGGCCTCGGCGGCTGCCTTCCCGCTGGCCTTCTTGGCGGCGCGCGCTTCCATCAGATCATCCCGGCGGGTGCGGGGATCGACCTCCGGATAGGCGGCTTCCGCCTCGGCCAGCAGCTTTTCCAGGTCTTCGCCCTGCTTGTAGCGTTCCCAGCGATCCCAGGTCCCCAAAGGCCGCAGGATCCTGACCACAGATTCCGAGGGCTGGGCGCCATTCTTGAGCCAATGGAAAAGCTTGGCCTCATCAACCCGCACCGTCGCGGGCTCCGTGCGCGGATTGTAGTGTCCCAGCACTTCCAGAAAGCGGCCGTCACGCGGGCTGCTCCGATCCGCGGCGATGATGCGGAAGCTCGGCTGGTGTCGGGATCCTACTCGTCGAAGTCGAATGCGAACCATCGTCCGTATCTCTCCCTTTTCCGTTCAAGCGTTTCGTTTTGCGGCTCCAGCGGCGTTGAGGGATGCGCCGGAAGGAGAGCGCGTGAAGCGCCGCCGAAGCCCCGTGCGCCGGGCTAACCGAAGCCGAAAGGCATGCCTTTCATACCCTTCGCGCCGCGCTTGCCCATGCGCTTGAACAGCTTGCGCATCTGTTTGTACTGGCGCAAGAGCTGATTGACTTCCTGGACCGTCGTTCCGGAGCCAGCCGCGATGCGTCTCTTGCGGCTGGCGTTCAATACCTCTGGATGACGTCGCTCATGCGCCGTCATGGATTGCAGGATGGCCTGCGCGCGCACCAGTTGGCGCTCGGCTGTGCCATGATCGACGGGCAGCGCTGAGCCCATCCCGGCCGGCATCAATTCCAACACTTTCCCCAGCGGGCCCATATTGCGGACCTGCTGCAGTTGCTCGGCGAAGTCCTCCAATGTGAACTCGCCCTTGCGCAGCCGCTCAACCTGCTTGCCGGCGCGCTCCAGGTCGATGGCGGCTTCGGCCTTCTCGATCAGGCTGAGTACGTCGCCCATACCCAGAATGCGCGAGGCCAATCGATCAGGCTCAAAGGCATCCAGCGCGTCGCGCCCTTCGCCGGTCCCGATGAACTTGATGGGAACGCCAGTGACGGCGCGCATGGAAATCGCCGCGCCGCCGCGCGCATCGCCATCCATTTTTGTAAGGATCAGGCCGGTCAGGTGTAATGTGGCGGCAAAGCCGCGGGCGATGTTCACCGCCTCCTGACCCGTCATGGCATCCGCCACCAGCAGGGACTCCGACGGTGCGATGCGCTCGTGAATGGCCTGCAGCTCCTGCATCAGCGGTTCGTCGAGCTGCGATCGCCCGGCCGTGTCCAGCAGCACGACGCTGGCGCCTGCAGCACGTGCCGCCGCCACACCGGCCTCTGCCAATTCTGGCGGCTCCAGGCCCGCCTGGTAGAAGACGGGCACCTTGAGCTCTTCCCCCAACAGTTGTAGCTGCTCGACGGCCGCCGGACGCTGGATATCGGCTGCGATCATCCACACCCGCTCACCGCGCCCGCGCAGCCAGCGCGCCAGCTTGGCGGCGGTGGTGGTCTTGCCCGATCCCTGAAGCCCCACCAGCATCACAGGCCGCGGCTTCGGCCCGCTCAGGCGAAGGCGCTCGGGCTCGCCCAGAGTGGCGACCAGTTCCGCGTGCAGCGCGCGCAGCACCTGCTGCGAAGGGCTCAACGCGCGCGAGGCCCCCTCGCCCAGGACGCGCCCACGAACCCGCACAAGCAGGCCCTTGACCACCTGGTAATGGACATCAGCTTCCAGCAGCGCCAGGCGTATCTGGCGCAGAGCTTCATCGACATCCGCCTCGCGCAGCTTGCCGCGTCGGGCCAGGTCTTTGAAGATCTCCTGAAGCCGTCCCGTCAGGGATTCGAACATCATCGATTCCCTATCACCCCGACACACAAGCCGCCGATCGGCTGCTTCGCGCGCAGCAACCGGCCGGCGGTAATGCATGCCGTGCTTCGCTTGCGGGATGCCAAATCATTCTAGCCCCGAAGCCTCACATGGTCAAGGGAGAAGTTGAAGACCGTCCAACAGGCCTGAGAGCGCTGCCCGCGCCCGCTCCAGGGATTCGTCCTCCAGAACCATCACCACCACCCAGGGCGCCGGTCGGTCCCGCAACACTCCGACACCCCATAGCAGGGTCTCGGATTCGCTGCCGCCCGCCGCTTCAGCGACCCAACTCAACCGATCGGCGCCGCCGCGCAGCGCATCCAGCACGCCTTCGGCCACTCGCGGCGGCAGAACCTGCCCCGGATCTCCCGACGCGCCGCGCGGGATCCAGCTTCCCTGCGGGTCCTGCACGGCGGAGACCAGGCGCAGCCCGGGCAGGCGTCCGCCAGAAGCCAGCACAGCGTAGGCGCGGGCCATCTGAAGCGGACTGACCGTCAGCGCCCCCTGCCCCGCAGCCGCGAGGTAGCCGTCCTCGACCTGCACGTCCTGGGCACTATAGTCGAACGCGCCTTCCGCACCCAGGACGGGCCGGCGATCCAGGGCATAATCGCGGAACATCGCTTCCACCTGTGGGCCGCCCAGCATTTGCCCTACGGCGGCCACAGGCCGCGGGCAGGCGAAGCGCAGCGCCTCCGACCAGCGGAAAGGCAGACCTGCCAACGGAGAACGTGCACACTCCAGGAGGGTTCCATCGACCTGCAGAGGCTCCGGCGGCCCTGCGACCGGGGCTTCCAACTCGAGCAAGCCGGCAGCCTGAGCCCAAGCCACCACCAGCGGTCCCAGCGAAATCCCCGGTTGATACCGCCCCTGCAAGGCGCGGTTCAGCAGCGGGGAGCCGGGATCCTGCGTGAGCGTGGCCCAAGCCTCGCCGATGCTGTTTGGATCGAAGCTGGGCGAGGAAGCCACAGCCAGGATATCGCCCGTGAGGGCATCCAGCACCACAGCCGCGCCGCGCATGTCGGCAAGCGCTCCCTGCGCGGCGCGCTGCGCCTCCAGGTCCAGCGTGAGCTGCACGTCCAGGCCCGGCGGCGGAGCGCCGGAGAGCAATTCAGCCCTGGTCACCGTCCAGGCGTCATAGCCCTGCTCGCCGCGCAGCCAGGCGTCCATCGAGGCCTCCAACCCCGCCTGGCCATAGCGCAGCGAATCGTAGCCCACGACGGGGGCAGCTTCCGGCGCCGGATAGGACCGTCGATAGCTGCCCGACGTGCCTTCCGTGCGCGCCAGCACCCGCCCATCGCGGTCCAACAGCGCGCCGCGCGGCGAGATCCGCTCAGCCAAGGCCCGGCGCGGGTTGTCCGTGCGCGCCTGCAGGGTCGGCCCGCGGTAGAAAATCCACCACATCAGCGCCATCGCCACCGCCAGCCATGCGAGGTTGATGCCCGCCTGCACGGGCAGGATGGGACCATCGAAGCCTCGCGTCTCGTCGCGCCCCGCCGATAGCATCAGGAGCAGCGCCAGGATCACACCACTAGTGAGCAGCGAGGATCCGCCATAGGAAACGAAGGGCAGCGTGACGCCCGTGAGCGGCAGCAGGCGCGTGACGCCGCCCAGGATGAGCAGCGCTTGCAACGCCAGGGCAACGGAAAGCCCTGCGGCCAACAGCGCGTGGAAGGCCGATCGATGCACGCGCGCCGCGCGCAGGCCCCGCCCCACCACCACGGCCAGCAGCGCCAGCACCACCACCCCACCCAGCAGCCCCCACTCCTCAACGATGGCCGTGAAGATGAAATCACTGTGCGCTACCGGCACCACACCCGGGGCTCCCATTCCGAAGCCCCGCCCCAGAACACCTCCCGACGCCAACGAGATGAGCGCCTGGACGATCTGGTAGCCGCTCCCGATGGGATCCGCCCAGGGGTTCAACCACGCTTCGAGCCGCAGGTGAACCACGGAAAAGCTGGCCGCGGCCAGCAGCCCGCCGACGACCGCCATGGCGATGGAAATGAGCAAGGGCCAGATATACCCCGTCCCCAGGTAGAGCAGCACCGCCAACAACGCCAGAAAGAGCGTTCCTGTCCCCAGGTCACGCTGCACGAACAACAGCGCGATTGAGATGCCCCACATCACCAGCAGCGGAGCCAGGGTGGAGGCGTTGAAGCGCCTCCCTTCCGCCCGGAGAAAGGGCAGGCGGTCAGCCAGGTAGGAGGCCAGGAAGGCGACGAGCAACAGCCGCAGCGGCTCCGAGGGCTGGAAGTAGAGGCCGCAGCAACCCAGCCAGAGGCGCGGCTCACCCCCCGAGGGGTTGGTGCCGAAGAGCAAGGTCAACGCGGTGAGCGCCAACCCGGAGACGAGCCACAGGTATCGGTACCGGCGGAGCCATTCCAGGCCTTGCGACCAGCGCAGCAGCTGAGCCATTGCGGCGGTGGCGACCAGGAACCACGCTGTCTGGCGCGCCCCGAAGACGGGAGAAAGCCGCCAGATGGTCAGCATCCCCCAACCTGCAAGGAGATAGGCAGAGGGCAGGAGGTAGGGATCGCGCCCCGGCCAGTATTGCGCCAGCATGCGCCGTATCAGCCATGCGCTGGCCGCCCAAACGGGGAGCACGACCAGAATGGCTAGCCGTTCCCCGACTTCAGCCGATGTGCCGGCACGCCCAATGGGCGCCAGGATGAAGGACAGGCTGGCCAGGGCCAGGAAGAGAAACGCGAGGCCAAGCAGCCCGGCCTCGCGCCGGCTGGCGACGGTTTCAGGCTCAGGTGAGGTAGCGGTCAACGAGAAGGGCAAGCTTTGCACGGGTCTCAGGGGGAATCTGCTCGGGTCGCGTGCTCAAGGCGTTCTTCAAGGCCTCCCCACAAGTGCACGCTCTTTCCAGGGGCAGGCGTTCGATGAGAGCCGTCAGCGCCCGCTGCGCCAGGCTGGTGTTCTTCTCAACGATGCGGAATACCATTTCCGCCGTCACCGGCTCTTCGGAGACGTGCCAGACGTCGTAGTCCGTAACGTGGGCCATCACCGCGTAGCACAGCTCCGCCTCGCGTGCCAGGAAAGCCTCCGGGGAGGTGGTCATGCCCACGATGGCCATCCCCCAGGCGCGAAAGGTGTTGGCCTCAGCGCGCGTGGAGAAGCGCGGCCCCTCGATGGTGATGTACGCCCCGCCGCGATGCACCTCCCCATCTACCGCTTCCACGCTCTCCGCGATCCACTCCGAGAGGTCGAGGCAGAAAGGGTCCGCGACGCTGACTTGCGCCACGAGCCCCCCCGTGAAGAAGGTGCGCTCCCGGTTTTGGGTGTTGTCGTAGAGCTGGTCGGGGACGACGATCTGGCCCGGCTCGTAGTCCTCACGCAGAGACCCGCAGGCGCTGATGGAAACCACCCACTTAACGCCCAACGCCTTCAGGGCGTAGATGTTGGCGCGATAATTGACCTCGGAGGGGGAGATGAAATGCCCAATCCCGTGACGCGCCAGAAAGGCCACCCGCCGCCCCTTGAGCGTACCGATGGTGACAGGCGAACTGGGGCGGCCAAAGGGAGTTTCCAGCTCGCGCTGCTCAACCGCCTCCAGGCCCTCCATCTGATAGAGCCCTGAGCCTCCGATCACGCCCACAATCGGTTTATCTCCCATTGCACTCCCTCTCAAGCGGAACGGACGGCATACGGCAGCACGTCCAGATCAGCAGACGGTTTCGTTCAACGCCCCCCAGGCCAGGGCCTGTCCGGGCGCCCCCAGCTCGCGACAGGTGCGGCAATCACGATGGTGGGGCGCGCAGACGCCAAGCATCAGCCTGCCACGCCATCCTAACATAGACGCGCTATAGGGCATCGTCTGCAAGATGCGCCGATGGCCCCGGCTCTTGCTCCGCCGCTGAGTTCTTTAGGGCGCAGTCCTGCAGAATGGCAGGACCGGCCTGCAGGCGCAGACGCACCGCCCCCAGGACGATCTCGTCACCATAGGTGAGCACCAGAGGCTCGTCAACGCGCAGCCCGTTGAGAAAAGTGCCATTACGCGAGCCCAGGTCCTCGAGCCACCATTGGCCGCCGCGATAGCTGATGCGGGCATGGTAGGCAGAAACGGCGCTGTCATCGAAGCGCAGCGGGTTATCCGCGGCGCGCCCGAGTTGGTTTACGTCAACCAGAGGATAGACTTTTCCCGCCGCCGGCCCCTCGACTTCGAATAGATGGGCCGCAGGGGCCCCGGCCTTTTGGACCAGGGCCGCTTGCGTGTCCCGCCAAAGGTAGTAGAGAAGCAGGGCCAGGATGGTGACAAGGAGCGCGGCCAGAAGCAGTCGCAGCCCAAGCAAGACGAGCGACGGATTCATGTTTGCTCGTCGGATTCCCAGTCTGAGGTGCGCGTGCGCTGGTCGCCTGCCGGGCGCGGCGGGAAGGGAGGCGTATAGGCCGGGGTGGCGTCCGGCGGCCCACCGGGATCCTCACCGTACACAAGGCGCACGTCGGCGATGGAGATCACATCTCCCGGCCGCAGGATGTGTTGTTTGACCGGCCGGCCGTTGACGCGTGTGCCGGCGGTCGATCCCAGGTCGAAGATCACATAGCGCCCCTGCCGCAGGCGAAGCTGGGCGTGCGTGCGCGAGACATGTGGGTCGTCGAGGATGAGCTGGTTATCAAGCCGGCGCCCGATGTTGATGACCGGGCGATCAAGCGGATAATGCCTCTGGCCGTCGACGATGAGGAACGCCCCTTCGGGGGTCTTTCCCGGCGAGGTCTTCTCCTCCTTGGGCATCGCCTTGGTGAAGTCCAGCGGGCTGGTGCTGTGCCAGGCCACGACGCGGATCTCGCGCGGCGAGAGCGTAGGATCGGCAGCCAGCGTAACGTGAGGTTCACGAACGACGTGATAGCCGCAATCGCGAGCCGCCGTGAAGAGGCCATTGGCCAGTTTCGTCGCCAGGTCCGGCGCTCGGGAGAGCAGCTCCTGGGCGGCCTCCGGGTGCAGCGTGAGGGCATACTGGTCCGGCGCGTAGACTCGCCCCTGATCGTCCCGCTTGATGCTGTCCGCCATGGCCCGGGCGACGTGGCCGGCTACCACGTTGGCCGACAGCTGCTCGCCGAAGAGACGCGAGAGAGAACTCTCGATCAGGCTCTCCAGCTGACGCTCGAGGCGAACCATTTGTTCTTTCATGATGAGAGAGATTATAAGCCACCGCCTCCCAAACGACCAGAGGCGCTCGGCCGCGCACGCCTGCAAGCCGCGTGCAGGCTGCGTTCGGCCGCTCTTCGATGGCGGGCAGGGCTGCTCCCCGCCCTCTGCTGCGCCCGCATCAGGTCATAGATTGCGCGTATTGCGGGAGAACAGCGGCGTTATGCGCTCGTCGTCACTACCGGGTTTGAAGGGCGGCGTATACGGCGGAGCGGCTTTCGGGGGTCCGCCAGGATCCTCGCCGTAGATCAGCTCGACCCCGGCCAGCGCGATGACATCACCCGGCCGCAGAACGTGGCGCGTGATCTTCTGGCCGTTGACACGCGTGCCGGCCGTCGAGTTCAGATCCTCGAGGACGAAGCGGTCCCCTTCCAGTGCAATGCGCGCATGTCGGCGTGAGACGTGGGAATCTTCGAGGACCAGATCGTTGTCCAGGCGACGTCCGATGTGGGTCACTTCCTTCTGCAACGGGAAATGACGCCTGCCTTCTACGAGCAGGAAGGCCTTGGGAGCCGTTGATTGCGGAAGCGGTGGCAGGCCGTGCAGCGGGCGGCTCACGTCCAGCGGGTTGCTGCTGAACCAACTGATCACCTTGGCCTCACCCGGCTCCAGCGTCGGATCGGCAGCCAGGGTCACGTGAACGTCGCGCACGATGCGGTAGCCAGCACAGCGCAGCACCTCAGCCAGACCGGCGCTGAGCAATCCCGCCAGGCCAGGTTCCTTCTCCAATAACGCCTTCACGTCTGCGGAGTGCATGCTCAGCGTGAGCTGATCGGGGGCGTAGCTCTGCCCACGCCCGACACGCTGGTTGTTGCGGATTTCCTTCGCCATCCAGTAAGCCAAAGCCTCCGGGGTCAATTGCCCGGAGGCATCACGCGGGAGAATCCCCTGGAGCAGGTCCTTTAGCATGCCTTCAAGTGCCTGATCTGGCCCACCCATGCCACGATTATATGCGAAAGACCAGGCTGCGCAAAGACGCGCCTCGGTCATCCCTTCAGCCTCTGCTCGCTCTTCGTTGCTTGCGCTTGCGCCTGCGCCACGATCACGACCATACCCTGATCCATGATACACGCCCCTGTACTCCACCCTGCGTTATACTGGGAGAGCCATGGGCGAGAAAGCCTTTGAGGAGCTGGACCACACTGCGGACTGGGCGCTGCGCGTCCGGGGCGGCTCCATGACCGAGCTGCTGATCAACGCCGCCCGCGGCATGCTTTCGCTGATGGGTGCCGAGCCGGCGCCTGGCCCCGGCCGTATGGCGACGCTCGAGGCCAACGCCGAAGACCCAGAGAGCCTGTTGGTGTCCTGGCTCGAGGAGCTGCTCTACCTGATGGAAAGCCAGAGTGTGACCCTGGGCAAGATGCACCTGGCGGAAAAAGGGGACCTTCACATCGAGGCCGAAGTGGAGCTCTTGCCCCTGACGAAGATGGACAAGGAGATCAAGGCCGTCACTTATCACGGGCTGCAGATCCAGCAAACGCCCGACGGTCTGGAAGCCGAGATCGTTTTCGACGTCTGACGGGGAGGTACAGGTGATGGTGCGCAAACAGGATTTCACCCGCCTTGGGCCCGTCCTGTGGGAACTGCCCAAGGACTATCGGAAAGACATGCGCGTCCCGGTGCGGCTCTTCGCCGACGACCGCCTGCTGGAAGCGGCTTTGGGGGACAAGTCGCTCGAGCAGGCCGTCAA
>JAJRUD010000175.1 GCA_024277995.1 Chloroflexota bacterium
CAAGCTGGACTCGCTCAAGAACTACTCGGGCTACATCGGGTCGGTTATCCTGCTGGCCGGGCTCTGGGGCCTGCTGGACGGGCTGATCCTGTCCAAGTTCTACACGAGCTTTGCTGGCACGTTCCTCAAGTCGTTCCCGATCCAGGCCATCGCGATCTTCCTCTTCCCGCCGGTCTGCATCGTGCTCGGCCTGCTCCAGGGCCTGCCCAAGATCGCCGAGTGGACAGGCAAGGACCTTAGCAAGGTCGAGGAGTTCGCTAAGAAGGTGGCCCCATACTCGGTGCCCTTTGGCATCGCAGGCATCGCCGTGGGCTTACTCTTGGCGCTTTTTTTGCTCGGCATTCACTTCTAGCCTTGTGCAGCCTTCGCTTCTCCCGGCGTGCTCTCCCTTGCTCGCTCCACCATCTCGTGCCTACCTGCCCCAGGCCTCTGTGCTAGGAGTTGCTTACTAGGGGAGAAGGATCCACCGCGACGAGCCGTAGGAAGGGGGGCAGCAAGACCTGATGCGAAGCAACCATGCGCACTGCCACGGAGACAATCCAGCTTCTTCTCATCGTGACGGTCGGCCTTGGCGCCTACCGGTGTAAGAGGGCTCAAGGGATGTCGCCACTCCCGCGCCCTGTGGACGCATGGCCCTCGCGCCCAAGGGCCAGCTTTGGCTCACGGGGCCCGTGAGCCCAAAGATCGCGCGCGCCCGCGCCTCGGCTTGTTCGCCCCCTTGGCGTTCGCGCCCCCGGCGTCGTGGTGAGCCGCGCCTCAGGGTTCCCGGGCGTCATCGGGCAATGGACCCGCCGGCGCGCAGGAGGCGCACTGGATCTCGACGGGGATGGCAAGCCAGAGCGCCTTCACTACCACTGGACGGGAGGAAGCGGCTTCGGCGGCCTGCAGATCTCGGTTCGCCCGGGGAACGATGCGGCTCCGCTCGACATGGATCTCTATGGCTCCTTTGGCGCGTTCTTGACCGCGGCGCCCTTGGCGGCTGCCTGGGGGCGGGCGCCCACTCTTGTCCTCGGGGTGCTTGGTTGGCTCTTTGGCCCGGCCGCGCTCCGGACCTTGGCATATTCGCCGCGCGGGCAGGCCAAGCCTTCGAGCGCAACCCCGCGTCCCGCGCCAGCGCAAGGGAGCTTCGAGTGGCTCGTGGACTGGCACCTCTGGCCTGCCCTGCCCAGGCGTGCGCCCTTTGTGGAGTGCCGGGCGTTCACTCCCCGCTGGTCCCCCGGTCCCCCGGTGGCACCCCGCACCCAGGCCGCCTGGGTGGCGGCCCCTCTCGCCTTGCGCCTCGTCAAGGCCATGCGCCCTGGCGACACATCTGGCCTCTCGGGGTCGAGACGCGCCGCAGCCGGCGCCTTGCTGGCATACTACGCTGGCAGCCACGTGGCCCTGCGGCGTGCCCAGACGTGCGGCGCATGGACCCTCTATGTCACTCGTCACGGGGTCGCTCTCTACGATCATGTGGCTCGTCGCTCGTTCTGGGCCTTCCTGCCCACCGAGGTGCAATAGCTCCGCTGGCGATCCCTTCACCGGGTGGCGTGCGATGGTCAGCGAGGCCTCCTCGTGCTGGAGCGGTCCCGGGGCGCCGGTGTGCCCCGAGAGCTCTGGGTGGTGCGCCCCGAGGTCGGCTTGATGGGGCGGCTCCCGCGCCTGCCAGCGCTCCCCCCAGACGCCAGGTGGGCCATCCGCCCGGCGCGAGGCATCTTGACAGTGGGCCGGCGGCGCTACCGCCTCCGAGCGCTCCGCGCCGCCCTGTCTCCAGGGTTGCTCAACGTGGACATGGACGGCCTGGGCAAGGGGCGCTTCCTGGGCCGGCTCGAGGGCGTATACATGGCCGCGGTGGAGCCCTCGGGAAAGGTGAGCGACGTGAAGATCCAGACGGAGCAGGGACAGGGAAGCGAAAGGCGATAAAGGGACGGAACGTGATGCAGATGCAGACTGTTGTCGTTCACCATCAGCCGGAAGATCACTTGCGCCGTGACGGCGCCCCAGTGCCAGGTAGTACCGCCCCACGAAGAACCGGTCGTCGGCGCTGGGCCCCTAGCCGCTGCCGGCGCCAAAGCCAAGCCCGGCGATGGCCTCCCGTACGAGATCCTCGGCCAGCGCGGTGGAGGCCCCGGTGTGGCTGTCGATGCGCGGCAGCTCCGCGGGCGGACCCCCGTCATTGCCCCCGCCAGCGTCCGGCGCAGCCGCGTCCCCGGCGTCTCCGGCGTCCTCACCCACCGAGCCGTCACCCTGGACCGCATCAAGACCCGCTCCAACGTCGGGCTCCGACTCCGATGAGCCGCACGCATGGAGTCCCAGCACCAGGCCGCGGAGCACCCACACTCGAAGCACCAACATTGGCATCTTCCATCTCGGCGCACGTTGTTCCTACATGCACACCCTACAAGCGGATCACTGTTGCGGGTATCCTGCTCCCGGGCGCTGGGACACGCGTGCGCAAATCTCGTCCCAGCGTTCGATTCGCTCGTCCTCATCGAGTAGCTTGACGAGCGCGTCGCGTACGAACGAGCGGTCGAAGTCTGTGCCCCGCACCTGCACCATCCGTTCGACGTCGACCAGGTCTTTGGCGCGGAAGAAGAGGAGCTTGAATACCGCCAGCACCTCCGCCGAGTGTACCCAGGTTGATCGGCCGGCCATTGTCGTGCGAACGCGCCGCGACGCCGCTTCAGCGTAAAACGAGATGCTGGGCACGAATTCGATGGCAGCCTCTGCGGAAAACCAGACAGGCTGCGCATACCGCTCGACGAAAGGCCTGAGTCGCACCGAGGGCGGTAACCGTGGATCATCCCGACCTTCGGCCCTCCGGGTAAGTATGAGGGAGGGGAGTTGGGGGGTCAAGTGGTGGGGATCGCCTCTGGCTTCCATCCATGCGGCGGTGCTCCTGGGCGGCATCACCATGGATCGAAGCCAG
>JAJRUD010000176.1 GCA_024277995.1 Chloroflexota bacterium
CAGGCCGCGCAGGATGCTGATGGTGTCCTCCACGCTGGGCTCGTCCACAAAGACCGGTTGGAAGCGGCGCTCCAGCGCCGGGTCCTTCTCCACGTGTTTGCGGTACTCGTCCAGGGTGGTGGCGCCGATCATGTGCAGTTCACCGCGCGCCAGCATGGGCTTGAGCATGTTGCCGGCGTCCATAGCGCCTTCAGCCGCGCCGGCGCCCACCACGGTGTGCATCTCGTCCACGAAGAGGATCACCTCACCGGCCGCGTCGGTGACCTCCTTGAGGACGGCCTTCAGCCGTTCTTCGAACTCGCCGCGATACTTTGCGCCGGCCACCAGGGCGCCCATATCCAACTGGACGACGCGCTTGTTCTTCAGGCCTTCTGGCACGTCGCCCTTGACAATGCGCTGCGCCAGGCCCTCCACGATAGCCGTCTTACCCACGCCGGGCTCGCCGATGAGTGCCGGGTTGTTCTTGGTGCGGCGCGAGAGCACCTGAATGATGCGCCGGATCTCCTCGTCCCGCCCGATGACCGGGTCCAGTTTCCCCTGGCGGGCGAGCTGGGTCAGATCGCGGCCGTATTTCTCCAACGCCTGGTAGGTGTCCTCGGGGTTGGGAGAGACCACCCGCTGCGAGCCGCGGATGGAGGCCAGGGCCTGCATGATGGCGTCGGGTGTGACGCCGTAGCCCCCCAGCCGCTTGGCTTCCGGCCCGGCGGCCAGGGCCAGCAGGATGTGTTCCGTTGAGGTGTATTCGTCCTTCATCGACCTGGCGCGCCGCTCGGCGTCGGCCAGCACATCGGCCGTGGCGCGCGCCAGGCCCACCTGGGTCGTAGCCCCGTAGACATTGGGCCGATTGGCCAGCTCCCGCCCCAACTCCTCACGCAGCATTTCGGTGCTGCCCGCGATGCGGCTCACTATCGCCGGCACCACTCCCTCCGGCTGGCGCAGCAACGCCAGGAGCAGATGCTCCGGCTCGATGGCGCTGTGGCTGTATTCCTGAGCCAGCCGCTGCGCGTCCAGGATGGCCTGCTGCGCCTTCTGCGTGTATTTTTCCAGATCCATGGTCAATCCCTCCACTACCATTCCATGATGATTTCGGTCCGTCGTCGCAACGCACCTGCTTCAGTTTAGGCAGCTCAAATTGGAAGCTTGTCAGCAGGATATTAGAGGCACGTCAGCGGATCGGGTTAACGCATTTCCAATATGCCGCATGCACGCCTCTGACAGGCACCGATTAGCATCCAGAGCATCGGAACGAGCTGGTTCGTTTCACGGCCCGGAATGGATGGATTGGAGGAACCCCCATGTGGACTTACTACCGCACGTACCCCCGCCGCCGGAGCGCGCAGTTCAAGGTGAAGGCCGAAGGAGCACGCCACCGCCTGCCCCTCGACGTGGTCGCCGAAGATGAGGCCTATATCATCACAGCTGCCGTGCCGGGACTCAAGCCCGAGGACCTGAAGATCGAGGTGCTGGAGGACGTGGTCACCCTGAGGGGCGAGACCCGACCGCAGGAAGCTGAGCAGGGACACTATCTGCTGCGCGAGCTGCATTTCGGCCCCTTCGAACGTCGCCTGCGCTTGCCCGACGTGCTGGACGCGGCGCAGGCCGAGGCGCAGGTCGACAACGGCCTGCTGACGCTGCGCATCCCCAAGGCCGAGCAATCGCGACCGAAGACCATCAAGGTGCAGGCGCGCTGAGCAGCCGGGGTCAATTCGAACTTCGCGAGGTACAATGGGGCGCTTGAAGCGCCCTTTGTGCCTCCTTTTTCCGCCAGACCGAGGTAGAGGCGATGTTCCCATTGCGCGACACCATCCGCTCCCGATCTTTCCCCCTGATGAACTGGGCTCTCATCATCTTGAACGTTCTGGTCTTCTTTTTTGAGAGTTCGTTGGGGCCGATCGGCTTCGAGCGATTCACGCGCCTTTTCGGCCTGGTGCCGGCCCGGCTCTCGCTGGCTTATCCGCTCACCTTCCTCACCGTGTTCACTTCCATGTTCATGCACGGGAGCTGGTTCCACCTGCTCAGCAACATGTGGGCACTGTACATTTTCGGGGACAACGTGGAAGACCGTATGGGGTCACTGCGCTACCTGGTCTTCTACATCATGGCGGGGGTGGCCGCGGCGTTGGCGCAGGTCTTTTTCATGCCCAACGCCTACGTCCCCACGGTGGGGGCCAGCGGTGCCATCGCCGGCGTGCTGGGGGCCTATTTCGTGCTCTTCCCCCGCTCGCGCGTGATCACCTTCATCCCGCTGTTCTTTCTGCCCTGGTTCGTCGAGATACCGGCCGTTTTCTATCTGGGGATCTGGTTCTTCTCCCAGCTCTCTTCAGGGCTGTTGAGCCTTGGTGCAGCGGGCGCCTTCGGCGGCATCGCCTGGTGGGCACACATCGGCGGCTTCCTGTTCGGCGCGCTGGTGGTACACCTCTTCACCCGCCACCGTCGGGCGTATGCCCACTGGCACCCCGACGAGTACTGGCCCTGGTGACACCCCACCGCAGGAGGGAGAAACATGGATTTCATCAACCTGTTATGGTTCTTCTTGATCGCTTCCTCGCTGCAGCCCATTATTCGGCAGAAGATTCTCGAGGCGGCCAGAGTCCGTTTGCTGCGCGAATTCGAGCAAAAGCGCGGCAGCCGTGCCATCATCATGATCCATCGCCAGGAGACGCTCTCCCTGCTTGGCTTCCCCCTGGCGCGCTACATCGACATCCACGATTCGGAACAGGTCTTGCGCGCCATCAAACTCACCGACCCCGACGTGCCCATCGATATGATCCTGCATACGCCGGGAGGCTTGGTGCTGGCGGCGGAGCAGATCGCCAACGCCCTGACCAAGCACCCCGCCAAGGTCACCGTCTTCGTCCCTCACTATGCCATGTCCGGCGGCACGCTCATCGCCCTGGCGGCCGACGAGATCGTCATGGACGATAACGCCGTGCTGGGGCCGGTCGACCCCCAGTTGGGTCAATTCCCGGCCGCATCCATCCTGAAAGTCGTGGAGCAGAAGGACGTCAACGAAATGGACGATCAGACCTTGATCATGGCCGATATGGCCCGCAAAGCCATCGATCAGGTGGAATCCACCGTGCGCCGCATCCTGGGCGACCGCATGGATCCGGAGCGGGCTTCCAGCCTGGCGCACACGCTCTCTACCGGGCGCTGGACGCATGATTACCCCATCACCGTCGAAGAGGCGCGCGAGCTGGGCATGCCCGTCAGCACTGAAATGCCCGATGAGGTCTACAAATTGATGAATCTTTACCCCCAGACCACCCAGCGACGCCCCTCGGTGGAGTACATACCCATGCCCTACACGCCGCGGCCCGAGGGAGGCGGTCGCAACAGCCATCCCAACTGACAGCGAGGAACATCACCAGGGCGCTACGAGAAGAGACCGCCATCGGGACCGCCCGACAATCCTGCTTTCCAGGCGTTGCATTCGATGAGGAGAAGTGCGATGAACGAACAAGACACCCGACCCACCGAAGAGACTCCGCAGGGTGAAGAGCAAGCCCAACCCACCGGAGCCGGCCCGCAGGTGGAGGAGCAGGCCCAGCCGGCAGACGAAACCCAACAGGCGGCGGAACCCGTCGCAGCGGTGGAGGCCCGCACACCGCCCAAAGAGCCCAGTCGCTTCGGTCTTTTCCTGCGCCGCGCACTGCGCTGGTTGGCGGGCATCGGCGTGGTGTTCGCCCTGGGCATCGGCACTCTGTGGTTTGCCCAGGTGCGGCCACAGGCGGAGCGCATCCGGGAACTGCAAGCCGACCTGGAAGCGACCCGCTCGCAGGTGGAAGCGCTGCAGAACGAGGTCGAAGACCTGCGCCCGCTCAAGACCGTGAACGCCGATTTGCAGCAATCCCTGGCCGCGGCCCAGCAGCGCCACGCCCTGCTGAGCACGCTGGTCGACGTAACTCAGGCCCAACTGGCCCTGGCCCAGGACGACGGTCTGGCAGCGCGCGCCGCGCTGGCGGAAGCCCCTGCGCAGCTCGAAGCACTGCAGCGTGACCTCTCCGGGCAAGAGGCCGAGACGCTGGCGACGATGCAGGATCGGCTCGATCTGGTGCTCAGGGAGTTGGACCAGGAGAAGACTTTCGCCGCACAGCGCGACCTGGAGGTGTTGGCCAACGCTCTGGTGGAGTTGGATCGCGCCCTGTTCGGGCAGTAGCCCAGGAAGGTGTGCGAAAAAGCAGCAACCCGGAAGCTCTTAGCTTCCGGGTTGTCATTTGTCCTGCTGCAGCCTGGCTCCTAGCGCCGAGCAGGCAACTCCCGGCCTCACTCCTAATCCGCGCCCGGAGGCCTGCCGGCGGACCGCCGCAATCGGTCCACCACCACACGGTCGGTGGGAAATACCAGCTCGGGCAGCGCGTCCAGCGGGAAGGGCCGCAGCTCAACCAGGTCACCGCCTGGTCTGGCCTGATCCAGCCCCTCGGCGCGCGCCAGGTACCACACACCGACGGTATGCTGCTCAGGGTCGTGGAAATTGGAACTCACGTTGAAGACACTTTCCAACGACACCACCACGCCGAGTTCCTCCAGCGCTTCGCGCCGCGCCGCCTGCTCCAAGCTCTCGTCCCACTCCACATGGCCGCAAGGGATACACCAGCCTCCGCTCCGCCTGCGGCCCAGCCATAGACCCTGCTCAGTGAGCAGGATCAGGGCCACGCCGACGGTGGGGTTGCGGTAGCGCACCCAGCCGCAGGCCGGGCAGCGCTTGCGCGCCCGTTCGCCATCGTGGAACTCCTCCAGCCCGGCGCCGCAGAGCGGGCAGTAGCGGTAGGGATCATCGTCAAGCATGGGATGCCTAGGGAAAGGGCTTCCGAAGTCATCCGCGGCTTCGGAAGCCCTCAGCGGTCAGTAGCGCAGCAGGGCTCCGACCCCGCCGGCCTGCTCCAGAGCGGGGTTGCCCCGCACGACCTCCACCTCGCCCCCATCTTCCATCACCTTGCGCACGGCCAGCTCGACGGCATCCTCGATCTGCTCGAAGAGCCCGCCGCAGAAGGGACACAGGTCAACCTCCTGGGCGGTCACGAATCCGCAACCCTGGCAGCGATAGCCTGGCGCGCGCAGACCATCGCGGATCAAGAGTGTCTGCACGCGGCCGGCGTGCACGGCGCCTAGAGTGTCGTCCAGGCCGACCACTCCCTCACGTCCTTTGGCCGCCGCGGTGACCACCGCCTCCACCAGGCGCGCCTCGCGCCGCTGCTCCGCCTGGCGTGCGACCTCCATGGCCTTCTCCAGCACATGGTCATGGCCCGCGCTCATATCCATAGGGAAGGTCCCCATGACCAGGGTCTGCCATTTCTTCGGCAGCAATCCCAGGAAGCGTGCCACGTTCTCTTCGGTCCCGCCCACCAGCACCCTGCGCACGCCGGTCTGTTCGAAGAAGCGGGCTGCGAAGCGCGCCGCCTCCTTCAGATTGCGCTCGGCCACCTCTTCAGCGTAGCGCGTCTGGCCGGCGATGCCGCCGCGCCGACCGGGCGCCTGCGAACCGCCGCCGCGCTTAGTGTGGCGCACAGCTTCACCCAGCGTGCCCTGCTGCTCCTGTAGATCCCCCAGATGGAAGTGGAAGAGTCGCGCTCCCTGACGGTCCACCAGGGCCACACCGTAATCCCCGTAGCTGTCCAGCAGGTCGGCCAGGGGTTTGACGTATGGCCGATTCAGGGCGCGCGCCCGGTCGCGCACGGGCACGGCAAAGGCGAAGTTGCGGAAGAAGCCATCGGGTGCACAGGAGAAGAGAGCCAGGCTGCGCCCCGACCAATCGTACTCGTGCTCCACGAAGCGCTCGATTGCCTCAGCATCCTCAGGCAGTGAATCCTCGAAGGGCTTGAGCATCTGCCGCAGGCGAAGTTTGTAAACGTCCGCCGAGCCCGCGGTCGGATCTACGTTGAGGTAAACGCTCAGCACCGGTCGACCTGGACGATAAGCGATCAATTCCTGCAGGTCCTTATCCGTCAACATGGCTACCTCCTGTGGGTCCAAGACGAACCTGCGGCAGCCGGCTGCTAGGGCCGGGCTTCAAGCGTCACAGGGATCTGCACCTCCTTGCCACTTCGCAACACGGTGAGCACAATAGACTGCCCGGGCTGGGTATGGTTGATCAGGTAAGAGAGCAGGTCGCTGAAGGTGCGCACGGGCTTCTCGTCGATGGCCACGATCAGGTCGCCGCCGGGCTTCAGACCGCTTTCGTCGCAGCGCCCGGCGCCGCGCACGCCGGCCTTGGCTGCCGGCCCGCCCGGGGTGACACAGGTCACGTAGGCGCCGATGGCATCTGTGGGCAACTCCAGCGCCTCCAGGATCTTCAGGTTCATGCGGTCATCAGCCAGGCTGGAAATGCCCAGGTAGGGATAGTCGTATTTCCCCTGCTCGATGAGCACCGGCGCCACGCGGCGCACGATGTTCACCGGAACAGCGAAGCCGACGCCCGAGTTGGCCGCGTCTCCCATCACCGTGAAGGATTCCGTGCGGATGGCACGGTTGACGCCGATCACCTCGCCCTGCAGGTTGAGCAACGGCCCCCCCGAGTTGCCAGGGTTGATGGCGGCATCCGTCTGGATCAAGTCACCGGCGGTGAACGCCCCGCCAGTGGGCGCCACGCGCTCCGAGGCCAGCGTACGTCCCTTGGCCGACACGATACCCCCCGTCATGGTCCCGGTCAGGCCAAAGGGGTTGCCGATGGCCACCACGAACTCGCCCACGCGCACCTGATCCGAATCGCCCAGCGGGAGGGGTCTCACCCCCTCCGGCATCTGCTCCACCTGCAACACTGCCAGGTCCGAGTCCGGATCGGTCCCCACCAGGGTGGCCCAGGTCTTCAGGCCGCTGGGGAAATGCACCTCAATCTCGCGCGCCTCCTGCACCACGTGCTGATTGGTGACGATGTGGCCCTGCTCGTCGATCAGGAATCCGGACCCCTGGCCGATGGGGACATCGACTTCATGCGGAGCCGCCATGTCCCCGTAGACCAGGATGGCGACCACGGCCTGGTTGGTCTGTTGGTAAAGCGCGGCCAGGTCAGCTGCGCTCGGCAGGCCGGCGTAGGGGCCAAGCGTGATCGTGGCCTGCGGCAGCGGGGCGGACGCGGGGGTCAGCGTCGGCGGATATTCTGGCGCCGATGGGGGTCGCGTGATCGTGGGAGCCACCAGGGGCAGGCTGCAGGCCAGCGTGACCGCCAACAGGACTGCAGCGCCAAACATCAATGCACGGAACTTCATCTTCAACCTCTGCTCGATTATGAATTCGGAGCCCAGCGCTACGAGCGCTCGCGCCGCGACGCGGCGAGTTGCTCAAAGAGTTCACGCTCGCGCCGGGAGAGCTCGCGCGGCAGGCGGACTTTCAGGCGTGCGTACAGGTCGCCATGCTCCGAGGGGTTCCTCAGGAGCGGCATGCCCCGACCGCGCAGTCGGAAAGTCTGCCCAGGTTGGCTGCCCGGCGGGATCGTCAACATGACGGGCCCACCGGGGGTGGGCACGGTGACCTCGCCGCCCAGCACTGCAGTGTACAGGTCAACCGGCACTTCCACATAGAGATCATCCCCCTTGCGTCGGAACCGGGGGTCGGGGGCCACCTCCACCACCAGGTACAGGTCTCCCGACGCGCCAGGGCCGGCCTCACCCTTACCGGCTAGGCGCACTTTTGTGCCCGTCTTCGCTCCGGGCGGGATCTTGACCTCGAGCCTCCGGCCGTCCAGGCGCACGGTGCGCGTGGTGCCGGTATAGGCCTCGGTCAGGCTGATGGTGATCGGCTGTTGGATGTCTCGGCCCCGGCGAGCGGCACGGCGACGCGCCTCCATCCCGCCGAAGACGGCATTGAAGAAGTCGGAGAAACCCCCGCCGAAGAGATCACCCAGGTCCCCGAACTCGATGTGCACGCCTCCCGGCGCGCCGCTCATCCACTGGGACCAATCGAAGTCCCCTGGCTGTCCGCCCATGCGCTGGTAGGTCCGCCAGGATTCGCCGAGCTGGTCGTACTTGGCTCGCTTTTCGGGGTCGCTGAGGACCTCGTAGGCTTCGTTGATCTCCTTGAATCTTTCCTCGGCCGCTTTGTCGCCCGGGTTCTTGTCGGGGTGGTATTTCACCGCCAGCTTGCGGTAGGCACGCTTGATTTCCTTCTCGGAGGCCTTCCGATCAACACCCAGGATCTTGTAGTAGTCCTTGTACTCCATGCAGATACCGTCCCTTTGGCTGTATTTGAATTGTAAGGGCCGCGATGAAAGCGAGTCAAGATGAGCGGCGCACAGTCTAATGCATTTCTAACACACATCCGCAGGGCGCTCGTCAGGGACTTCCAACCGTGCTATCATAACCGCATGATGGATTCCGCGCCGCGCGAGCGGGTTCTGATCGTGGACGAGGACCCCGATGTGCTCGACCTGTTGGCGCGCCAGGTGCTGGAGCCGCTCGGCTATGATGTGATGACGGCGAAGGACGCCGGCGGCGCGATCCAACAGGCCATCAACTTCTCACCCGACCTCATCATCGCCAGTCTGAGCCTGCCCGGTCTGAGCGGGAAAGACCTGCTGGTAGCTCTGCGCTCCCAGGGGCTCGAGGTACCCGTGCTGGTCACGGCCCCGGAGGGCATGGAGAATGACGCCATCCAGGCTTTCCGCCTGGGAGCGCGCGATTACCTGGTGAAACCGCTGCGCGAGGCCGAGGTCGTGGCGGCCCTGGAGCGCTCCATCAACGAGGTGCGCCTGCGCCATGATCGCGAGCAACTGGCGCGTCAGCTGGCGGAGAGCAACCGCCAGCTTGAGCGCCGCGTGCGCGAGCTGACCACGCTCTACGGCATCGGCAAGGCGGTGACCTCGACCACCAATCTGCGGCAGCTCTTCGATAAGCTGGTGCGCGGCAGCCTGTACGTGACAGAGGCCGAGATGGGCTGGGTGCTGCTGCGCGATGAAGACGAGGGGCCCCTCGTCCTGCGCGCCCAGCACAATATGCCCCCCGCGCTGGCGGGCAAACTGCATCAGCCCTGGGAAGACGGTGTGAGCTCGCTGGTCATGCTCTCGGGGGAGGCACTGCGCATCCACGGTGAAGGGCTGGAGCAGTTCAAGCTGGCCCACTTCGCCAAGACAGCCCTCATCGCCCCCATCAAGGTGCGCGACAATTCCATCGGCGTCATCGCCGTGGCACGCACCGAACCGCGTCCCTTCGGCGAGCGCGAGCAGGCCATGCTGGAGGCCGTGGCCGATTACGCCTCCATCTCGCTGGTCAACGCACGACTGTTCCAGGCTCTGGAGACGCGCGCCCAGCGCCTGCAGCAAGTGGTGGATGAGAGCCGCGCCGAGGCCCAGCCGGGCGGTGTCTGGCTGGCAGATCTGCGCCATCGCCTGCAGGGCGCCCTGGCTCAACTGGAGCGCCTGATGCAACAGGAGCCGCCGGGCAGGTTGCGCAGCGGTCTGGAAGCGCTGGATGAAGACCTGCGCGGGCTGCTCGAGCAACTGACGTCATCCCCACCAGAAGAGGGTTGAGGGCAGACACCCAGCCCCTGCAGGGCGAAACCCAGACGGAAGTACCATACTCCGGCCATCCCTCCTGTGCTAGCTTAACTTCGAAATACCTCGCCCGATACAGGCCGGACCGTGTGACTGAAGGCAAATGAGCGAACCCTTGATCCTTATCGCAGAAGACAGCGCGGAAATCCGCCAGTTTATCGAGCAGGCGGTCCTGGCCCCCGCGGGCTATCGCGTGCGAACTGTGGGCGATGGCCTCTCGGCGCTCACCCTGGCCCAGGAGCTGCAGCCTGACCTGGTGATCACGGACCAGAACATGCCCAACCTGAGCGGTGCCGAGCTCATCCGGCGCCTGCAGCAGGATTTCCCCCACATCCCTGCCATCCTCATGACCAGCGAGGGATCCGAAGCTCTGGCGGTGGAAGCCATGCGCGCCGGAGCAGTGGATTACATCACCAAACCCTTCGAGGCCGAACTCCTGCTGGCCGCCGTCGGGCGCGCCATCTCCATCGGGCGCCGGTGGCGGCGGCTGGTCGAGGCTCAGGCCGAAGCCGACCGCAGCACCGAGACCCTGCAGCGGCGCCTGCAGGAGTTGGAGACGTTGGCCAACATCGGCCGCACGGTCACCGCGATGCTGGACCTGGACGAGGTGCTCACCGCTGTCGTCGAGGCCGCCGTCCGCCTGACGGACGCCGAAGAAGGCAGCCTGCTGCTGCTCGACGAACAGAGCGGCGAACTCTATATGCGCGCCTCCAAGAACTTCGACGAGGAGTTCGCCCGCACCTTCCGCCTGCACGTGCAGGACTCGCTGGCCGGGCAGGTCATCGCCACCGGCAAGCCGGTCATCCTGGATGAGGGCTCCCCGCAG
>JAJRUD010000177.1 GCA_024277995.1 Chloroflexota bacterium
AATTTCGTGCTGATGGCGCGCATGCTGGGCTACATCGGCCTGCACTGCGAGTGGAAAACTTCCGGGTACGAGGTCGTAGAATATGCAGACACCCTCCCCAGGGTGGACCTGATCCTCATGGACATCCGCCTGCCCTATGAAGACGGCTACCAGGCGCTGCGCAAGATCCGCGCTTCCGACAGACTGAAGGATATCCCTGTGGTCGCGGTCACGGCCTACGCCAGTGAAGAGCAGATGGCGCGCGCCCGGGCCGCGGGGTTTGACGGCTTCCTGGGAAAGCCTCTCGACCCCGATCGTTTCCCGCAGCAGGTGCGCCGCATGCTGGCCGGGGAGCCAGTATGGGAGCTTGAGTAATCATGAATCCACGCCTAGCTTCACCACGCAGCGAACTGGACCGCCCGCGAACTTCTCTCAGCCGCCGCTTCGCGATCGTGCTCCTGCCATTGGTGCTCTTCCCCTTGCTGTTGATGGGTGGCGCCGCCTATTTCCGGGCGCGCGCCATCCTGCGCTCCCAGGTCACCGGCCAGCTCTCGGCCGCCGCCGAGGCCCAGGTGCAGGCCCTCACCGCCTGGGTACAGGAACGCGAGCAGCGCCTGCTCATCGGCTCCCAGCGCGACGCCCTGCGCTCGGCGGCGGCAGCCGTGCTCGCCTCGCCCGAGGCGGCCGAGGCCCAGGCGCGCCAGGCAGCCCGCCGGGAGCTGGAGCAGCTCCGCCTGCGGGGCGAGTCGGAGGTCATGTTCAGCGACCTCCTGATCGTGCGGCTGCCGGACGGGCTCGTGCTCGCCTCCACGCGTGACTCATGGGAAGGCAAGCTGCTGCCTGCCGTCCAGCAGGGCCGCCTGGCCGTGGGCAGGTTGGGCACCACCGCCCTCTACGATGACCCACTCTTCGCCCCTTCCAATGTCGCCCTCGTCTCCAGCGTGCCCATGCGCGCCCTGGCCGGCGACGAGCCGGACTCCATGCTGGTGGGCATCAACACCGGCCTGCGCCTGGGCACACTGATGGAAGAGCTGCAGATCTATTGGGAACAGCGCGGCCCGTACCGTGTCGAACGCGGTGAGACCTTCCTCGTCCTCGAGCCGAACGTCGTGCTTTTCCTGGGTCGCTATTCCATGGCGCCCAACGCCAACGCCGGCGTCGCGCACCCCGTGTTCTCGCTGATCCGGCAGAACCCGTCGGGTACCGCCGAATACGATGACACGCAGCACGACCCCGCGTTGCCGGTGCTCGGCGCCTATCAATGGATCCCTGAGATGGGCCTGGGCGTGGTCGTCGAGCTGCCACAGCAGGAAGTCTTCGCCGAACTGACCGCGCTCGTCCCCTTCACCCTGGCGCTCATCCTGGGCGCGGTGGCGGTGACCGTGCTGGTGGTGACGCTGGTCACCAATCGACTGCTGCGACCGCTGGAGGTGCTCACAGGTTTCGCCGGGCGCATGGCGCGCGGTGAGTGGAACTACCGGGTGCCGGAGGACCGTGATGACGAGCTCGGTGTGCTGGCGGCGGCGCTCAACCGCATGGCCGATGACCTGAGTGGCCTTTATCGCTCGCTGGAGGCGCGCGTCGCGGCGCGCACGCGTCAGATCCGCACCGCCTCCGAGGTGGCGCGCGCCGTGGTCTCGACGCCCTCACTGGACGACCTGCTCAGCCGGGCCGTCGAGCTGATCCGAGACCGATTCGGCTACTATCACGTCTCCATCTTCCTGCTGGACGACAAGGGCGAGTACGCCGTGCTGCGCGAGGCCACGGGCGAGATCGGCGCCGCCCTCAAGGCCCGCGGGCACCGACTGGCCGTGGGATCGCAATCCATCATCGGCTGGGTCACCGCCAACAACCAGCCGCGTGTGGCCTCCGACGTGGGCGAAGACCCCGTACACTTCAAGAACGAGCTGCTGCCCGAGACGCGCTCCGAAGCCGCCGTGCCGCTGCAGGTGGGCGGTCGCGTGATGGGCGCTCTCGACGTGCAGAGCACCGACCCCGACGCCTTCAAGCCCGAGGACATCGAGGTGCTCCAGACGCTTGCCGATCAGATCAGCGCGGCCATCCAGAACGCGCAGCTCGCCAAGCGGTCGGCTGAGGCGGCGGATCGGGCACGACTGATCAGCGAAGTCACCACCCAACTCAGCGGTATGCTCGAAGTCGATCGCGTCCTGCAGACCGCCGCCCAGGCCGTGCACCACGGCCTCGGTGGCCCCGAGGTCGTGGTCAGAGTCGCCTCTCCCGAGGCAGCAGAAGGCGATGGCACCCCCCTTGCCGATGACCAGGGTGCAGGCGGGGCCCGGGAGCCGCGGGCATGAGCCCACAAACCGTGGCCGTGACCGGCGTCTCCGGCTACTTCGGCCGCCTCCTATTGCCGCTGCTGGAGGCGGAGACCTCGGTGACGCGCGTGGTGGGCATCGACCGCCGGCCTCCCGCCGCCGGCACGTGGAGCAAGCTGGACTTCCACCAAGCCGACCTGCGCCAGGCGGAATTCGAAACCCTGCTCGACGGGGTGGACGTCGTGGTGCATCTGGCCTTCGTGCTCATGCGCCTGCCCGGCGCCCGCGATCTGGATTCGATCAACGTGCAGGCAACACAGCGCCTGTGCCGCGCGGCAGTCTCCTGCGGCGTCCGCAAGCTGGTGGTCACGAGCAGCGTAGTCGCCTACGGGCTGCACGCAGATAATCCGATCCCCCTGACCGAGGACTCACCGCTGCGCCCCAACCGCGGCCATTACTACAGCGAAGCCAAGGCCATCAACGAAAACTTCCTGGAGAGCCTGGCGCAGGAACAGGCGGCGATGGTGGTGACCCGGCTGCGCCCATGTACCGTCATCGGCCCGCAGGCCGACAAGGGGCAAATGGCCTCCATGCTCGCTCCGACCGCGATCGTGGTGCGCGGCTATGACCCGCCCATCCAATTGCTGCACGAGCAGGACCTGGCCCAGGCACTGCTGCTCGCCATACTCAAAGATCTGCCCGGCGTCTACAACGTGACCAGCGACGAGCCGCTCACCCTGCGCCAGCTCTCTGCATTGCGCGGCGGCCGGGTGATTGAGCTGCCCTTCGGCGTGGTGCGCGGCCTGCTCGGCCTGTTGTGGGCCTTGCGACAGTCGGCTTTCGCCCCCGAGTGGGCCGACTTGAGCCGATTTCCCATCGTCGCCAGCAACGCCAAGCTCAAGGCGGCCGGATGGAAACCGCGTTACAACACCGCACAGGCTTATTTGAGTCTGCTCGCCGCTCATGGCCTGGCCCCCGCCAGCGGCGGACCTGTGGAAGGTATGCCATGATGCAACGCTTTCGCGCTTGGCTCGAACCCACTGCCACCGAACCCGAGATCCGGCAACAGCAGTATCTGCTCAACCTGACGCTGCTGGCGCTCGCCGTACCGGGTTTCATCTTCGGCCTAGTCATGGCCGCGCTGTGGGCCCTGGGGAAGGTGCCCCCTGCAGGGGCTATCTCCGGCCTGGGTGTCCAGCCGTTCTATCTGCTCTCCTACTGGCTCGCTCGCAGGGGGAAGGTGCGGCTGGCGGCCTATATCCCCGCGACGGTGGTCTTCCTGGCCATGGCCGGCTCGCTCTTTCAGGTCGGCGTCGGCCACGTCTCCACCATCGGCATGGCCCTGGTGGTGCTGACGGCGGGCATCCTCATCGGCGTCCCGGCGGCGACCGTCTTCGTGGCGCTCAGCACGGCGGTGTACCTGCTGGCCGGATATGCGCAGGCGGCCGGCATGCTGCCGATGGCGCTGTCGGCCGAATCGACCGTCGTCCCCGATGCCGTCGGCATGGGTCTGGGGCTGCTGGTGCTCGTCCTCTTCAATTGGGTTTCGAACCGCGAGATCGGCCAGGCGCTGGCCCGCGAGCGGGAGCTCGGCGCGGCCCTGCGCCAGGAGCGGGAGATCCTCGAGCAGCGGGTACACGAGCGGACACAGGCCCTGGAGCGTCAGGCCATCCAGCTGCAGACGACGGCCGACATCGCGCGGCTGGCGGCAGAAGCAGTCGCCCCCGATGAACTGATCGCCCGCGCCGTCGAGATGATCCGCGAGCGCTTCGGCTTCTACCACGCCTCGGTCTTCATCGTCGACGACACCGGAAACTGGGCCTTCCTGGCTGCCAGCACCGGCGAGGCGGGCCGCCGCCTCATGGCCCGCCGCCACCGCCTGGCCGTGGGCAGCGCCAGCATCGTGGGCTGGGTCACAGCCAATCGCCTGCCGCGCCTGGCCTCCGACGTCACGAAGGATCCCTTCCACTTCAGGAACCCCCTGCTGCCCGACACGCAGGCCGAGCTGGCGGTGCCCCTGATGGTGGGACAGCACCTGATCGGTGTGCTCGACGTCCAGAGCACCACGCCCGACGCCTTCAGCGAGGCCGACGTGCGCGCCCTGCAGGCCATCGCCAGCGAGCTGGCCATCGCCATCGAGAGCGCCCGCCTGCTGACCGACCGGCGCATCGAGATGGAGCGCATGGAGAGCGAAATGCGCACTCTGGCGCAGGAGGCCTGGTCCGACCCACAGCGCTTCGGCCTGCCCCGCGTGCTCCACATCGCCCCGGCGGGCGGCGAGACGGAGGTGGGACCGAGCGACTCGCCCACCATCGCCAAAGCGCGCCGCGAGGGCGCGACGGCGATCTCGCCGGACGGACGGGAGATGGCCGTGCCGGTGAGTGTGCGCGGCGCGGTGGTGGCGGTGATGGCGGCGCGCAAGCCGGCCGACGATCGCGACCCATGGTCGGAGGACGAGCTGGCCCTGCTGGAGGCCGTCGCCGGCCAGACGGCGCTGGCGCTGGAAACGGCGCGCCAGTATTCGGAGGAGCAGCGGCGCCTGTCGGAGCTGGAAGTGCTCAACCGCATCAGCCAGGCCACCTCCCAGCTATTGCGCCCGGACACCCTCTTCCGCGTCGTCCACCGGCAGATCAACCAGGTCCTGGGGGAGACCGACCTGTTCGTCGCGCTCTATGATCAGGAGAACGAACGGGTCCATTTCCCCTACGCCTCGGAACAAGACGGGCGCGTCGAACTGCCGGACGCCCCGTTGGGGCAGGATCCCATTTCGACGGTGATCGGGGCGCGCCAACCGCTGCTGCTGAACGAGGCCACGGGGCTGCGAACGGCCGGCAGCAAGGCGCGCTCCTGGCTGGGCGTGCCGATGATGGTCGGCGATGAGATACTGGGCGTCATCGCCGTCCAGGACACGATGCGCGAGGGGCGCTTCTCGGAAGACGACGCCGCCCTGCTGGCTACCATCGCCGGCCAGGTGGCCACGGCCGTGCAGAACGCCCGCCTGCTGGAGCAGGTGCAGCGAACGGCACGCCGCGAGCGCCTCATTCACGAGATCACCAGCAGCGTGCGCCGCGCGCCCGACATGCAGACCGTGCTCGAGACCGCGGCGCGCGAACTGGGCCGCGCCCTCAACGCCCGCCAGATCGCCGTCCGCCTCGGTGAGCCGGCGCCGAGCAAGGAACCCGGCGGGGAGCAGGGCAACTCGGACCACGACGAAAGCGCGTCCCCCGAATTGGAGGGGGCCGTCTGAGCGGAGGTGAGCGGTTAGCGCCGCCGCCTCTTGAGGTTGGGTCTTATGGAAGGACCGTCGACCAGGCCGTTACGATCGAGTATTCGCACCCGATTGGTGCTGCTGCTCATCGCTTTGAGCGCGGTCACCGTGCTCGCCATCACCTTTTTGGCGGTGAACGCAGTACAGGGGCAGGCGCGCAGCGCCCAGACCATCAGCGGTCAGGCCCTGCGTACTCAGGCCGAGAGCTACCTGGTGCAGCTCACCCAGCGCGGCGCGCGCGAGAACGATCTGGTGCTCGGCCGCATCCTGCTGGACGCCGAGACGCTGGCCAGCTACACCGCCAGCATCTACGAGAACGCCGAGGCGCTCGATCCAGGCTCTTACTGGCCCTATGAAGAGCACATGGCCTTGGGGCCGGAAGGCCAGTTCGCCAACAGCGAAGCCGACCTGACCAGCGTCTTCGTGCCCGCCCAGCGGCCGCTGACACCCGAGACGCGCCGCGACATCGAGATCACAGCCTACCTGGACCCGATCTTCCAGGCCATCTACGAGAAGGACCCCAACACCGTTGCCGTGTACTTCTCCTCCACGCGCGACGTGGTGCGCTATTACCCCAACGTGAACCTGGGGGCCGTCCTGCCGCCCGACTTCGCCGCCAGCCAGCGGCCCTGGTTCACCATCGTGACGCCCTCCGCCGACCCCGAAGGCGAGCCGCGCTGGGCGCCGGTCTACGTCGACGCCACCGGGCGCGGTTTGGTGACCACCGCCGCCGCCCCCGTCTACGACGGCCGCGGCAACCTGATCGGCGTGGTGGGCATCGACGTCACGCTGGACAACGTGGTCGCCGGCGTGGAGGCGACAAAGATCCTGGAGGGCGGCTACGCCTTCCTGATGGACGATCAGGGGCTGGCCATCGCCCTGCCGCCGCGCGGCTACCAGGACATCCTCGGGCGTTCTCCCGAGCCGGATGAGTTCGGCACCAACCTGAGCGAGACCACCACGGCCTTCGCTCCCATCCTGGAACGCATGCGCGCCGGCGAGAGCGGCTTCGAAAGCATCAACCTTGAAGGCGAGGAGCTGTTCGTCGCCTTCGCCCCCCTCTCCAGCACGGGCTGGAGCGTGGGAAGCGTCGTCTCGGCGGAGGAGGTTTTGCAGGGCGTGAGCGAGCTGGAGAACGCCATGGCCCAGGGCACACGCTCCCTGGTGCTCTTCCGCATCATCCCCATCACGGCGCTATTGCTGGTGACCGTCATCGGTCTCGGACTGCTGTTCACCAACCGTTTCGTCGCTCCACTGCAGGATCTGACGCAGGCCGCCGAGCAGATAGGCGCCGGCCAGTGGGACGTCAGCCTGCCGCTCGAGCGGCAGGACGAGATCGGCCTGCTGGCGCGCGCCTTCGACAGCATGACCACCCAGCTGCGGGGGTTGGTCTCCGGCCTGGAGGAGCGCGTCGCCGAACGCACGCACGACCTGCAGCGGCGCGCGGCGCAGATGCTCGCCGCCTCCGAGATCGCGCGCGACGCGGCCGCCATTCGCGACGTGAATCGCCTGCTGCGGGAGGCCGTCTTCCTCATCTCCGAGCGCTTCGGCTTCTACCACGCCGGCGTGTTCCTGATCGACAAAAGCGGCGAGTACGCTGTGCTGCGCGCGGCCTCCTCCGAGGGTGGCCAGCGCATGCTGCAGCGCGGCCACAAGCTGGCCGTGGGCAAGACGGGCATCGTGGGCTACGTCACCGGCACGGGGCATCCCCGCATCGCCCTGGACGTGGGCGAGGACGCGGTGCACTTCGCCAATCCCGACCTGCCCGGCACGCGCTCCGAGATGGCCCTGCCGCTGCGCGCCGGCGACCGCGTCATCGGCGCGTTGGACGTCCAGAGCACAGAACCCAACGCCTTCAGCCAGGAAGACATTATGGTGCTGCAGACGATGGCCGACCAATTGGCCATCGCCATCGAGAACACGCGCCTGATCGCTCAGCAGGCCCGTCTGGCGGCGCAGCGCCGACAGGTGATCGACGTCTACCGTGATCTCTCGCAGCATGTCGCCTATAACGATCTGCTCAAGCGGGGTGCCGAGACCATCCGCCGTGCCTTCGCCCTCGGTCGGGTGACCATCGGATTGCGCGAGGGCGACGAGATCGTCGTTCGCAGCGTGGCGGCCGAGGAGGGCGTCCAGACCCCCACACTCGGGGAAAGCCTCCCCGTAGGGGAGGGATTGCTCGGCCAGGTCGCGGCCCAGGGCCAACCCGCCTTCGTGCCACCGACGGGCCCCGACGAGGTGCCTCGTCTCGACCCCCTGCTGGGCGAATTGCGCGCCACGCTCTGCGTCCCGCTGCCCAGCCGCGGGCGGATCGTCGGTGCCGTGGCCCTGGAGGCGCCTCTGCACGGAAGCTTCGATGAGGATGACATCGAGACGCTGGAAGTGCTCGCCAGCCAGCTCGGCACCATTCTGGAAAACGCCCGCCTCTTCGAGGAGGCGCAGGTGACCCTGCGCCAACTGGATGCCGTACAACGCCAGCAGACGGCCAAGACCTGGAGCGAGCTTCTCGTCGGACGGTTCGGCGGCAAGGCGGAAGCGGTGCTCGAGCTGGAGACCGGCGAGCCCGGCGAGCAAGAAACCGCGCTGGAGGCGCCCATCTCGCTGCGCGGTGAGACCATCGGCTCCCTCAATCTGCGCCTGGCGCGACCGGAAGGGATGACGGAGGAGGACCGCGCCATTCTGAAGGCCGTGGCGGATGAGGTGGCGAACCAGTTGGAGCAGGTGCGCCTGCTGGATGAGATCCGGCGCCGGGCCACCCAGCTCGAGGCCGCGGCCGAGGTCGCCCGCGACGCGACCGGCCTGCTCGACCTGCAAACGCTGCTCCTGCGCGCCGTCAACCTGATCCGCGAACGTTTCGGCTTCTATCACGTCTCGGTCTTCCTGCTGGACGAGGCAGGCAAGAAGGCGGTGGTGCGCGAAGCCACCGGCGAAGCCGGGCGCGAGATGAAGGCCCGGCGACACAGCCTGGCAGTCGGTTCGCAATCGGTTATCGGCCGCGTCACCGCATCCGGTGAATGCTACGTCGCCCACGACGTATCCCAGGATCCGCACTACCGCCCCAACCCGCTCCTGCCGGAAACGAAGTGCGAGGCCGGCATCCCACTGAAAATCGGCGACGACGTGATCGGCGCGCTGGACGTGCAATCCACGCAGCCCCACTCCCTCAGCGAAGACGATGTAGCAGTGCTGGAGATCCTGGCCGACCAGTTGGCCGTGGCCGTGCAGAACGCGCGCCTCTTCGCCGAGGCCCTGGCGCGCGCCGAGCGCGAGCAGGAGGTCGTCGAGATCACCAGCAAGATCCGCGCCAGCGGCGACATCGACAGCATGCTCAAGGTGGCCGTGACCGAACTTCGTCGGGCCCTGGGCGCACGCCGGGCGCGCATCCGACTGGCAACAGAGGAGGAAGGAAGCCCCGGGGCGGAGTCTGGCTCCAACGGGCGGGAGAGCCCCGCCACGAGCGCCTCCCATGCTGACAACCCGCCTGCAGGGAAGGAGCGTCGATGACCTACGTGATTGCCATCGCCAACGAGAAGGGCGGCGTCGCCAAAACAACCACGGCCTTGTCCCTGGGAGCCGCCCTGGTCGAAATCCAGAAGGAAGTCCTGCTGGTGGACCTGGACCCCCAGGCCAATCTCTCATTGGGTTTGGGCATCCGCGCCGGCTCGACCTCCCAATCCGTGGCCGACGTGCTCATGGGGAACAAGACCATTCTCGGTGTCAGCCAGGAGACCGGCGTGCCAGGGCTGGATCTGGTGGCCGCCAACCACGAGTTGATGATGGCGGAACGCTTTCTCTCTGTGCGCCAGGATTACGAGAGCCTGCTGCGGCAGGCGCTGCGCCCGGCTTCCATCTACGACGTGATCCTGCTTGACTGCCCCCCCGCCCTGGGGCCGCTCACCCGCAGCGCGCTCACGGCAGCCAACCTGCTCATCATCCCGACGCAATGCGAATTCTTCTCCGCCCATGCCCTGCGGAACATGCTCAACCTGATCCGCGAGGTCCGGCAACACACCAACCCGAACCTGCGCTACCGTCTGCTGCTCACCATCATCGACCGCCGCAATCGCATCCACCGCAGCCTGCACGAGCAGGTGCGGGCCGCCTTCGGTAACGCCGTCTTCGAGACGGTCATCGAGATGGACACGCGCGTGCGCGAGAGCCAGGCCTTCGCCCAGCCCATCACGGTCTACGCGCCCAAGAGCCGAAGCGCAAACCAGTATCGTGCGCTGGCACAGGAATTGAGACATTATGCGCAAGAGATCCTTGGATCACCTCCGTCAACAGCTTGAGAGCCTGTTCAGCGGGCCGATCGACGCCACGCCGCGCACCGGTCCCCTGCAAAGTGTGGGGGCCGATGACATTCCGGCACCCAGCGGCTGGGTCTGGGAATGTGACCGCGAGGGCCGCTACACGTGGTGCAGCCCGGAGATCGAACAGCTTGCCGGCTTTGCGCCGCAGGACCTGGTGGGACAATCAGTGTACGGCTTCGCGCTGACAGAGGACTCGGCGGAGACGTTGCGCGCGCAGATGCAGGCCCAGCAGGTCATCCAGGGGCTGCAGGCCACACTGCTGACCCGGGACGGACGGCAGCTCAAGGTGCTCATCCACGCGCTGCAGCGCAAGGATGACAGGGATCAGGTGCTCGGATACCGGGGCGTCTTCCAGGTATTGGCAGGCCAGGAGATGCCGGCCAGACGCTTCGCTGCGCCGCTCCCCTTCAAAGCCGACGAGCTGACAGCCACGACCCCCGCGCCGCTCGTGCCCACCTGGGGACCAGCTTCCGGCTACGAATACGACGGACGGGAACTGCGCCCGCTCGAAGAGCAAGCCGGAGCCTCCGTCGAGCAAAGCCAGCTTTCGGACGATCGTCTCCTCGTGCCGATACGCTCGCAGGACGACGTACTGGGCGTGCTCGAGTTCGAGGCGCCCGAGGGCGAGGAACCCTGGACGGCGGAAGACCTGCAATTCGTCGAGGCCATCGCTCAGCAGCTGGCGCTCGCCCTCCAGGACGCCCGGGCCTACCAGCTCACACAGCAGGCGCTGGAGGAGATGCGCGAGGCCGACCGGCTCAAGAGCCAGTTCCTGGCCAACATGAGCCACGAACTGCGCACCCCGCTCAATTCGATCATCGGCTTCTCGCGCGTCATCCTCAAGGGCATTGACGGCCCCATCAACGAGACCCAGGAGGAAGACCTGCAGGCCATCTACAGCGCCGGGCAACACCTGCTGGGGCTGATCAATGACATCCTGGACCTCTCCAAGATCGAAGCCGGCAAGATGGAACTTGCCTTTGCCGAGGTGGACCTGAAGGAGATCATCCAGGGCGTCCTCTCAACCGCAATCGGATTGGTGAAGGACAAGCCCATCAAACTGTCTGCCGACGTTCCCGAGGACCTGCCCACGGTGCAGGCCGACAACATCCGCGTGCGCCAGGTGCTGCTCAACCTGGTATCCAACGCCGCCAAGTTCACCGAGCAGGGCCGGATCGCCATCAGCGCCCGGCGCATCAATGACGACGGGCGGGAGGCGGTCATGATCGCCGTCTCCGACACCGGCCCCGGCATCGAGGTCGAGGACCAGGCCAGGCTCTTCGAGCCCTTCTCCCAGGTGGACGCCTCGCCCACGCGCAAGACGGGCGGCACCGGGCTGGGTCTCTCCATTTCGCGGCACCTGGTGGAGCTGCACGGAGGGCGCATCTGGGTCGAAAGCAAGCCCGGAGCAGGCAGCACCTTCGCCTTCACGCTCCCCCTGGCGCCCCTCGAGGCCGAGGATTCGGCTGCCGGACGCCCGCTGGTGCTGGTTGTGGAGGACGACCCGCGCGCCGTGGCCGGGTATCGCCAGCACCTGGCGGACCGAGGCTATCGCCTGCACAGCGTACGCGCCCCCCAGGAGACCGTGGAGCTGGCCAACGAGCTGCGGCCGGCGGCCATCCTGCTGGACCCCACTCTGCCGGGACACCTGGGCTGGGAGGTGCTCGCCAGGCTGAAAGCCGACCCGGAAGCGCGCAGCGTGCCGATCCTGGTCGGGAGCTACTTCCCCGAACAGGAACGGGGCTTCACGTTGGGCGCGGACGCCTATCTCACCATGCCGATCGACGAACAAGACATGCTGGCCACGCTGCGCCGCCTGGGCGTCGCTGAAGGCGAGACGCGCCGGGTCCTGGTCGTCGCTGACCAGGCCGACGAGATGCGCCGACTGTGCTCGGCCATCGAGGCCGCCGGGCCCTTCCAGACCGAAGTCTGCCACGATGGCGAGAGCGCCCGGGCCCGCCTGGCCGAGCAGCCGCCGGACCTGGTGCTGCTGGATCTGCTCATGGGCGGGGGCAAGGGCTTCGACACGCTGGAGAACCTGCGGGCGCGGGCTGCCACAGCCCGGGTCCCGGTCGTGGCGCTGATCCCGGCCTCGCCCCAGGCATGGCAAAAAGAGCTGCTCGATCATGGATGCCGCTTCATGCTCGAGCACTGCGCCGTGCCGGCGAGCGAACTGATGGAAGCCGTGGGACGGCAACTGCACGCCCTGAGCCAGGGCTCCTGACGGGCGCCAGGCCAGCACCACTCCCATAGGGAAACGTCATGGACATCACACCCATCATCGAATGCCTGGACTGCGGCGCGAGCGCGCCCTTTCACCCCTCCCAGCCGACCTGTGCCTCATGCGGCAGCGATTGGCGCGAGGCACGTTACCCGCTGGAGACCCTGGGCCCGGATTGGATCCGGCGCCTGCGCGAGCGCCCGATGGACCTGTGGCGCTACCAGGAGCTGCTGCCCGCTCAGCCCCCACCCCTCTCCCAGCGCCTGGGGGAAGGCGGCACACCGCTGCTGCTCGCCCACAACCTGGGCGTGATGCTCGGCCTGCCTCGCCTCTACGTCAAGGACGAGCGCCAGGGCCCCACCAGCTCCTTCAAAGACCGCCAGGCAGCCGTCACCGTGGCTGCCCTGAAGCAATCCGGCCTGAAGGAAATCGTGGTCGCCTCCACGGGAAACGTGGCCATCGCCTATTCCGCCTGCTGTGCCCGCGCCGGCATCAAGTTGTGGGCTTTCCTGACCAGCCTGGTGCCGGGCGCCAAGATGCACGAGGTGGCCCTGTACGGCACCCAGGTGGTCAAGGTCACCAGCACCTACGACCAGGCCAAACGCCTGGCAGTCGAGTTCGCCGCACGGCGGGATCTCTACATCGACCGCGGCACGCGCAGCGTGTTGGCCGTGGAGGCCATGAAGACCATCGCCTTCGAGATCGCCGAGCAGCTCACCGGCCAGTTGCCCCCCAGAGAGGGACCGCCCTGGCGCGCTCCGGATTGGTACTTCCAGGCCGTCAGCGGCGGGATCGGGCCCCTGGGCGTGCTGAAAGGCTTCCAGGAGCTGCACGCCGCAGGGTTGATCGACCGCGTTCCGGCCATCGCCTGTATCCAGGCCGAAGGCTGCGCACCGATGGCCCAGGCGTGGAAATCCGGCGCGAGCGCGGCCACCCCCGTGGAGTCCCCCAGCACCCACATCTCCACTCTGAGCACGGGCGACCCGGGGCGCGCCTACACCCTGCTGCGCGAGCGCATGCTCACTGCCGGCGGCGGGATCATGGAAAGCGTCAGCGACGAAGAGGCCATGCGCGCCATGCACACGGCTGCCAAGGTGGAAGGGCTGTCCATGGAACCGGCCGCGGCCGTGGCCTTCGCCGGGCTCATCAAGCTGACGCGCGCCGGCCTGGTGCGACCGGAACACATCGTTGTGGTCAACTGCTCCGGCCATACGATGCCCATCGAAAAGACCCTGCTGGGAGACGGCTGGGCGCACGAGCTCGGCCAGCTCCCCGACCAGCCCGAGGAAGGTCTGCTGGCCGCGCTGGTTCGCCTCGACCAGCGGCGCGTGCATCGCGTGCTCATCGTCGATGACCACGCCGACACCCGCCGCCTGATCCGCCGCATCCTCCAGGCTCAGGGCGACTTCGAGGTCTTCGAGGCCGAGTCCGGCGCCGAAGCTCTGCGGGAAGCCAAGCGCATCCCGGCCGACCTGGTGATCCTGGACCTGATGATGCCCGAGATGGACGGCTTCGCCGTGCTGGAGCGCCTGCGTGCCCAGCCCGAGACGGCGCGCATCCCCATCATCGTGGTCACAGCAAAGATGCTCACTCCCACCGAGAAGGCTCGCCTCGAAGGGCAGATCGCGCAGCTCATGCTCAAGGGGGATTTCCTCGACGATGATCTGCTCGAAGAGATCAACCGGGCATTGAGATAGCGGATCGATACCATGAGCACAGCCGCCGGAAATCGCAAAGGGGTCCCCGTAGCCCTGGTCTCAGGGCTCTTGCTCGGCATGACCCCCATCTTCGGGAAACAGGCCATTCAAGCGGGATTGCCGCCCATGGCCGTGGTGGCGGCGCGCACGGCGGGTGCGGCTCTGCTCTTGCTGCTGGTCATCGTCCTCTTCCGACGCCGCTTTCTATACATCTACCCGGTGGGCCTCGTCGGATGCCTCATCGCTGGCGGGATCAATGGAGCCGGTTCGTTGCTCTTCTACGCCGGTCTGGCGCGCATCGACGCCGGCCTGGCACAATTGCTCTATTCCCTCTACCCGATCTTCGTGGCATTCCTGCTCTTCCTTGACGGCCACCAGCATTCACGCCTGACCGTCCTCCGCCTGTTGCTGAGCCTGCCGGCCGTGCTGCTGCTGCTCGACCCGCGCGGCGCACGGGTCGACATGCTCGGCGCCGGCCTGATGGTCGGGGCGGGGTTCCTCTACGCCCTGCACATCCCCATCAACCAACGCGTGCTCTACGAGGCGCCCGCCCCCACCGTAACGCTCTACACCTTGATCGCCATGACCGCCGTGGTGGTCCCCGCCCATTTGCTGCTCAGCCCCCCGATCCCTGCCTTCCCGCCGGGGGCCGCGCTTCCCCTGTTGGGGTTGACCGGGGTGACTTTCCTCTCCCGCCTGGCCCTTTTCCTGGGCGTCAAGACCATCGGCGGCATGCAGACCGCCCTGTTGGGCATGGCGGAACTCCTGGTAGCTGTCGGCCTGGCACATCTGTGGCTGGGCGAATCCTTGAGCACCAACCAATGGCTCGGCGCCTTGCTGCTCGCCCTGGCTCTGCTGCTCGTCGGGCGCGACCGAATACGCCCACCACGACGCGGCCGCGGTTGGCTGTACTGGCTGCGCCCGCCTGTGCTCCACGGCCTGACGCAGGGCACGGCCGAGCCCGCCCGACCCACGGCTGATTGAGGCGTCGCGACGAGAGCCATGGACCACAGACGAGAGCCGGTGTCACAGAGACACCGGTTTCGCTTGAGGCCGCCGGACGGCGTGCTGCGGCGGGACCCACATCCCAGATGGCATGTGCTATACTCGCCGCGCGAATCGAACCAGATCTCTTTCGGATGGAGTTACCCCATGCGCCATTTCCTGTCTCTCGCCGACTACACACAGGACGAATTGCTCGACATGCTCAAGCTGGCCATCGACCTGAAGCAGGCCTGGCAGCAGGGGGGAAACGAACCCCTGCTGCGGGGAAAGACGCTGGCCATGGTCTTCCAGAAGCCCAGCCTGCGGACGCGCGTCTCCTTCGACATGGCCATGCGCCACCTGGGTGGGGATGCGCTCTACCTCTCGCCGAATGAAATCGGCCTGGGCAAGCGCGAGGCCATCTCCGATATCAGCCGCGTGCTCTCGCGCTACGTGGAGGCCGTCATGGCGCGTGTCTTCGCCCACGAGCACGTACTGGAGCTGGCGCGCTACAGCGCCGTGCCGGTGATCAACGGCCTGAGCGATTTCAACCACCCCTGCCAGGCCATGGCCGATATGCTGACCATCCTGGAGCGCTTCGGCGATCTGAAGGGCCTGAACCTGACCTACGTGGGCGACGGCAACAACGTCGCCGTGTCGCTGCTCTTCGCCTGCGCCCGCCTGGGGCTCAACTTCACCATCGCCTCGCCGGAAGGTTACGACCTGCCGGCCAACGCGCTGGCCATGGGCGAGGAGATGGCGCAGGAGACCGGTATCACCATTCGCCAGGTGCGCGACCCGCATGAGGCCGTGCGCGGCGCACAGGTGATCTACACCGACACCTGGGTGAGCATGGGTCAGGAGGAGGAAGCAGAGATGCGCAAGAAGGCCTTCCCGCCCTATCAGGTCAACGAGCAACTGGTGAGCGAGGCCGAGCCGGAAGTGATCGTGATGCACTGCCTGCCCGCGCACCGCGGCCATGAGATCACCGATCAGGTGGCCGACGGGCCCCATTCCGTCATCTTCGACCAGGCGGAGAACCGCATGCACGCCCAGAAGGCCATCCTCGTCCGCCTGCTCACTTGAGACTGCAGCACCATGAAGACACAACCCGGCACGGGAGGCCGGTTTGTCGCCGCGCCCGCCGGCCGCGAGCACCCGTGAGGAGGGCAACATGTACGTCGGCATCCCCAAGGAGAGGCGCCCCTTCGAATATCGTGTCGGCCTGCCGCCGGCCGGCGTCCGGCTCTTCGCGGAACACGACCATCCGGTCTATGTAGAGCGCGGCGCCGGTGAAGGGGCCGGTTTCTCCGATGATGATTACATCCAGGCCGGCGCCACCATCGCCTACAGCCTGGAGGAGGTCTACGGCCGGGCCGACCTGGTGCTTAAGTTCGCCCGCCCCACCAAAGAGGAACTGGAGATGATGCACCCGGGGCAGGCCGTGGCTGGCTTCCTGCACCTGGCGGCCGCCCGACAGGACAAGATCGACCGCATGCTCCGGTTGGAGATCACCGCCATCGCCTATGAACAGGTGGAAGAAGAGAATGGCTACCGCCCCATCCTGACACCCTTGAGCCAGATCGGCGGACGCATGGCCATGCAGGTGGCGGCTCGTCTGCTACAGAATGACCACGGCGGGCGCGGCATCCTGCTGGGCGGCGTGGCGGGCGTGCCCTCGGCCGAGGTCGTGATTCTGGGCGCGGGCAACGTGGGAACCACCGCCGCCGAGGCCTTCACCGCCGCCGGCGCGCACATTACCATCCTGGACGTCGATCTGCGGCGGCTGCAGCAGGTGCAGGCCCGTGTGCACGCGCCGCTGGTCACCATGCTTTCCACGCCGCACAACATCGGGCGCGCCGTGGCCTACGCCGACGTCCTGGTGGGCGCCGTCCTCGTCCCCGGCCAGCGGGCCCCCATCGTGGTCACCCGCCAGATGGTGGCCGCCATGAAGCCGCGCTCTATCATCATCGACATGAGCATCGACCAGGGAGGCTGCGTGGAGACCTCACGCCCCACCACCTACGCCAGCCCGACCTACGAAGAGGAAGGCGTGATCCACTTCTGCGTCCCGAACGTGTCCGGGGTGTTGGGGCGCACGGCCACCCACGCCCTGTATAGCGGGGCCTACCCCTACCTGCTCGCCATCGCCGAGCAGGGGCTGGAGGCCGCCATCGCCAACGTGCCGGCCCTGGAACAGGGCCTGAACATCTACAAAGGGGAGGCGAAACACCTCAAACGCCTGGGACATCCGGGAGGGATCCACTCATGACCTGGCTGGCCAAATACCAATCCCGCTTCACCACCGCCGAGCAGGCGGTCCAGGTCATCCAATCCGGGCAGCGGGTGTTCCTGACGGGCAACTGCTCGGTGCCCCAAAAGCTGCTGGCGGCGTTGGTGGATCACGCCCGAGGTATCCAGGATGTGGAATTGATACAGGTGCTGACCATCGGGCCGGCTCCCCAGGCCGACCCCGAGATGGAAGGGCACATCCGCATCAACACGCTCTTCATCAGCGCCAACATCCGCCGCGCCGTCAACGAGGGCCGGGCCGACTTCACTCCCTGTTTCCTCTCCGAAGTACCGCTGCTCTTCCGCAAGGGCCTGCTCCCGCTGGATGTGGCTCTCATTCACGTCAGCCCCCCCGACGAGCACGGCTTTTGCAGCCTGGGCATCGAAGCCGGCCTGACCAAGACCCCGGCCGATGTGGCCAGGGTGGTCATCGCCGAGGTGAACGAGTGCATGCCGCGCACGCTGGGCGATTCCTTCATCCACATCTCCAAGATCGACTACGCCATCCCGGTGAACTACCCGCTGGCGGAACTCCCCATGGGACAGACCAGCGACCTGAGCATGAAGATCGGCCGTCACGTGGCCTCGCTCATCGAAGACGGCTCCACGCTGCAGATGGGCATCGGGGCCATCCCCGACGCGGTGCTCAACTTCCTGGGCGACAAGCGCGATCTGGGCATCCATACCGAGCTCTTCTCCGACGGCGTGATCGACCTGGTGGAGCGCGGCGTGATCACCAACGAGAAGAAGAGCCTTCACCCGGGAAAGATCGTCGCCGGCTTCATGCTCGGCACGCAGCGTCTCTACGATTTCGTGGACGATAACCCCATCGTGGAGCTGCACCCCACCGAATACGTCAACGATCCCTTCGTCATCGCCCGCAATGACAAGATGGTCTCCATCAACTCTGCCATCGAGGTGGACCTGACGGGCCAGGTTTGCGCCGACAGCATCGGCCCCAGGCTGTACTCGGGCGTGGGCGGGCAGGTGGACTTCGTCTATGGAGCGGCCAGGAGCAAGGGCGGCAAACCCATCATCGCCCTGCCCTCCACCGCCAGGCTGCGCGATGGGCAGGTGGTCAGCCGCATCGTGGCCATGCTCAAGCCCGGTGCGGGCGTGGTCACGACGCGCAATCACGTCCACTATGTGGTCACCGAATTCGGCGTGGCCGCCCTCTATGGCAAGACCATCCGGCAGCGCGCCCGCGCTCTCATCGACGTGGCGCATCCCGACTTCCGCTCCGAACTGGAGCGGCAAGCGAAGGAGTTGAATTACCTGTGATGCGCAGGGCGAAAATCATCGCCACCATCGGGCCCGCCAGCAGCAGCGAAGAGCGGCTGAGGGCGCTCATCGACGCCGGCATGGACGTTGCGCGCCTGAATTTCTCGCACGGCGATCACGCCGGACACGCGCAGGTGATCAAGCGCATCCGCCGGGCGGCCAAGGACTGCAGGCGGGCGGTGGCCATCATGCAAGACCTGCAGGGGCCGAAGATGCGCACGGGACGCCTGGCCGGCGGGGGACCGGTGGTGCTCGAAAAGGGCAAGCGTCTGGCGCTGACCACCGAACCCCTGGTGGGCAACGCGGTGCGCGTCTCCGTCGACTATCCGCACCTGGATCAAGACGTCAAGCCCGGCGACACCATCCTGCTCGACGACGGGCGCATCGAATTGCGCGTGCTGAAGGTCGAACCGAAGGAGGTGGAGACCGAGGTCGTCGTCGGCGGGCTGTTGGGAGCCCACAAGGGGCTCAATCTGCCAGGGGTGGACCTCTCCGTGCCCGCCCTGTCCGATAAGGATCGCGCCGACCTGGCCTTCGGCCTGGAGCACGGCGTCGACCTGATCGCCATGTCCTTCGTCCGCCAGGCGGCGGACGTGCAGGCCTTGCGCGAGACCATCGCCAGCCTGGCCCCGGGGCATGAAGACACGCCCATCATCGCCAAGCTCGAACGCCCGGAGGCGCTGGACCACCTGGACGAGATCCTGGAAGCGTGCAAGGGCGTGATGGTCGCGCGCGGTGACCTGGGTGTCGAGGTGGAGCCGGCCAGGCTGCCCTCCCTGCAGAAGTGGATCATCCACCAGGCCAACGACCGCCGGCGGCTGGTGATCACGGCAACCCAGATGCTCGAATCGATGATCGACAACCCGCGGCCGACGCGCGCCGAGGCCTCCGACGTGGCCAACGCCGTCTTCGACGGCAGCGACGCCCTGATGCTTTCCGGCGAGACGGCCATGGGGAAATTCCCCATCGAGTCCGTCCAGATGATGGCCGCCATCATCGCCGACGCCGAGGT
>JAJRUD010000178.1 GCA_024277995.1 Chloroflexota bacterium
GAAGGATCACAACGAGGAAGGACGGCAGGCCCTGCGCCTGTACACGCGCTTGCACGCGCAGCGGCGCTTGCCCTTGCGCGTCAGTTGCAATATCGAAGCGGCGAACCTGGATCACCTGATCGCCCTGGGCTTGGAGAGCGGCTTCGGGGATGAGTGGGTGCGGTTGGGCCATATCAAGCTGTTCGCGGATGGCTCGCTGGGCGCGCGCACGGCCTGGATGCTGGAGCCTTACGAGGGCGATCCGGACAATTACGGCATGTATCTCACCTCGCCCGCCGAAGTCGCCCGCGTGGTTCAGCGCGCACATCGCCACGGTTTGGCGATCTCCATCCACGCCATCGGCGACCGCGCCAACCGGGAAGTGTTGGATATTTTCGAGGAGGCCCTGGCTGCCGGCAGCGAACACCCGCCGGCCTTGCCCCACCGCATCGAGCATGTGCAGGCTCTGCAGCCGGAAGATCGGCCCCGTTTGGCGGCCCTGGGCATCGTCGCCTCGCCGCAACCGCTCCACTGCACCGATGATCTGCCCAACACCGACCTGCTGTGGGGCGAGCGCGCCGGCAATGCTTACGCCTTTCGCTCCCTGCTGGCCGCGGGAACCACCCTGGCCTTCGGCTCGGATGCGCCGGTGGCCAGTTTCAACCCCTGGTGGGGCATCTACGCCGCGGTCACCCGCCAGCGCGGGGATGGCAGCCCGCCCGGCGGTTGGCATCCCGCACAGCGGTTGAGCGTGGCGGAGGCGGTGGAGGCGTACACCCTGGGCGCGGCCACGGCGATCGGCCAGTCTCACCAACAGGGACGTATCGCTCCCGGCTATCTGGCTGATTTCATCATCCTCGACCGGGACATCTTCACCTGCGACCTGGCGGAGATCAGGGAAACAGAGGTGGAAATGACGATCCTGGGCGGAGAGATCGTTTATCCGGCGGCGTCCTGAAGCGTGAGCGCATTCCCCGCGCCCAGCACATCCCCCATGGGCGTGAAGTCGAAGTTATCCAGCAGCGTTTCCAGACGTCGGCGCATGGCCGCGCCGGTGTTGTGGTAGGTGATGAAGCTGTCTCTGCGCGAAAGCGGCAGGCGGGGCGTGTCCGGGTCCAGTTCCCAGGGGTGGAGATAGATGACGATGGGGCCGCGCTTCTGGGCCTGGCGCAGGCCGTGCAAAATGAGCGGCATGGGCAGGACGCGCAGGTAGAAGCCGCCGCAAACCGGTATCGTCAGGGGGCCGACCCGCCAGGCGGTCATCGGCCATTCCACGATGGGCGCGGCCGGATCGGAGTCGACGAGGTTGGGCGCGGGGAGGTAAGGGGCGGAGGGCGCGCCAGCGACGCCATAGAGCGGCGTGCGCAGGGGGAAGACGCTGGAATCGTATCTGTAGCCGCGCCGCGCCAGCACGCCCAGGGCCCAGGCTGTGGTCGGGGACAGGCTGAAGGTGGGGGCCCGAAAGCCGCGCGGTTTCACGCCCGGCAGGTGTCGCTCCACCATATCGCTAAAACGGGCGAGTTCTTCGTCGAATTGAGCTTCGCTCAAGTCCCACAGGGGGCGATGGCTGAAACTGTGGCAGCCGATTTCGTGTCCTTCCCGCACGATGCGCTGCACCAGGGCCGGGTGCGTCTCGATGATTTCCCCGACGACGAAAAATGTGGCGTGAACGCCGCGATCAGCCAGCAGGTCGAGCAGGGGCAGGGTGGCCGGGAGCACGCGATCGTCGGCCGCGCTGCGGTCAATGCGCTTTCGCAACAACTCAGCGTGCCAGTAAGATTCGAGATCGATGGAGAGGGCGGCGCGCGTCATGCGGGAGATTTCTCCTCCTGCTGGTCGTCGAAATGACGGAGTGAATGGCGTCGTGCGCCGGCGAGGGTGCGGTAGCGGAAATAGACGATGGCCATCGAGAGGAGCATCTTGGGGATGTAGTAGAGATTTTTGAGGATGCTGCCGTGCATCGACACGCCGGAAATGCGCTCGTGCATGGTGACGGGGACTTCTTGCACGCAGAAACCGGCGTAGTGGAGCATGATCAGGGTGTCGGCGTCCGGGTAGTCACTGGGATAATCCTCCACCGCCAGAAATCTCATCACCTCGCCCGTCATGGCCTGGAACCCGGATGTGGCGTCTGTCACCGGCCGCCGGGTGAGAGAGCTGGCGATAGCGGCTAACAGGCGCATCCCCGAGCGCCGCACCCACGAGGCATGATAGGTCATCTCGCCTATGAAGCGGGAGCCGACCACCACATCGCATTCCCCCCCTTGCACATGGGCCAGCAGATCGGGCGCGTTGCGGGGGTCGTGTTGGCCGTCGGCGTCCATGACGATGCCATAAGCGTAACCAAAGCGCGAACCGTAGCGGAAGCCGGTCTGCACGGCGCCGCCATAGCCGAGATTGTTGGGCAGGCGCAAGACGATGGCTCCCAGTTGGGCCGCCACTGCGCCGGTGGCGTCATCAGAATGGTCGTCGATGACCAAGATATCGGCGTCCGGGACGACTTCGCGCACGGCGGGGAGGA
>JAJRUD010000179.1 GCA_024277995.1 Chloroflexota bacterium
CTCGATGCCGCTGGAGTAGGCCGGGTCGACCACGCGCACGCCGGTCACGTTCACGGGCAGGGTGCAGACGGGGTAGTTCCCCGAGGGGGGCGCGGCGTCGCCGCCCGATATCTGCGGGCTGGCGTCATCCGATGGCTCGGTGGGCTTGGGAGGCTTGGGTGTGGCGGTAGGCTTGGGCGTCTTCGTCGGCCGGGGCGTGAAGGTGCTCGTGGGGGTCGCCGTGGGCGTATTGGTCGGCGTGGGTGTGTTCGTCGGTGTGGAGGTCGCCGTGGGAGTGGCAGTGAAGGGTGGGTCGCCGGCGAAGTTGCGCGCCGTGGCAGTCGGGACGGGCGAACTCATCGCGGCCCGCAGCTCCTCTGCCTGCTCATCAGCCTCTTCCGGCCGCAGTCCTATATCTTGCAGGAAATCCTCGAAAATGGAGAGGCGAAGCAGCCCGACGCCGCCGCCTCTGCCAGGCCCATAGTCCGCCTGGAGTCGAGAACGGAGGCTCAACGAGAGATAGGATTGGCCGGCAGAAGCGGCGCCGGGGGGCAGAGCCGCGGGAATCCAGAGCCCCAACAGCACCAGCCCCGCCGCAAGCGCCAGATACAGCCAGCGCCCTCTCCAGAGATTCCTCACGCCTTCTCCCTGCCCGATCCCTCGACCAGGATCGTGGTGCGCCCGAGGACCTCATGCACGATGAGGCCTTTGCTCTGCATCGGGATTCGGGCCACGCCCTGGCGACCCATACGGAATTGCCCACGCGTGGCAGCCAGACGCCGAAAGGTCTCCTCGCTGATCAGCAATCCGCCTTTGCGGCGGATGAGCTGCTGGATGCCACACGCTACATCTACCGTAAGGCCTATTACCGCGAAGCGCAAGCGGCCCTTACCTCCTATTTCGCCGGCGATCACCGGCCCCGTCGCCACGCCAACGGCTATGCGAAGGTCCTCCAGACCCCGCTCACGCCTGCGCTCATTCCTCTCCTCTACGAACTCCAAGAGCGCCAATCCGGCGTGCGTTGCCTGCAAGGCGCTGACCTGCGGCGGAACGGGGCGCGGCAGCACGCCAAAGAACGCCATCACCTCGGCCCCAGCCAATTGGTCCACCACGCCGCCGTGGGCCTCCAGAATGGATACCACGCCCGCCAAAGCCTCGTTCAAGGCTTGCAGGGCCTGCGCGGGATCGCTCTCACTCAGGCCTCCTGCATCCACGATGCCGTAAGGCTGCGCCACCAGCACCGTCGCCCGCACCAACTCGCCGGATCGCATCCCCTGCCGGGCACCCTCATGGCGGAGGGACTCGCCGGCGGGCGTGACGGGCGCTGGCGCCATGTGATCTCCACTCAGCCTCTCCAGCATCCGGTTGAAACCCGCCGCCAACAGACCCAGTTCATCCGCCGAACGCGGCTCGACCCGCACCTGGAGATCCCCCTCCTGCGCACGCCGCACGGCTTGCGTCAATTCGGCCAGGGGCTCAGTGACCAGGTTGGATACGAGCAGCCCGACGATCACCGCCAGCCCAAGGGCCAGCGCCATGGAAAGCACCACCGGCCACAGGATCTCCTCCTGCGGCAGTCCTCCGGCGCGAATGCCCGGCACGTCCAGGAGCGAAACGCCCAGAACGCCCAACTGCACCGTCCCCTGGCGGGCGACAAAGGGCAGCAGCACCTCCCCATAGGGCGCCCCCGCCACCTCAACGCGACGGATGGGGTTCCCGGCCTCCCCCGGTGCCAGGGCTGCACCCATCTGTTCCGCCGGCAGCGCCAGATCGGCCAATGTCTGGGGCTCCAGCGTCGTGGCCAGGGGCTGACCCGAGGGGGCATCATAGATCGTCACGTTCGCCCCCGCCTCGTCGCTCAGGCGATCGGCGAAATCCTGCAGGTACTCCCCCGTCAGCACCACACCGATGACGTTGCCGGACCTGTCCCGCAGCGGTCCGGCGATGAAGAACACGTAGGTCTCCTGATCACCCAGGCGCAGCGCCTCCAGGCCGACCTGCTTACCTCCCACCTCCTCTTCCACGCGACCTGCAAGAGCTGCCTGGACGAACCCCCAATCGGCGTAATAGGTCTCCCCGCGCAGGGTCTCGTACTCCCCCGGTCCGCCCTCAGGCAACCTCCTGATGGCCAGCAGGCTGGTGCCCTGCAGGTCGAGAACAGCCACGACGTCCGCTCCGGCGTTGATCACGAGGGGCAGCACACGGGTCCGCAGGTCCTCGGCGTCAATCCGCTGCACCGCCTCCAGGACGCCTTCGGTGTTGACGACCAGGCGCTGGACCTCCAGCAATTCGACTTCCTGGCGTACGACGGCGTCCATCGCCTGCTGACCGCTATCAGCCAGCAGGCGAATAAAGCGTTCTGTCTCAGTCCCGCTCAGCAGGCGGCTGACGAGGAAGATCGTGCTCAGCCCCAGGAACAGGACGAGCAAGACAAAGGGCAGGATGATCTTCCAGCGCAGGCTGAAGCGCACCCCGGCCTGCCTCTCAGGCCTGGACATCATGGCTGTCCTCTATGCTTTGGCAAGGAGATGGGCCGTCAGCGCAGGAAGAAAGAGAGGATCACGAGCAGTGCAGTGAAGCCTCCAGCCAATACCGCGATTCGCTTCAGGTCTTTGATCACATAGCTGTAATCGGGATTGAACTCGACCGCGCTGCGCCTTGTTCCGACGACGACGGTTTTCTTCACCGTTGCGGCGGGCACGTTGGGACGGCGGTCCCGTCTGCGTTTCCTCTTGCTCTTGCCTTTGCTCACCTCGTCCTCCTCTCCAGGAGCCGGGAGGGGCCCGGCTTCGGAATGATGTATTCCCCGGCTGTGATCGTGCTCACATCTCAACCAACTCAGCGAAGACCACGATGCGCTGCGTGTCCACCAGATACGGGTAGCAGGAGATCAACGTAATGGTGGGCTTGGCAGTGGGCTCCATCACGCTCACCTCGGTGGGCTCGACGATGCGCGTACCCGTCACGCGATAGAGGTATTCGCGCGTGGCCGTCGACACCCGTATCTCATCGCCGGGTTTCAACTGATCCAGGTCCCGGAAGAGCTCACCGAAGATGTCGTTATGAGCCGAGAGAACCATGTTCCCGGGCTGCCCGGGGTTGGCGGTCCCTATGTGCTGCCCCACGCCTTTCTTGAGCTGCTCCCACCCGTCGCCCTGGACGACAGGTGCGGGCGAGTTCCACAAGGCCGGGATGTAAATACTGCGCGCCTGCTCGGGACCTGGCGTGGGGATGGGCAGCGCAGCCAGCGACTGTGCAATGGGCCGCAGGTGCTCGGGGATCTCGGCTTCGTTGGGGCGCGCGCCGCCGGGCGAAGTAGGTGGGGTGTGACCCGATGGCAATACGACCGCGGTGATGAGCGGCGTCGGCGAGGCGGTGGCCCCTCCCAGGACGGCGGACACCTCCCTGTTCAACGTGCGCAGCGCCTCAAATCCATTCACCAAAACGAAGACAAGGCCCGCCACAGCCGCGATCTCGACCAACAGCAGCAGCCCGTTCAGCCAGCCTCCGCGCCCTCGGCGCCCGCTGGCGGGTTCTCCGCTGGCCTGCGGCTCCGGCGTCGCCCGGAAATCCTCCAACTGGGTCACCGGCAGCGGATCCTCGCGCACGCTGAGCGCGCGCCCGTTCTGACGGAACTTGCGCAGCCGGGCCCGGCGTGCTTCGATCCTCTTGCGTGCCAGCAAGGCTTGAAGCTCTTCGATGGAAAGCTCTTCCGCCGGTCTGTGATCGCGCACCATCACTCCACCTGTGCTGCTGGCCCGATGCACGATCGGTGCCAGACGCCGCGATTATACCCGAAGGGGGATGGACACGCGCAGCACGCGCTTTTCCCCCACGCATGGCGCCTGCAAATCGATAAGGGTATGATGCAGAGGGATGGTCCGACGTTTCAGGAGCCTGCCCCTTGGCCTTTCTGCTCTCCCTCATCTTCGGTGTGGGGCCCATGCTGGCCTATGCCGCCGCGCTGTACTGGATTGATCGCTATGAGAAGGAACCCCTCGGCCTGCTGGCTGGTTGCTTCCTGTGGGGCGCGACCATAGCCGCCGGTTGGTCCTTCGTCCTCAACACCCTCGTCGGCATCAGCGTCTTCCTGCTCACCGAGTCGGACCTCGCCGTTGCCCTGAGCACCGGAAGCCTCTCGGCCCCCGTCGTGGAGGAGATCTCCAAAGCATTGGCCCTGCTCATCCTCTTCATGGTTTTCCGGCCGGAACTCGACACGCCGCTGGACGGCATCGTCTATGGCGGGATCGTCGGATTGGGCTTCGCGGCCACGGAGAACACGCTCTACATCTTCAGCGGGTTCCAGAAGAGCGGCTATTCCGGCCTGCTGGCCGTAGCCTTCATCCGGGTGGTCATGATCGGCTTCCAGCACGCCTTCTATACCGCTTTCACCGGGCTGGGCTTCGCCCTGGCCCGCCTGCACCCCCACCGCACCTTGCAGATCCTCGCCCCCCTGGCCGGCCTGGCCATGGCCATTGCAGCACACGCGCTCCACAACACATTGGCCACGCTCCTGCCGGGCGCAGGTCTGATCACCTTCGGGACGCTCGTCGACTGGGCGGGCTGGCTGGCCATGCTGGGGATCATCCTGTGGGCTTTGTGGCGCGAACGAAGCTGGATCCGACGCTACCTGGACCCGGAAGTCCGCGCGGGAGTGCTTTCGGCCTCCCAGTATCGCATCGCGCTCTCACCGGCCAGACGGGAGGTCGCGGCGCTGCGCGCGCTGGCCACGGGCCAGGCGCTCCCCACGCGCCGCTTCTATCAGTTGTGCGCCAAGCTGGCCTGGAAAAAGCATCAGGCCTCGCGCCTGGGCCCGGATGCCGGGCGCTCGGCTGCGATCGATGCGCTGAGACGGGATTTGGCAGCGCTGTCGGCGCAGCTGAAGAGGGCTTGACCGACCGAGACACCATCGGCCGCCGACCACCAACGGAAAGGAACCGGGAAGAGGCCATCAGCTGCTCCAAGAGCGTGACCCGCACCATCCGCGGCAGCGGGCGCCGTCTCCTGCCCGAGGCGCCCCACCCTCTCCGGGTATAATGCCCACCATGGACAAGCCCAAACGCATCCTCTTCGTCTGCCTGGGGAACATCATCCGCAGCCCGCTGGCCGAGAACCTCTTCCGCCACCTGAGCGTCGAGGGCGGGCTCGACCACCGGTACGACGTCGATTCCGCCGGCACCTCGAGCTGGCATACCGGCGAGCGCCCTGACGCCCGCATGCGCCGCACTGCCGCCGCCCACGGCGTCGAGGTCAGCGGTCGCTCGCGGCAGGTCCGGCCCCAGGATTTCTACGATTTCGACCTCATCCTGGCCATGGACCCTGACAACAAGGCCGACCTGCTGGCCATGGCCCCCAACGCCGAGGCGCGGGCCAAGGTGCGCCTGCTGCGCGAATTCGATCCTGAGGGCGATCC
>JAJRUD010000180.1 GCA_024277995.1 Chloroflexota bacterium
AATCGTCGGCGGCGACGGCCTCGATGCGCCGCCGGCCGCGGGCGATGGTCAGGCCGCACTGCTCCTCGAGAAAGACGTACAGGGATTGGTTGACCAGGTCGGCCTGCAGCACCTTGGGGCACAGCGCGTGAGGCAGGTAGGAGGTCACCAGCACGATGGGCTCGCGTTCGATGAAGCGCAGGCGTTCGATGCGGATCACCGGGGCGGCCACTTCCAATTCGAGCACGCGCGCCGCCTTGGCGTCGGCCGGGACCACCTTTTGCTGCAGGATTTTGTTGACGGGCCGGATGCCGCGCGCCGCCATGTCCTGGTAGAAGCCGGCCAGCGAGTGCACCAGGCTGGTGCTGGTGATCTTGGGCTCGGCGATGAAAGTACCGCGCCCCTTCTCGCGCACCACCAGCCCCTCGTAGGCCAGTTCCTTCAGCGCCTGTCGCACGACGGTGCGGCTGACGCCGAAGAGGCGGCAGAGCTCGGGCTCGCTGGGGATCTGGTCGCCCGGCAGCCAGTTGCCGCCCTCGATCTGCTCGATGAGGGCGTTCTTCAACTGGATGTAATAGGGCAGCGGCGAAGCGCGATCGATACTGGTGCGCAGCGCTGCCGGCTTTTCGGATGCTGTTGGCATATCCCTCGCGCCCTGAAAGGGCATCCTGTTATCTTGTTATTACAAGTTATCTTATTCTAGACTGATTTTATCCCCATGTCAAGCGCGCATGTTAACTCACGGATAATGCTGCCCAAGGACCATGGTTCCCTCAAGTGAGAATGCTGCTGGACGAACCCATTTGCCGTGTGGGAGCGTCCGCACCCTGCGCAAGGATACGGCGCGGCATGATGCATCCCGGCAAGGGATATGCCGCAAGTTTCCCTCATGAGGAGGAGGGCGCCAGCAGCTGGTAATCCGACAGGATGAGAGCGACTGCGTGGGAATTGCGACCCAATTGGGGGAAGCCGGGAAAGGGAATTGGCGTATCGAAGGGTACGCAGCGAGAGCCAGGGTGCCATGGGGCAGTGGAAGCACCTGGTTGACAGGTGAAAAAGCTCGATGTAGATACTGAAGAGGGATCAAAGGGGATCGATGCGCAGCTTTCGCTGAAACGATACTTCCGACCAGGGGGCAACAGCGCAACAGCGCAGAGGCTTGGGGATAGGGGGAAAGTCATTCGTACGGGGGTTGTAGGGGACAGGGTAGTCGCTCTGCCCTCTGAGGGCAGGGCCTCCCGGATCATCTTGCATGCTGCCGGCCCTTGCTGGCATCGATGCGGTGGCGTCTCCCGATGCTACATGGTCTTAACGCGTGGAGTACGCCGGCAATTGTCGGCGAGACTGATCCATCGCGTGAGATCGCCACGGACAGGCGGCATGATCCCAGGATCGATCTTGTTGGACACTGCATTAGCGGCACAAACGAAGCTGAACGGAGACTTCGCTCAGCGCGACCGCTCCCCGTGCAAGAGGCCTTTCCCCTTTTCCGTCCAGAGGTTTCTCAAGCGTGCATGACGATTGAAGACGCGCCGGGTGGTGCGCGCGTGACGGCCGGTCGCAGCACCGGCCGTTTGGCAAGGGCCATTGCAAGAAAGGAGTGAACGAACCATGAGCAGCAATGTTGGCCAGAAGTCCTTGCAGCCGTCTCAGCCAGGGTCCGCCATAGGCGAGCGAGGGGCAGGCGCGACTTGCAGGGAGCACGCGCAATTGGGCCGGTTGCAGTTGCGCGGCAGAGGAGGCCCAGGCGACGCGAGCAAGGTCTTCCTTTTGCTGCTGGTCCTGGGTGCGGTGTTCATGGCGGCAGGGTGCGCCGGTACCAATGACGTCGGAGGGACGCGGCTCGCGGAAGATGATGGGGTTGCCTTGCCCAGCGTCGTACCCCAGCAGCCGCCCGCAGAGGAGCCTGTCCCGGCGAGTGAGAGCACTCCTGAGGCGACCGTGCCAAGCTTCGCCACCTCTCCCTCGCCCTCCGCTGTGACGCTGACTCTCCCGCCGGACGATGTGCCAGTGGATGTTCGGCGCAACGAGGTGGACGGTGCTGAAATGGTTCTCATCCCCGCGGGTAGCTTCCGGATGGGAAGTGATCCGCAGGGTGACCCATATTTCTGGGGCGCAGAGAGTCCGATGCATGAAGTTGCCCTGGATTCGTACTGGATCTATCGCACGGAAGTGAGGAACAGGATGTACAGGCGGTGTGTCGAAGAAGGTGGGTGTCCCTGGCCGGCGAAGGTCTATTCGCGGACGGAGCCAGACTACTACACCAACCTCAGATTCATGGCATATCCCGTCATCTACGTGTCGTGGTATGCGGCGGCCGCCTATTGCCGTTGGGCGGGAGGGCGTCTTCCCACTGAGGCTGAGTGGGAGAAGGCCGCCCGCGGGCGCGATGGCCGGCTGTTCCCGTGGGGCAATGAACCCCCGGACGGCAAGAAAGCCAATTACTGTGCTCGGGAATGCCCGCTCGCCTCCCTGAGGGACCAATCTCAATCCGATGGCTATCGGGCAACCGCGCCGGTGCGTTTGTTTCCCGAAGGGAGCAGCCCCTATGGTGTCTTCGACATGGCCGGGAACGTGCTCGAGTGGGTCAGTGATCGTTTTGATGCCACATACTATCAGTGGTCACCGACGGAGAACCCTCTCGGGCCGGAATCGGGTGACCGCCGCGTCGTTCGGGGCGGATCCTGGGCGTCCAATGCGGAGGCCCTGCGCACCGTCGCCCGCGCCAGTCTGGAGGCATCGGATACCCTCGACATGGTTGGATTCCGGTGCGTGGTCGATAACTAGCCGCATGGCGAACCGCAGCCAGGGATGAGGATCGCGGCCAACGATGCGCTTATCGCGCGCGTGCCGTGATCTGCGGCGTGTAGCGCCGTATCCTCTCTGTCTCTGTGATCAGTATTGGCGCTGCCGGGGGAGTAGTCGTCGCCGATGATTCTCTCGTGTGCCGGCCCGGTTCGATGCTTACCGCAGAGGGAGTTGGTGAAGAGACGGGTGCCTCACTTCGAAGGGGATTGCATGATGCTGCCATGAGCGGAGGGCCGAGAATCAGAGCAGTGCGAGCATATCGGACGGCCCTTTTCCATCGCGTAGCCCCCTGCAGTCCTCGCTTGCCGGCCTGCAGGAGGCGGGATGATGCCTCCGTCCCATCTGGCCCAGCTGAACTGGTTCTCTTGTGCACAGGCTCGGCATCGGTCTTGTCCGTGACCGCCGCGGATTGCACCGGCAATGGAGATTCGCTTGCATCCGATGAGCGGGTGGCGACACGGTGACAACCTTAAGCCCTGCCGCCGACCGCGACGTGGAGTCTTGGCTTTGCCCTTCGGGCCACGATATGGCATAGTTGGTTGCCATGGCGATCTGCGGACCCCGGATGGGGGCAAAGTGCGGAGCTACGTATCGGTGGCAGGTGAGCATGAAAACCCGCATCCGCCCCCTTTCCCTTCTCGTGACGATCTCGCTCCTCACCCTGGCCCTGGCCGCCTGCGGCGGGTTGCAGGATGAGGCCTGGGCGCCGGAAGCGACGCGCCTCGCCCCAGGCGCGGCCCTGGCCGACGGTTCCACCGGGCAGGAGCGCGTCCTGTACGTCGTGCCCTCGGACCCCGACGGCGCGCAGCGCACGCTGCGGCGCGCATTGGCGCTGGCTCAACCCGGCGACAGCGTCGTGCTGCTCCCGGGGATCTACCATGCGGCATTGGAACTGGATGGACTGGGTGGGTCCGAGGCGGTCATCACCATCCGCGGCGAAGAAGGCGCCGTCCTGGATGGGCAGGGAACCCTGGCGATCGGGATCTGGTGCCAGGACTGCGCACAGCTCGTGGTCGAGAACCTGGAGGTCCGCAACTACACCGACATCGGCCTGGGCTTCAGTAGGAGCCGCGATATTCTGCTGCGCGACCTGGTCGTTCACCACAACGGTTTCGCCGTCCAGAAGGTGGACTGGGAGATCGAGGGCTACGGCCTCCATGTGGAATCCTCCCAGGGCGTCACCATCGAAGGCAACCTGGTCTTCCAGAATGGCCCCAACCCGCAGACCCCGGATCGCCTGATGGGGACGGGCATCAACACCTTCGAGTGCTGGGATTGCCTCATCCGCGACAATATCAGCGTGCAGAACGTCGGCGGCGGCATCCTGGTCGAGGATGGCGTGAACGTGCTCGTGGAAGGCAACACCATCCTGGTCAACGACCTGGACGCCTCGCAGGAGGAGTGGTGGGACGCGGGGATCTGGGTCGACGGCGGTCGCGACGTCACCCTGCGCGCCAACGTCATCCGCGACAACCTTGGGCCGGGGATCGAGATCAGCGACGAGGACA
>JAJRUD010000181.1 GCA_024277995.1 Chloroflexota bacterium
ACAAGGGGCCTCGTTCGACTTGCATGTATTAGGCACGCCGCCAGCGTTCATCCTGAGCCAGGATCAAACTCTCCGTAAAGATCCTTCCACGTCCGAAGACGTGTTGTGTCTCTTTACTCACCTGGCCTTGGGGCTCGCATAGCTTCCTATCACTCTTCAGTTGTTAAGGTGCCGTCCGTAGAGCGGGCCGAAGTCTACCACCCGCCCCAACCACTGTCAAGGGCCGAGAGATAAAACCCGCCGATGTCAACCTGCTTACATCGGCCAGCCCTCAGACCGCACAACCCGCCCACCTCTCGGCTGCCTGCGCCGAGTGGCCGGCCTCGGTCTTTGACGCCCTTGACGTCCTTCGGTTGTCCGGGTCTTCCCGCCTCAGCGGGCGAGACCGTTCGTTTCTGTTGCCCCTATTCTAAGAGACTCCAGCCCCCACGTCAAGGTGAATCCGCGTTTTGCCTCCACGCCGGCTGCCCCTCCCGACGCGCTCCTGCCTCAAGGACAGACCGCCTTGCCGTATCCCTTGCCGGTGATGTTGTTGGGACTGGTCACACGCACGCCGAACCAGTGTTCGCCGGCCGAGCCCACCCGATAATAGTCGCTGAACTGCTGCGTGCCGGCACTGGTGAAGGTCACCGTCTCCGGCGGTGCGCTCAGGCCGTCGCTCAAGAAGCGCTGGAAGGTGACCGTCGCCGGGCCCGTCGTGGTGATGCTGAAATGCACATCGAAGGTGACCGGGAAGACGCAGCCCGGCACGTTGATCGTCGGCGGGTCCAACACCACCTCCACCGCGGTGACGATGCTCGCCGGCGCGGGCACCACCGGCGCCAGCGCCAGATCCCCCTCGACCGTCACGCGGCTCACCGGCACCCAGCAGTTCTTGCGCGGCCGGCGCGGATTGGCAATCTCCAACCAGGTGGCCGCCGAGTCCTTCCCCAGCACCGCCGTGCGCTCGCCGGCCAACAAGGCGCCGTCCACTGAATACATCTCGCCCGGCCCGAAGTAGCACACCACGTCCTGCTCACCCGCCAGCGCGAAGGGCGGCGCCGGCGTGGCCGTCTCGGTGATGGTCGCCGTCGGAAGCGGCGTGGCCATCGGCGTCTGCGGGGGGCGCGGCGTGACGCTCGGCGTGAGCGTCGGCAGATCCGGCAAGCTGAGAGGTTCAGTCGGGGTGAGTGGGGCAGTGCGCGAACCGAGCGGCAGATTGCAGGCCCCGACCATCACGGCCAGGGAAAGGACGAGCGCTGTCACGGCAAGTTTCCGGCTGGACATGACTCCCACCTCCAGATGGAACGTCGCTCTCACATCTCGGAGCGACCGGCCAATGCCTGCGCCAGGGTGTTGGCGTCAGCGTATTCCAGGTCCCCACCCGAGGGCAGGCCGCGCGCCAGCCGCGTCAGCCGCAAAGGCTGGCCCTCCAGCTGGCGCTTGATGTACATGGCCGTCGCCTCTCCCTCCAGGGTGGGATTGGTGGCCAGGATCACCTCTTCGACGCCCTCGCTCTCGACGCGCTTCAACAGCTCCGTCAGCTTCAGGTCCTCCGGTCCCACACCCTCCATCGGCGAGAGCACGCCGTGCAGCACGTGGTAGCGGCCGCGGTATTGGCCGGTGCGCTCGATGGCCAGCACGTCCAGCGGCTCCTCCACCACGCACAGCAGCTGCGCCTCGCGCTGGGGGTCGGCGCACAGCGCACATGGATCCGCCCCGGCGCTGGTGATGTTGAAACACGTCGAGCACAGGCGCGTGTCGCGCCGCATGGCCTGCAAGGCCTCGGCCAGCTCCAGGCCCTCCGCCTCGGGGGCCCGCAGCAGATAGAAGGTGAGCCGCGAGGCCGTCTTGGGCCCGATGCCCGGCAGCCGCGAGAAGGCCTCTATCAGCCGCTCGACCGGATCGGGGACTGCGGGGTACATGCGCTACACCTGCGGCGCCAAGCCGCCCGCCAGCGGGCCCAGCCGCCTGGCAGCCAGCAGTTGCGAATCGCGAATGGCCTGGTTGACCGCCAGGGCGATCAGGTCTTGCAGCATTTCGACGTCGCCCTCCTGCAGCAGGGCGCGGTCGATCTCCACCTCTTTCAACTCCTGCGTGCCGCTCATCACGACCCGCACCGCACCGCCGCCGGCGGTCACTTCTACCGTCTCATCGGCCAGCTCGGCCTGGGCGCGCGCCAACTCACCCTGCATGCGCTGCAGGCGCGCCATCAGGTCCTTGCCGCCGGGGCCACCTTTACCCTTACCTTCCGCCATCCACCTCGCTCCTCACACACTCTGCGGCCCTGCGCCGCCTCGCCCCCCACCTTCGCGTCCTGCTGGCTGCCTCTTTTCCCGGGGCCATGCCCACCACTAAAGGCACCAAGACACGAAGACCATCCAAATATGCGTTCAGCCAGGCTTGTCCTTCCGGCCCACACGCTCCGCCGAACTACAACGCCTCTATCTTTATCGCGTCCTCGTGTCCTCGTGTCCCCGTGTCTCTGTGCCTTTGTGCCTTGGTGGTCACCCTCTTCCCCGAAGCTAGACTGACCATCAGGGAGCCAGGGCCAAAGGTCAGCCGCCGGCGGCGCCGGCCTCTGCGTCGGGAGAAGCCGGTTTGACCTCCACCACCTGGCCTCCCAGGTCGCGCAAAGCGGTGTCGACCATCCCGCCATCCTCGACGGGCACCGGCGGGGGCTCCTTGCCGGGAGCCGTTCCCTTCAACACACAACGCAGCCTGAGCGGCTTCCCCAGCGCGGCGGCCATCGCCTCCTGGGCCGCCTGCATGTTGGCTTCCTTCTCCATCTTCTCGCGCAGCAGATCACTGGCGAAACCCAGCATCAATACGTCGCCCTGCAGTCCCAGCGGCCGGCAGGAATTGAGCAGAGCCTGGGTGCGCGGGTCGCGGCGATACGCGGCGGCCAGAACCTGATCCCAGCGTTCCATCACGACCTGGAAGGTCAGCGCCCCCTTTAATGGAGGCGCGGTCGCCTGTCCTTCTTCCGCATCGGGCGCGGCTTCCACCGGGCCGGATTCATGCAGCGCGCGCCGCGGTTCCGGGGGCGGAGCGTCGCTGGAGGGCACGGGGGGCGGCGGTGTCTTCTCAACCTCCGGCGGGGCCGGCCGCGGCTCCCTCCCTGTCGGCACCTCCGCTTCAGCCGTCAGCTCTTCCACCGCCTGCACCATCGCCACTTCCAGCGGAAGCGAGGGTAGCCATCCGCCGCGTGCGTCCAGGGCGGCCTCGTTGAATGCATCGATGGCCGCCAGCAGACGGGCCGGCGGCACGCGCTCGGCCAGGCGCGCAAAATCTTCAAGTGCGTCTTGCGGGGCATCCACCAATTCCGCATTTCCCATGCGCACCAGCAGCAGGTCGCGCAGGCCGTTCACCACCTGACGGGCGAACTGTCTCGGATCAGCTCCGCCGTCCAGCGCCCGGCCGATGGCCGTCAACCCGCGGCGGGCGTCCTGCTCCGCCAGTGCTTGCAGCACCTCCCGCACCGCCTCGCTGGCCGCGGCCCCCAACACCTCGCGCGCCCGCGCCAGGCCCACCGTTTCGCCGGTAGAGGCCAGTTGATCCAGCAAGGAGATGGCGTCGCGCAGACTGCCCGTCGCCTGGCGCGCGATGAGCGTCAACGCCTCCGGCTCAACGCCGAGCCCCTCCTCGCGACTCTTCTCTTCCAACAGGGAGACGATAGTGGAAACCGGCAGACGGCGGAACTCGTGACGCTGGCAGCGCGAGAGCACCGTGGCGGGGATCTTGTGCACCTCGGTGGTGGCCAGCACGAAAATGGCGTGGTCCGGGGGCTCCTCCAGCGTCTTCAACAGGGCGTTGAAGGCCGCGGTGGAGAGCATGTGCACCTCGTCCACGATATAGACCTTGTATCGGCCTTCATTGGGGGAGAAGTTGATGCGCTCGCGCAGTTCGCGCACGTCCTCGACGCTGGTGTTCGAGGCGGCGTCGATTTCCACCAGGTCGAGGAAACGGCCTTCGTTGACGGCCAGGCAGCGGGGGCATTTGTTGCACGGACGGTCAGCGGGGGATTCCGCCAGGCAGTTGACGGCTTTGGCCAACAGACGGGCAGTGGTTGTCTTTCCGGTACCGCGCGGCCCGGCGAAGAGATAAGCATGGGCCACGCGCTCGCCTCTTACAGCGTTGCGCAGGGTCTCAATGACGTGCTCCTGGCCAACGACCTCGTCCCAGGTCTGCGGACGCCACTTTCGATATAGAGCCAATGTCATGGGAAGCCGCCTCGCCTCGGGGGCAGTGTATCAGAGCGCCCAAAGGGACGCAAGGCCGCGCCCTCCCTCGCGCACTTGCGAGGCCCTGCAGGGGACCACGGCAGGTGCTATAATGGGGGCGCCTTGCACTGAAACCTCTCCGGGAGTAACCCCATGCCCAATCTGGGTCCAACCGAACTGATCATCATCCTGGTCATCGTGGTGCTGCTCTTTGGTGTGGGCCGCCTGAGCCGCATCGGGGGCGAACTGGGGCGCGGCATTCGCGAGTTTCGCAAGGGGCTTCAGGGCGACGAAGATGAGGCGCCCCCAACTGAAGCCGCCGATAAGCCCTCCGAAGAGAAGGAGCCGCCTCATGAGGGCGACTCGGCCTGAGCCTCCGCACCATGCATAGAATATAGAACCTGACCGGCGGGCGTGCTCTGCCGGCCACAGCGCCAACCCACGCGCGCAGCGAGGCAGGCCCAGTGCCTGCCTCGTACCGCGTTCCCGCTCTGCCCGCAGCTCCCCCCGCCGCCCACCCTCAAGCGCGCCCCTCGTCTCGCTCCAGCGCCCCTGCGCCATCCTCCAGCGCCCGCCTGATCTCCGCCTGCTGATCCAGCCGCGCCCGCTGCAGGGAGAGGGAGGGCACGCGCAGGTTGAAGCCTTCGATGCGGTCGTTGATCTCGCTGATGCGGCGTTTGAATACGGCCAGAGCCTGCTCCCAGGCCTCGCCCCGCAGTCCGGTGAGGGCCGCCGCCTGGCGCAGTTGCCGATGAGCGGCCCGGCGATCCTCCTGCAGCTCCCGCCAGAGCATCACCCAATCCGGCGCCAGTCCGGCGCTCTTCAGCAAGCGCACCGCCATGCGCCATTCAGGCGGGATGTGGCTTTCCTCGGCCAGAACCAGCGGCCGGCCGCGGCCGGGCAGACCATCGAACTCGCCGCGGCGCATCGCCTCGACGATCCGCTGCTCGGCGATCCGACGCCACATCACACTCACCTCACTGCCGGCGACACTCAGTTCTCCGGGATCCTGAAAGTGGACTGCACGGCCCCCGAAGCGTCGCGCAGGGTGATCACCTTGCCGGGGGTCCACACGGCCTGGTCCAAGCCCCAGTAGAGGTCGATGACGGTATCGGTCCCGGCGCGGGTGTGCACGCTGGCCGCGCCGCTGTGCAGGGTGAACTCCGGGAAGCGATAGATGTTCCCCTGGCCGTCGTCGAGCGTCCAGCCGGCCATGCGCGCCACGCCGCCGGTGTTCAGCAGGCGCACGGCTTCGCGCTCCAGGTCGCCGGCGCCGTCCACGCCGCGGATCTCCACTCTGGGCGCTTCCTGCGCCGCGTCGGGCGTCACCGTCGCCGGCAGCGGCGCGGGGGCCGAAGTGGGCACAGGGGTGCTGTCGTTCTCCAACTGCGGCACGACCAGGACCTGCCCCACGTCCAGTGTGTCCGGGTTGGTCAGGCCGTTGGCCGCCATCAACGCGTCAAGTGGGACGTCCAGCTCGACGGCGATCGCGTACAGCGTATCGCCGGGCTGCACTCTGTAGGTGACCGGTGTCGGGGAGGGGATGATGGTGACCGTCGCCGTGGGAACCACGCTCGCTACTCGAGCCACCACGTTGAGCGTGGGTGTCGGCGGCGCAGCCGGCGGCGTCTGACGTCGCCCTCCCCAGATGCTCAGCACGATCACCACCGTGATCGCCGAGACCAGGACGTTCAGCCCCAGGTAGGGAAGATATTGCCGCCAGGTCGCTCGTCGCACGCTGCCCATCGCGCGCATGATAGCACAGCTTTGCCTTTTCTGGAATTGACCCCGGCACATCCCCCGTTTAGAATGAGACCACCCTCGAGCCGCGCGCGGTCGCCAACCTCTCCGCACCTGTGCGCTGCGACGCCAAGGTGGACCATGCCTTACCTCATCGACGGCCACAACCTCATCGGCCGCATGCCCGGGCTGGATCTCTCCCAGGACCAGGACGAAGCGCGGCTGTTGGCCATGCTGCGTCGCTTCAGCGCCCGCAGCGGCAAGAAGGTCACGGTCTACTTCGACCGTGGGGTGCCCGGCGCGCAGGACCCGTCGGCCGTCGGTGGTGTGCAGGCAATTTTCGTGCGCGCGCCGCGCACCGCCGACCAGGCCATCGCAGCCCACCTGAGGCGACTGGCGGGCGAGGCGCACAACTGGACCGTGGTCTCGTCGGACCGCGCCGTCCAGCAAGCAGCGCGGCGCGCCGGCGCACGCGTGCTGCCCAGCGAGGAAATGGCCCGCGCCTTGCAGCCGGGCGGGCCCGCAGAAGGGGACGACGCCGGCGAGAAGCCCGGCGACGGACTGCCGCCGGAGGAAGTGGCCTGGTGGGAGACCTTCTTCCGCCAGGGCGGAGAGACGTGAGGCCGAAGCGGCAGGCCTGACTTTCTTAATCATATATTAATGTATGTGGGCCCCTTTTGTTGTATTATGGCCTTGATGGGCGGCCGGTTCGGTTCCCCCGTGTAGGTATACCCCTGCCGCCCTAGGGGAGGACCCTGCTTCTCCGCTGCGCCCCCCTGCACGGATGGCAGGCTCCCTGTTCTCAGACAGAACCGCCGGATGCTCCCCCCACATCCGGCGGTTCGCTGTTTTCCGCTTTCCTGCACCGGGGCGGGTCGCGACCCCGGCGCGGGTCCCAGCCCACCGCCAGCTCTCATCTCCAGATCGCCTGCGAATCCTCCATGCTCTCGCTTACCCTTCACGCAGGCCAGCTTCATCCCACAGCGCTGGCAAGGCTGAAGCCACAACCTGCGAGACCGATGATCGAGGGTGGTCGGAGGACGAGATCGCTGCCGCCTGCACGCCGCAGCATGCATCTGGCAAACCGACGGGGTGGCAAAAGGAAAGCCCTCCGGGGTGGAGGGCAGTGGGCCCGGCAGGATTCGAACCTGCGGCCAACCGGTTATGAGCCGGCCGCTCTAACCACTGAGCTACGGGCCCTGTATCTTATTCTACGACGAATCCTCCCCGATCCCCCACAGGCACACGGCCGTAAGAAGCGAAGCCGGGATAAAAGCCACCAGCCCTCGTCGCTCAGCAATCAGCCGCTGGGCCCAAGCTGAAGCCGCTGGCTGGCCGCTGAACGCTGAGAGCTGAGCGTTTTTCAAGGAGCGGGCGGCGGGATTCGAACCCGCGCATGTCAGCTTGGAAGGCTGATGCCTTACCACTTGGCGACGCCCGCTTGCGAAGCAGATTTTACCATCACGGCCCCGACTTCCGAAGTCCAGCGCTTCCGAAAGTCGCGAACAGCGGCGGGGTCAGAAGAGCGGTATATCCAGGTCGTCTCCACTGCCCGGGCTGCTGCCCCCCGCCACCAGGGCCTCGGTCCCGTTGGCGCTCGCCAGCCGCACCGGCGCGATGATCTCGAAGTCGCCCGGAAGGTCTTTCGGGCGCCCGGTGACCACCCGCAGGCCGCGGCGCAAACGCTGCACGAGCTCCTCGCGGCCCAGCAGCGTCACATCGCCCCAGACCAGGCCGCGCCGCTGATAAGCTTTCACGCGATCCAGCACTCCCCCCTGCGGCGCGTAGCGCGCGGCCACGACCACCACATCCACTTTCCTGTTGTCTGGCGAAACGCGTTTTCCGCGCACCGAACCTTCTCCTGAGATACGTGTTATATAGGGAAATGGAGTCGGGGTGGGCGGACTTGAACCGCCGACCCCCGCGTCCCAAACGCGGTGCGCTGCCATCTGCGCTACACCCCGGTCAGGTTCGAGTATAAC
>JAJRUD010000182.1 GCA_024277995.1 Chloroflexota bacterium
CCGTGGCGGTGGAGGAGGCACAGGAGGTCGAACTGGGAACCCGCCAGGTCTTCGCCATCAACACCATCGCAGGGCTGAAGGTGCGCGATTCGCGCGGCCGCTCGCGCTTCGACTTCGTGCGCCGGGCCCTTCTGGAATGGTGGCAGGGCCGCGCCGCGAGCGCGTACGGCGTGGATGACCTGACCCTGTTGACCACGGAGGGCACCTGGGTGCGCCACTCTCCGGCGGCTGCCGACCTGGCCACCGCTCTTGACCACCTTAACCCGGCCTTCGACGCCGGCGATGAGACATTGGATCTGCTGCTCGAGGCGCTGGCCTATGCCTCCGATCCGGCGCCGCTCAGCGGCATGGCCAACCATCTGATCTTTGTCACGCCCTTGTTCCCCGACCCCGGCCCAGTACCCTTCGCCAACGTCGAGGCCCGCGCCCAGGAAGCGGCCGTCGCCATACATGTGGTCATGGTCGCGCCTGCGGAATCCCTACAGGACAATCCCCTCGTGGACCGCTTGCGCCAGCTTGCTGAGAACAGCGGTGGCAGCTACATCCTTTTCGACCCGGAGCAGGGGCTGCAAGCTCTGGCCGACGAGATCCTGAGCCAGCGCACGCTGTACCGCCTGACGTACACCTCCGCGTTGAACACAGCGGGCAGCCACACCATAAAGGTGCGCGTCACCGGGGACGGCCTGCAGGCGCTCTCCAACGAACGGACTTTCGATCTGCAGGTCCTGCCGCCCGACGTGGTCTTCATCCAGCCCCCGGCGCGCATCACGCGCCAGACGGAGGACCCCGCCATCGCGCCGGAGGACCTCCCCCCTACTGAGCAAACCTTGCACCTGCTGGTAACCTTCCCCGATGGCTACCCGCGCCCCATCGTCGCCACCGCGCTTCTCGTGGACGGCGAGGAGGTCGCGGCGCGCCAGGCGCCGCCCTTCGACGCTCTCACCTGGGACCTCTCCGGATATCTGGAAAGCGGGCCGCACACGCTGCGCGCCCGGGTGGTGGATTCGCTTGGCCTGGAAAGCCTTTCGGCCGAGTGGCCAGTTCAGGTAGAGGTCATCATGCCGCCGCGCGGCCTCCTGGCGTTGCGGCCCGCGCTCGGCCCTCTGCTGACAGCTCTCGCCGTGCTCGCCGCGGGCGTGCTGCTGGCCGTCGGTCTGCTGTCGCTCGGCCACCGCAGGACAGCGGCCCCGTCCCCTTCCCAGGCGACGCCACATCGACCGCGCCTGCGCCGGGCCCGGATGCGCACCCCATCGCCTGACGAGGAAGCGGAGGCGTTTCTCATCCCCCTCGACCGAGAGGGCCGAGAAGGCGAACCCATCCCGCTCATGGGCCTGGATATGGTGCTGGGGAGTGATGCCTCCCTGGCAGTCGTCCCCTTCGAAGACCCATCGGTCTCCAGCCTGCACGCGCGCCTGGTGCGCCAGGCCGGCGGGCACTACGTCCTGAAGGACCAGAACGCGGCCGCCGGGACGTGGGTCAATTACACCCCGGTGACCCCGTCCGGGCGTCGATTGCAGCATGGCGACGTGATCCACCTGGGGCGCGTCGCGCTGCGCTTCAAACTGCGCCTGCCGCCCCCGCCGCGCCAGATCAGTGTTCGTCCGGTCCTCGGTGATGAGTCCCCGGACCTCGACCAGCGCCACCATGCCCCGGTGGAGGAGTCCGCGTGATCCCCAGCGAGCGCCCTCACCTGATCGTCGCCGCCCTCTCCCATCCCGGAGAGGCGCGGCCTCATAACGAAGATCGCTTTTCAGTCACGCACTACCGCCTCGGGAGAGACGAAACCCCGGCTCTGCTGGCCGTGGTGGCCGACGGAATCGGCGGACACAAGGCCGGCGAGGTGGCGGCGCAGATCACCGTCGATACGACGGTCGAGACCCTGGCCAAGACCGACGCGCAAGACCCCGTGCGCCATCTGGAGCAGGCCATATTGCAGGCCGGGCGCGCCGTGATCGAGGCGGCCAAGGCGAAGCCGGAGCAGGAGGGCATGGGCTCCACAGTGGCCATCGCCTGGATCGTCGGCCGCCGCCTGTACATCGCCTCGGTCGGCGACAGCCGCATCTACCTCCTGCGAGACAAGCGCCTGCACCAACTCAGCGTCGATCACACCTGGGTCCAGGAGGCCATCGACCATCAGATCATTAGCCCCGAACAGGCTCGCAGCCACCCCCATGCGCACGTGCTGCAGCGCCACATCGGAGGCACGGAAGAACCGATCCCCGATCTGCGCCTGCGCCTGACCCCCTTCGAAGGCGACGAACGTTCTCTGGCCAACCAGGGCCTGCCTCTCCAACCTGGAGACCAGATACTGCTCTGCAGCGACGGCCTCACCGACGTGGTGCTTGACAACGAGATTCGCGAGACCCTGCTGAGCCATGAACCCAAGCAGGCCGTGCAGCACCTGGTGGACCTGGCACGCGCCCGCGGCGGGCCCGACAACATCACCGTCGTCGTGCTCGCCGTCCCCGCCCGCGAGCAAAGCAGGTGGACCGGTTGCTTGAAGTGGGGCCTCGCCGCCCTGATCGGCAGCGTCGCCTTGGTGGCGCTGATCGCCATTACCGCAGCCGCCGCCTGGTGGTTCGGCCTGTGGCCCTTCACGCGTGCGCAACCGACTCCGGCGCCCGCCGGGGCTCCCGCCCCTTCGACCGCCGCGCCGTCGCCCTCACCCCTGATCCCGCTCTCGCCGACGCCCTCGGCCTCAAATCTCACGCCGACGGCCACCTACACGCCGGTACCTCTCCCCACCGTCGCCCCTCCCACCCCCTAGACGCCCGGCAGGGCAGGCATGTGCCGACGGGCCTTCACGGCATGCCGTGAAGGCCTTTCCCCTTTCTATCATCCCATGCTGTCCCGATGGCTGTCGGCCCCTCAGGCCTTGAGCACCGTCAGACGGTAGATGTGGGTGGTCTCGCCGCCGAGGCGGTATTTGTAGTCCTCGTCGCCGCGCATGAAATCGATCTCACTCCGCCCGTGCTCGATGGCCCATTGCACCAGGTATCCCAACAGGACCCAACCCGGCGAGAGGAAGAGGTATTTGGGGTTCAGGCCCGAGTTATAGACCCAAATACGGTTGTGGTAATCGAAATTAAGCAGAGCTGCGGCGGGTTCACCGTCCACGTCGAGGAAGACGAGCTGTAGCCACCCGTTCTCGAAAGCGGCCAAGATGAAGCGCCGCATCGCTGAGCGCATCACGCTGGTCAGGAAGCCGGCCTTGACCTCGTCGTAGGCCATCAACCCCATGAAGGTTTCGGTGTGAGCCAGGATGTCCTCCCCCGGGCCCACGATGCGCCAGGTCACTGAATGCCCGGAGTCAGCTGCCCGGCGCATCTTGCGCCTCAGCTCATGGCGCTGCTTCTTCTTCAGCCGCGCCAGGTAGGCATCCCAGTCACCTGCCAGCCGCACGACAGGACAGGGCTGCAGCCTTTCGCGCGTCACATGCCAGCCGCGGCGGAGCGCCGCGGCCTGCACCAACTGCAACGTGGGTGAAGCTTCGGGGATGTTGTAGAGATCGAGAGCCTGCCAGGCCGGCGCGCCCTCCCCCTGCAGCCAGTCGAAGAGCGTCTCCACGAAGGGCGCCAGGTTCTCTGCCGGCGCCACCAGGTCGAGGTAGTCGGAGATCTCGTAGCTGCCCAGCAGCATCAGGCTGGCGCGGTTTTCGTGGGCGGTCATGAACAGGGGTGCCGCGGCTTGCAGGCTGTCCCCTTCTTTCCCCAGCAGCACCCATAGGTCCCCATGCGGCCACTCGCCGCCCCCCAGGGTGTCCCACCAGGCACACAGGTATTCGTGGCGCAAGAAGGGCGTGTCGGTCGCTGCTCGCCCTACCAGTGCATTCCATTCATCCGTCAGGGCTTCGAACCCATCCTTATCGCGCACGGCGGTGATTTCCATGATTGCTCCTATCGCGATATTCCGGGCTGATTGTACCAACTGCGGCGCGCTTCTTGCATCTGCGATTGCGGGTCGCCGGAGCTTTCAGTACAATGGACGCCATGTCTCCAAACCTTGAAGCCGAAGTCGCCATGCTCCACGTGGCTGGCGGCGCGGCGCGGCTCACCCCTCCCCCCGGCACCCTGGCCCTGGCCGCCCCGCGCCGGGCGGCGCGCGGGCGATCCGGTGAACTGTTTTTCATCACGCTGGGATTGCGCAGTCCGGGCCGCGTCCCCCCCGGCGTGCTCGAGCATTTGGCCCAACTGGCGGCGCAGGCCTACTTTGGGACGCCGGGATCCGTGACGGCAGCCCTGCGCGAAGCCGCCATTGAGGTCAATGACCACCTGATGGATTTGAATCACACGCTGTCCGAGGCTGGACAGCTCCAGGGCAGGATGATGGCCGCCGTGCTGCGCGGACAGGATCTCTACATGGCCCAATGCGGCGTCGGGCAGGCGATCCTGGTCCGGCCGAGCCAGGTCAGCCGCTTGACCTCCGACGAGGCCGCCAACCGCCCACTGGGCATCAGCCGGGCGCCAAACGTGCGCTACCACCATCTGCAGGTTCAACCCGACGATCTGCTGGTGCTCACCACCTGCCCCCCCCCATTGTGGTCCGACCCCACTCTGTCCGGGCTTTCCGGTCTGACGCCTGAGCAGGTCGTCGACCGCCTGGGCGCCGCGAGCCAGCAGGACCTGATGGCGCTCGTCGTGCGCCTGAAAGGCGCTCCGGCCGCCTCCGCCCCCTCCCTTCACACCGCGCCGGGCGCAGGCCAGACGATGGCCGTGCAGGAGCCGCGCCGCCCGGCCCGGCGTGCCCGTGAGCCTGATGCGCCGCGCGCGCCCTCCAGATTGCGAACCTCCCTCGCCGCGGCCGGGGAACGCCTGCAGGCCTCCGCTGCTGCCGCCGGGCAGGCGTTGTTGACTCTGCTGGAACGGGTTGCCCCCGGGATCTCAACCCGCGCACTGAAGCGCAGAGGCGGACCCGGCACCTTCCCTCCCGCCTTGCTGGCCGCCACCGCCGTCGCAGTGCCGCTGATTGTGGTGGCCATCGCCAGCGTGGTTTACCTGCGCGAGGGGAAGGGCGCCCAGTTCCAGGATTACCTGGCCCAGGCCAGGAGCGCCATGGCCAGCGCCCAGGCCGCTGCCGACCCCGCCGCAGCGCGCGCCACGTGGCAGCAGGCCCTTGAGCTTCTCGACAAAGCGGAGGCTTACCGCCAGACGGAGGATTCAGCAGCCTTGCGCCAGCAGGCGCAACAAGCGCTCGACGCGCTCGACCTGGTGATCCGGCTCGAGTTCCGCCCGGCAGTGAGTGGCGGCTTTGGACCCAACTCCACCATCACCGCCCTCGCGGCGACCGCTTCGGATCTTTACGTGCTGGACCAGGCCCACCAGCAGTTGTGGCACGCCTGGGCCACGGGTCGCGGCTATGAGATCGACAGCGATTTCGAATGCCTCGACGGGCCCGACAGCATCCCCGGCATGGCGACTCCCGTCGGATTGAGCATCCAGCCCGAGCCAGGTGCCCTGGGCACGGAAGGCGTGGTCGCCATGGACGCCGACGGGACCGTGCTCTATTGCGCGCCCGGCGTTTCGCCCGCCACGAGCCAGCTCAGCGCCCCGGAGATTGGCTGGGGGCGCATCCAGGCCTTCAACGTCTTCAACGACCGGCTCTACGTGCTCGACCCGGAGGCCAACGCGGTGTGGATCTACGACGCGCGCGGCGGACTGTTCAGCGGAGCGCCGACCCTGTACTTTGCCGAGGAGGTCCCCGACCTGTCCCAGGCCATCGATCTGGTGAAGACGCAGGACGAATTGATCCTGCTCTACGCCGGCGGAAACCTGAACCGCTGTACACGCGTTGTAGAACCGACGGCCGAAGGCAGGACACGCATCCGCATCAATTGCGATTCCGACGTGCGCTTCCAGGACGAGCGCCCCGGCGTCGAAGCCTCCTCCAGCATCCCGGGCGCCACACCGGTCGACATGGCCTATTCGCCACCCCCTGAACCTTCGCTCTTTTTCCTCGATGCCCGCCGCAGCACGGTGTATCATTACAGTATGCGCCTGGTATATCAGGGGCAATACCAACCCCTGGAACCCTTCCAGGGCGCCATCACTGCCATGACCTTGGGCCCACCCAACGATTTGTTCCTGGCGGCGGGCAACCAGGTCTACTTCGCCCAGACCATCCGATGATGCCTTTGACAAGGGGGCGACCAGACACTAGAATCGCATCCAGGGGATACCGGGAGGGCTTCTCTTGAGCCGCTGGCCAGG
>JAJRUD010000183.1 GCA_024277995.1 Chloroflexota bacterium
CCCGGCGACACCGTGCTGGTCATCGACGAGGGCAACGGCGCGCGGCAGATCCTGGGGCTCGACCCGGGGGCCGTGCGGGCCGTGATCGTCGGCGTGGTGGACGAGATCGCCCTGCGGCGCTAGCGCGCCGCTCCCATCCTCATCGGACTGCGCTGTGAGCGGAGCGAAGGGCACAGTCCAAGAGCCCCAACTTCCTAACGACATAGATGCGATTATGGCGAGAGGTTTTCCTCTCAGCTCTCCGAATCATCCCCGGGCTGGTGGTTCGTGCGATTCGAGCGGGGGCACATGCAACCTTCCCGGAAGCTTTGAGCTTCCGGGAAGGTTGAGGATCCAAGGTTGGGGAAAAGGAGAGCGGCCCGCTTCGGCCGCCCCTGCGGCTCCGCTCAGCGACAATCCCGGACGTCCAGCAGCCTGCGGAAGACGCCATTCCCGTCGATCAGGCCATCCACCTCGCGAACGCAGGGCTGCTGGAAGGCGTCCCGCTCCTCGGGCACAAGACGCCACCACCATTCCTCATCCATATAGACATAGTCGAATCCCGCTGCAGCCATGCCTGCCGGATCCGGATTCTCCCTCAAGGCCTGCCACTCCGGCAGCGGGACGTACATCGAAAGATGGGCGCGCACCGGTCGGCCGAAGAGGGTCACCGCCCGGAAGGGAATGCGATCGTAGACCTGAGCCTGGGGCTCAAGCCGGTCCCAATAGCGGCTTGAAAGGCGCGCATCCTGCCCCTGGACGAAATAGGATTGCACCGGTTGTGGAATCGCCGTCAGCTCGATGGCGAACAACGTCAGGCCACTCAAGATCGTCACACCGTAGGCGAGGGCAATCACTGTTTGTGTCAGGGGCCCCGATCGGTTGATCGCCTTCCAGAGCATGGGCGCCCCGAGCAGCAGCCAGAAGGTCATCGCCGTGGCGGTGATGCGCGTCGTATCGCGTTCCACCTGGTAATGGAGGACCAGAGGGGCGAGGAACGCGAGCAGCGCCCCCACCCCGAAGGCAGCCGTCAGCCAATCACCCTTGCGAAATCGCTTCCAGGCAAGAACGGTCACCCAGGGGAAGAGGAGCGGAATGGGGCCAAGCTCGGCAAGCGCCACCACCAACTGGGGCAGATCGAAGATGGAAAGGGAGCCGAAGTGTACCGATATCAGGGCCGGGGGCCAGCGAAGGGAGAAACCTTGAAAGCCGTAGAAGCCGACGGCCGGGCCACCTGCCAGCCGACCGACCAGGGAGCGGAAAAGCTCGCTGATCACGCCCCCTTGGGCCAGGGCCAGGAGCAGCGCGGGAAGGAGCATCCAGACCAGCGCAGACTCCCTTGCGCTTGCCTCACTCCGGCCGCGAGAATAGATCATCCCAGCAAGCAGGCTCAACAACATCGCGCCCCAAAGGATCACGAAAACCGTCTCGGCGGTAAGCGCGAGCGAGGCCAGGACGCCGGCGCAGAGCAGGGCCTGAGCGCGGCTCATGCGTTGCCTCGCCAGCAGCAGGACGAGCACCGGCCCCAGGACGGGAAAAGCCCCGCTGCCGGTCATGGATTGCACCAGAGGCATCAATATCCCGCTCACGTGAGCAAAGGGGAATGGGATCGGACCACCCCCTTCGATGATCCACGGTCGGGAGAGGTTCGTGAGCAGATCGGGCCCTGTAGGGACGGCCGATCCGATGAGCTGGATATTGGCGCTGACCCGCTGCAGTAGCGGCGCGGGGAGGAGCAGAAGCAGCCAGCGCGCGCCGCCGGCGAAGGCAAATCCAACAGCGCCAAGTATTCCCGCCCAGGAACTGAAGCTCATGCGATGGATCCACAACCAAACGAGCACGATAGTCAGGGCGAGAACAAAGGCATTGCTCAGGTCGAAAGCGCTCCAGGGGAAGAACCCGCCGATGCGTACCAGGCCCGCCGAGAACAGATGCAGCCCGAAGTGATACGCGAAGGGGAGCGTCGGATTGAGATAGAAATGCGGTGGAAAATCGCCCGCCGCGATGGTGGAAACCAGCGGCAGGTTGTGGTAGTCGTCGAAGATGGCCAGGCCGCGGTTGATGAGAGCGAAGAGCAGTGTGAGCGCCAATAGAACGACGACCTGCGGCCAAGCTTTCAGAAGGTCCGGGACCAGTCGATGACGTCTCCCGGAGCGCCACACACTGAACACGCCCAGCAGCAGGATGCAAGCCGACGCGACCCAGAAGACCAGCTGGAGGGGCAAGACCTGGCCGAGCAGAGCGCTCAGGCTTATGAACAGGACGAGGCCCGTCGCCAGGCCTGCGAGCAGCCGCTCCCTGGCGCGCGGCCGGGCAACGTGTGCAGTCAGCATCCAGCCCCCCAGCCAAAGGATGCCCATGAGGAAGATGAACGTCGCCAAGTCCGTCCAGTTTCCGGACCTGCTCCAGTACATCGATCACACTCCAGCGATCTTCGGGGGCGGCACTGCGCTTCGGCCCATCGAGATGGGTGAGCTATAGGTCCGGGCAGATGGCTCGCGCTGGCAGCGCAGGCCTTGCCGCAGGGAGCCATCTACAGAGTGAGCGCTCCGCCGTCAGCGAGCGGGGCCGGCTCCCTCGGCCGGAGCGAGCCGCGATTGCCTGCGGCTATCCGCCTCTCGCCTCCGCCGCGCGGCGCACCAGGTCGACGAAGCTCTCCTTCAGGCTGGCGCCGCCCACCAGCGCGCCGTCGATCTCGGGCATGGCCATGAAATCGGCGATGTTCTCGGGGTTGACGCTGCCGCCGTACTGCACGCGCACCTGCTGCGCCGTAGTCTCGTCAAAGACCTCGGCCACCGCCCCCCGGATCACCAGCCCGATCACCCGGTTGGCCTCCACCGGCGTGGCCGCCTCGCCCGTTCCGATGGCCCAGATGGGCTCGTAGGCGATCACGCAGCGGGCGACCTGCTCGGCCTCGAGCCCCGCCAACGCCACCGCCACCTGCCCGGCCACAAATAGCTCCGTCTCCCCCGCCTGACGCTGCTCAAGCCGCTCGCCCACGCACAGGATGGGCGTCAGGCCGTGGGCCAGCGCGGCGCGCAGCTTGCGGTTGATGGCCTCATCGCTCTCCTCGCTGCTGCCCGTGGCGCGGCGCTCCGAGTGCCCCAGGATGACGTATTGCACCAGCCCCTCGAGCATAGAGGGCGCGATCTCGCCCGTATGGGCCCCCTTCTCCTCCCAGTGCATCGTCTGGGCGCCGAGGCCGATCCGCGTTCCAGCCAGGGCATCGGCCACGGCCGGCAGCGCCGTGAAGGGCGGGCATAGCACCCGCTCCACACCCTGGACCTCGTTGAGAGGATGGCGGATCTTGCGCACGAAGGCCACCGCCTGCTCCGCACGGCCCAGGTTCATCTTCCAATTGCCCGCAACGATGGGCTGACGCATGGCTGGATCCCCTTTCGTCTGCTCCCCGCGACTGACGCGGGGCTTTGCTGGTCTCTGATCGGTGTGCAATCATAGCGCAACGCCATGGAACTTTCCAGCCGCACCGGCCTCCAGCGGCGCAGACCCCACTCTCAGTGTAGAATAAGGAGGGCGCTTGGGCAGGAGCCTCTTTCCCCGGAGGGCCATACCCCAAGCTGGAGAGGACCGCGGCAACCGCCGGCCACGTTCCACAACTTCACCGAGCCCTCATCGCAACTCACGCGGCGCGCACCAGCGCCCTTTCCGCCTCTCCGCCGCACAGCACCTGTGAGGACCACGATGGATGTCGAGATCTACACCACCAGCCATGTGATCAGCGGGTCACTGGACCCCGGCTCCCATGGACTCTTCAGCTTCATGAACCGTCCTACGGAGTCCTACATCGAAGTCTCCGAGGCCGAATTGCGCCCTCTGCATCTGGTGACGCAGGAGGGCGACAAGACCGACCGGCTTCGGCTGGTCAAGGGCGAGGTGATCGCCGTGTTGGTGCAGAGCCGCGGCGGGTTGGGGCCGGCGAGTGTGGTGCGCAGCGGATACACCAAGCCCTTCCCACACAGGGTGCGCGTGCTCGCCGGCGGCTACGAGATGCGCGGCATGATGCAGGCCGGCGGCCGTTTTGAGTTCGGGTCCATCATGTTCGAGGGGGCCAGCCCCTTCCTGCCGCTTTTCGACGCCGGCCTGAAGGCATTGCTCTTCCCAAAGGCCCGCGCCCAGGCCCCGGCCCTGCTCTTCAACCGGGACAAGGTCCAGGCCATTGCCGTCCTGCGCGACGGCGGATGAGTCCTGCCGCGCGGACGGAGTCTTGCAAAGAGGGAAGCACTGCCATAC
>JAJRUD010000184.1 GCA_024277995.1 Chloroflexota bacterium
CCACACCGCCCACCCGGCCGCCGATGCCCTGGTCGATCTCGTCGAAAATGAGGGTGGGCGTGGCGTCAGCGTGGGCCAGCACGCCCTTGAGCGCCAGCAGGAGCCGGGCCGTCTCGCCGCCGGACGCGACCTTGGCCATGGGTTTGAGAGGCTCGCCCGGGTTGGCGCTGATCAGAAATTCGACCTGGTCCACACCGTTGGCGTCGAAGGCGACGCGCCGGCCATCGGGCAGGATAGCGCCGTCCTTATGCTCCGTTTGCCGGACCGCGACCCCAAAACGGGCCCGATCCATGCGCAGGTCGGCCAGCTCGCGCTCCACCTGGCGGGCCAGGTCCTCGCCGGCGGCCTGACGCTTGGCGCTCAGGCTTGCGCCCAACTCGCCGATGCGATGCAATAGTTCGTCCTCGCTGGCCTCGAGTTCGGCTGTTTTGACTTCCCAATTGCCCAGTGAATCCAGTTCTGCCCGGGCCTGGGCGCCGAAGGCCAGGACCTGTTCGATTGAATCGCTGTATTTGCGTTTCAGGTTGGCGATCAGTTCCAGCCGATCCTCCACCTCCGTCAGCCGGGCCGGGTTGAACTCCAGTTGTTCGGCGTAGTCCTCAAGGTCGCGGGCCAGATCGCCCAACTGCTCCAGCAACCCCTGCCCCATGGCCGCGGTTTCGATCATGTCCGGGTCGATGCCGGCCAGTTTTTCCAGCCTGCCCACGGCTTCGCTCACCAGGTCCATGGCGCTGGGCGCGTCGTTTGCCCCCTCGGCCAGAAGGCCCTCTCCCTCCTGGGCCAGCCGGATCAGGGCTTCGGCGTTGCTCAGACGGCGGCGCTCGGCCTCCAGGCTGGCGTCTTCTCCGGGTTGGAGGCCTGCTTCCTCGATCTCTTCGACCTGATAGCGCAGCATATCCACCCGCTGAGCGATGGTGCGCGCGTCCTGCCGTAACCGCTGCAGCTCGTTGCGTATGCCATGCAGATCGCCGACCAGGGCGCGGATGCGGTCGCGCTGGGGCGTCAAACCGGCGTAACGATCCAACAGACGGATGTGGGTTCGGGGGCGCAACAGGCTCAGGTGTTCCCCCTGGCCGTGGATGTCCACCAGCCGAGCCGCCAGATCGCTCAGGATTTGCAGACTCACCGCGCGGCCGTTAACCCGGGAGACGTTACGCCCGGTGCGTCGCACCTCGCGGCTCAGGACGAGCCAGGTCGGGTTATCAGGGTCGTCCAGCCCCTCGCGTTCGACCAGCGCGCGCACGTCTGCGGTCAATTCATTGTCGGGGTGCAGATGGAACGCTGCCTCGATCTCGGCCCGTTCCGTCCCGGCCCGCACCCACTCCGTCCGCGCCCGGTCGCCCAGGAGGATGCCGACGGCGTCGATAATGATGGATTTGCCTGCGCCGGTTTCACCGGTCAGAATGTTGAACCCGGGCGCGAAGCGCAGGTGCAGGTCATCGATGATGGCGAAGTTGCGGATGCGTAATTCGTGTAACATAGTAGGACCATTTTAGCACAGATGGTCGAAAAGATTGAAGGGGGGGATCATGGTTTGATCATCTTCTTTGCAGCCGTCCAGAAGCGTGTTATAATTCCCTTCAGAATCACGCCTGCCAATCTCGTTAGGTTGCATCCCCCGCGTCGTCGATGACGGTGGGTCGTCTCTCACAGACGTTTTGCAACTACTGTAGGTAATTTGTGTAAGGAGAAGGAAATTATGCCGGTTCCAGGTCCTCTCGAACTTGGTTTGATCTTGCTCATCGTCGCCATGCTCTTTGGCGTCGGGAAATTGCCTGAGGTGTTCGGAGCGGTCGGCAAAGGCATTCGCGAATTCAAACGCGAGGCTTCCCTGGATGACCTGGGCGAGTCCAAGAGCAGTGATGACGCCAATTCGACTAACACGAAAAGCACAACGGATACGGTGGATACGGCGGACACCGCGCAGCAAAGCTAACGACCGCACCTGCTGGATTTATATCTGATAATTTCCGTCCGACGTTTGTCAGCGTGCATGCGAGGCTGGGAACTGACGTCGTATGCGTCCATGACAGCCATTCACTGTTGAGCCTTCGCTGTTGAATATGTGACGAATGCAGCCCGGTTGTTTCCGCGAGAGAGGCAGCCGGGTTTCTAGTGCGCCTCGATCCAACCTGTAAACCTCGTGCACTCGCCCGATTGAGGGGTGTTTACGTGCGGCTTCTCCGCTTTCTAGGATTGCTGGCCGTTATTGCGGCTGTCTATTTCGCCCAATACATTTTCGACTATCGCACTCTGGCTCATTTCTTTCCCCAACGCCTGTTGCAATGGGCGCCCGGGCTGGCCGAATACGGCCGTTGGCTCTCCACCGATCTGCTCCTGCTGGCCCTTTTTTTGACGATTGCAGGAGGGCTCGGTTTTGGCCTGCTCGCGCCCGCGTGGCGGGGCGTCGCGGATGATAACCGCGCCCAGGGAAGCGGCGGCGAGGAGGAGGGGAAAGCAGTCCCGGAAATCGATCGCGCGCGCACCTTCCTGCTGACCAGCGGGCTGGGCGCGCTTTTTCTTCTGTTGCTCCTCTGGGTGCGTCCCGGCGAGAGTATTTGGGGCGGAATCGTCTGGATCTTGAGCCTGGTCAGCCTATTCTTTGCTCTGCGCATCCTGGATCGGGAGTCTCCTCCGCGCTTGACGGCGCCCGACCCCCGGGGCGGATGGTGGGGGATCGTCGCTGTGCTAGTCGTAGCCGGGCTGCTCTTCGGCTGGCGCCTGGCCGAGACGCCGACTTCCCTGGACCCTGGTCTTTCCCGCTTCGGCCTGGCCGCGCTGGGGCTGGCGAGCGGCCAGGCCGGCGGTTTCTTCTCGCCTGGTCCCCTGGGGCTGCCCTGGGCGTCCCACGGCCTGACCGCTCTGTTCATGCTCATGGGGCGCGATGTCCTGCTCGAATTGCGGCTTGGCGGTTTCGTCGCCGGCATGGTCGTGGTCTTCGCCACCTGGCTGCTGGGGCGCGAACTTTTTCTGCGCCATCCCAGTCGCGCCGCCGATCATGAACTTCTGGCGGACGACGGCGGCTGGATGGCGTTGCTGGCCGCGGCCCTGCTGGCCATCGGCTACGCCACTATCCACTTCAGTCGCCTGCCCCATTACATAGAACCCGCGGCCTGGGGAACCCTGGGCCTATGGCTCCTGGCGCGCGGCTTGCGTAGCGGAAGCTGGCTCAGCCTGGGGGGGAGCGGCGCGCTGCTGGGGATGGCCGCATTGGTCGCTCCGTCCGGCCTGATCTTCGTGGCGGCCGGGCTGCTCTGGTGGCTGGGCGTCTTTCTCCTGGCCCCCGCCGGCCTGGCCATGGCCCGCTCCGCCGGACGCCGTGGGACGAGGCTGGCGGGATGGCTGCTCGGTCTTTGGGTGATCATGGCCCCGTTGCTGGGGACGTGGCTCCATGCGCCGGAACGCTTCGTCGCCTATCTGCGCGCGCCGGCCCTCATGGACGCGGTCGCGTTCATCCCCGGCGCGAGCCTGTTTGGTCTCAACCTGCGCCGCACCTTCTTCGCCTTCAACTATGCAGCCGACGCCAGCAGCGCCTTTGGCTTTCCCGACCACCTGTTCCACAGCCTGATCGCCCCGCTCTTTATCCTGGCCATCGGTGCGCTGTTGGTCAACCTGGACGCCTGGGCGGGCTGGTCGTTGCTGAGCTGGCTAACCGCAGGCCTGGTTATCGCCGCCGGCCTTTCGCCGCGCGCGCCCTTCGTTCCGGTGATGATCCCTCTGTTGCCCGTGGCCGCGCTGGCCGTCGCCTTCGCCATGGATCGGGTGCGCGCCACCGCGGTCGCCGCGCTGGGGTCCTGGATCAATCAGGCCACGGTCATCGTGGCAGCGGGTCTGATCCTGTGGGTGGGCGTCAACAGTTGGCTGGCCTATTACCAGTTCGCCGGCGTGGACAGCGAAGTGGATGGCGGCGTGGTCAGCCCGGTCGCGCGTGCAGCCCATGAGAGTGAGAGTGCAGCTGAACTGGCCCTGGTCTACGGTTTCAGCGGGCGGCCCCTTTCCTGGAGCGAACCGGCCCTGGCCCTGGTCAGCGCCGACCTACCCGCCGACCAACGTCGCCTCTCTCTTGGCCCGGACGCCTGGCCCGACGCCTGGACAGATGGGATGGCCCCCGGCGTCCGTTTCCTTCTCCAGCCGGCGGACCGCGCGCTGCTGGATGAGATCGAAGCGCGTTATCCCGGCGGGCGGGTCAGTCTGCGGCGGGACCTGCGCGGGGATCCGGTGGTTTATATTATCGATTGGTGACGTCGTAG
>JAJRUD010000185.1 GCA_024277995.1 Chloroflexota bacterium
CGGGGTGCTCGTCGTGGCGCTCGACATTGCCAAGGGCTTCCTGGCCGTGCGCCTGGCCCAGAGCTGGGGCGGCTCGCCGTGGGCGCCTGTTCTGGCCGCGGGGCTGGTGGTGGTCGGCCACTGCTGGCCGCTCTTCGCCGGTTTCCGGGGCGGCATGGGCATGGCCAGCGGCGCCGGGGCGCTGCTCGCCCAGTGGCCGCTGGGGTTCGTGTTGGCCCTGGGGCTGGCGGCGGCCTCGCAGCTGACCATCCGCCATTCGGCGCGCGGCAACCTGGCGACCGGCCTGCTCGTCGGCCCGCTGTGGTGGCTCTTCGGCGCCGCGCCGCTCCTGGTGGCGGGTGCGACGGCCGCCGGGGTTGTTGTCGGCCTGCGGGCCCTCTCGGACTGGAAGCGCGTCTACCGCGAGCTCTGGCTGGACCGGGAGCGCTGAGCGACACCTTCCAGGAGACCGATCACGGCGTGATGGATCACAGGGACGACCGGCCGGTCGTCCCTGTGCCGTATCTGCCCCTCTCAGGGCGTCGGCGTGAGGCTTGGCGTGGGTGTCTTCGAGGGGGTGGGCGTCACGCTGGGGGTGAGGCTCGGCGTGGGGGTGTTCGTCGGCGTAGGGGTCAGCGTGGGCGTGGGTGTGGCTGTGGGGGTGGGCGTGGGGGTGGGCATGGCCAGGACCAGGTTCAGCTCGACGGTGGCCTTGCCGCCGCGTTTGCTGCGCACCGTCAGACGCAGGGTGATGCGGCCATTGGGCATGCCCTCCAGGTCCCACTCCAGGAGCTTGGCGGGTTGCTCGACAGGGGTCTCGCGGCGGATGAGGTCGGGCCAAGTGGCGGGGCTGTCACCGATGCCGTATTCCAGGATCCAGTCCTTGAACTCGTCGGTGGCGGCGGCCTTGCCGAAGATGACCAACGGGCTGGTGGTGACGGTCGTGCCGTCGGGAGGGTCGGTGAAGCCCACGATGGGGCGCGGGCTGTCGGCGCCGCAGGTTTCCTGCGGCACGAAGAATACCTCGTCTTTCTTGAAACCCATGCGTTCGGCCCATTCCTGTCCCGCCTTATCCTCTTCAATCCACTGACGCGCCCAGGGGTCCTGGACGTTCAGCCCAAGTTTCTCCACGGTGAATTGGGAGCACTCGGGCGAGGCCAGCTCCAGGGAGAAGCTATCCACCAACACCTTCTTCCACAGGTCCTCTTCTTTGGGCAGCGGAGGCTGGTCCTCGGCGAAGAACTCCACCTTGTGGGATGGGCACCATTCGGAGGGCTCTGTGCCCGATACGGCGCAGATTACCTTCTCGATGATGCCTGGTGGGCGGGAGAAGGGGGTGGGCAGGCCCCCCGTCAGGCGCTGCACGGCCAGCTGCATGAACTGGTTCCAGATGGGCGCTGCGCCCGTCAGCCCGGAGGTGTCCTGCATGGGTGTGTAATCGGCGTTGCCGACCCACACCCCCACAACCACATCCGGCGTGTAGCCCAGCGTCCAGTTGTCGCGATAGTCGTTGGTGGTGCCCGTCTTGGCCGCGGCCGGGAAGGGCAGGTTGAGGGCCGAGTTGGGGCCGAAGGCGGGCGTGCGGGCGGCGTTGTCGGAGAGGATGGAGGTGATGAGGAAAGCGTGCTCGGGCCGCATGACCTGCGTGCCGGGAGGGAATTCGTAGTCGTATACAACCTCCCCATCATGGTCGACGATGCGCGTGATGGAGACGGGCGGCACGCGCAGGCCGTTGTTGGCGAACACGGCGTAGGCGCCGGTCAGTTCCAGGAGTGTGACGTCACCGCCGCCCAGGGTGAGCGACAGCCCGTAGTCGGATCGGGTGAGGGTGGTGATTCCCAGGCGATGGGCGAAGGCGATCAGGCCCTCCTCCTCGGGCGTGGCCGGGTCGTCGTAGATGCCCACGAAAGCCAGCGTCTTCACGGCCGGGATGTTGTAGGAATTGGCCAGGGCGCTGCGCACGATGACGGGGCCGTGGAAGCGCTCGTCGTAGTTCACCGGCTTGTAGGGCGGGCGCGGATCATCGGGGTTTCCGGAAGGTGGGAATTCGGAGGGCACGTCCCAGATCAGCGTCGCCGGCGTCCAGCCCTTCTCGAAGGCGGCGGCATAGGTGAGCGGCTTGATGGAGGAGCCGGGCTGGCGCGGGCGAATGGCCATGTTCACCTGGCCGTCGATGGCCTCGTTGTAGAAATCGGCTGAGCCGACCATGGCCAGGATCTCTCCCGTGTCAGGCCGGATGGCCACCAAGGCGCCGTCGGTGGCCCGCCTGTCGGCCAACGCCTCCACCTGTTCGCGCACGATGCGCTCGGCCTCGCGCTGCAGGTCGGGGTCGAGTGTGGTGTAGACGGTGAAGCCGGAGCGGTAGATAGTCTGCGGGTCGTAGAGCTGCTCCAGCTCGGCGCGCACGAAATTCACCCAATGCGGGAAGCGGATGGGGATGTCCGGCGCCTTGAATTCGTATTCGTTCAGCTCGGCGGCCGCCGCACCGGCCGCCTCCGGCGTGACGCAGATGGACTCCGGCGAGTTGCTGACGTAGATGCAGCCCTGTTCCTGGCTGGCGATGACCATCAGGCTGAGCACCTGGCGCTGGCGGCCGAGCGTGGCATCGCGGTTGGTGTAGACGTCGTAGACCGAGGGGGCCTGGATCAGGCCGGCCAGGAAGGAGGCCTGGGCCAGAGTGAGCTTGTCGGCCGTGGTGCCGAAGTAGGTCTCGGCGGCGGCCTCCACGCCGTAGGCCAGGTTGCCGAAGTAGACCTGGTTCAGGTACAGTTCCAGGATCTCGTCCTTGGTGTAGCGGCGCGTGATCTCGGCTGCGAGCATGACCTCGCGGATCTTGCGCAGCGCGGTGCGCCGCGAGCGTTCTTCAGGGGAGAAGAGCAGGTTGCGGGCGATCTGCTGTGTGATGGTGGAGGCGCCGCTGGCGATGCCGCCCGTCTGCAGGTTCTGCCAGATGGCGCGCGCGATACCCCACAGATCGTAGCCGGGGTGACTGTAGAATTGGGCGTCTTCCGTGGCGATGGTGGCCGCCACCATGAAGGGCGATATGCGCGACAGGGAGACGTAGGTGCGGCGCCCGGCCTGGGGATCCAGGATCTCGTAGAGCACGTTGCCCTCGCGGTCCAGGATACGGGTGGTCTCGAACTGTGCGGCCCTGGACTGCAGGTCCTCGACGGGCGGCAGCGTGGCGGCCAGCGCGTAGTACTGGTAGATGGCGAAAGAGGCCACACCGATCACGAAGGCGGCCAGCGCGAAGAGCCCCAGGATGGTCATGCGCAGCAGGCAGCCGCCGCAGCCGCGCAGGTCGTCGCGCCAGGTGGGCTGTCCTATGGGTCGCGAGGGCGCGCCGGGGGGTGGCACGTAAGCGGAGGGGGCGACCTGGGTGGCGCCCATGTCGCGCTCGGGCACCTGCTGAGGCAGGGCCATCGCTCCCGGGTCGATGGGCGGCGGGCTGGCCGGCGGCGTGGGGCTGGGGGGGAAAGGCGGCGCTTCCTCCCCGGCTGTGCGTCCGGGGGGCGCCGTGGGCTTCGCCGCCCGGGACTCCTGCTGCTCACCCTGGGCCGGGGTGGGTGCCTGGGGGGAGTCGGGCTGCGCCGGTGGCGCGCCCCATTCCTCAGCCATCCATCCGCCGGTCAAATCGGGCGCGCCGGTGGGGTGTCGAGAGGGGGGGAGAGAGGGCTCGCCGCCGGGCTCACCGGGCTCGCCGTGAAGCAGGCGCCGGAAGCGCTGCGGCGCGTCTTCCGCCTCCTTATTCTCTTCCTCCAGGGGAGAGCGGGGGTTCTCCTCATCGCTCATGGCCCGCGATTATAGCATGGCGGGAGCAGGCTGCGCCGGGTGCAGGCCGCTGGCTTGCCGCCGCGGAGGCGCGAATGGGGGAGAATTGCGACGGTGCGCTGAGCGGCCAGGCTCCGCACTGCCGAGCGGGCCGTGCCTATCCCACCTCTTGCCCTTTGCCTCTCACCAGCACCGTCCACTTGCCGCGCATCACCGTCTTCCCGTCCTGGTTGACCACCGCCAGGGCCAGCACTACGGCCCCGCCCCCCAGCCGGGGCAGCGCTTTCGTCTCCAGCACCTCCAGCACGACGTGGACGGTGTCGCCGATGTACACGGGCAGGCTGAACTTCCATTCGTTGATCTCGCGGAAGGCGAGCACGGTCCCTTCGATGAACCCGGTGCTCACCGCCAGGCCGGAGGCGATGGAGAGCACCAGCAGCCCGTGTGCGACGCGCGCACCGAAAGGGCTGGCCGCGGCGAAGACCGCATCGGTGTGGATGCCGTTGTAGTCGCCCGAGAGGCCGGCGAAGCTCACCACGTCGGTCTCGGTGACGGTGCGCCCGGAGGTGACGATGCGCATGCCGGTTTCAAACTGCTCGAAGTACAGGCCGCGCTGCATGGGGGAGGGTTGCTCATCGCTCATGGAGTGCTCCTAGGCATGTGGGTTCTGTCGGGTTGCGAACGGCCGCTCTCGATGGCTTGGGTCGGCCTTCCAGCACCTGAGATCTGCGCCGCCGCGATCGATCTCAGGCAGGCTCGCCGCCAGGCCGCTATTCTAGCATGCCTTGGAGTTGGCGCCGGCAGCCGTTACAATGGGCCCATGCGTACCTGGTCCCTCACCTCCGATGCGCCGCTCTCCCTGCGCATCGCCGCCGACGTGCGATTGACAACCCCCAGTTACACCGACGACCAGATCTGGGAGCTCGGCCTGGGCGGCGGCGACCCCCCGGCCCTGTCCATCGAGACCACCTACGGCCTGCGCGCCCGCGGCATGCGCATCTTTCCCTCCTTTGGATGGGACGACCAGAGCGTCACCGACCCGGCCCTCTACAACGCTTCGCCCGCCGTGCAGCGCTTCTTTCCCAACTACCTGCGCCTGGCGCTGCAACCGTTCCCGGACCTGCAAGTCACTGCCGAGTACTGGATCCCGGATTCACACACCCTGGCCGGGAGGCTGACGCTGCGCAACACCAGTGATCGGCGGCGGCGGGCCAGGCTGCGGCTTCACGCCGTCCTGAAACCGGCGGGCGACGGCTCGCCCATGGGGGGAACCACCTTTGAGGGCGTACATGCACTGATGGGGAAGACGGCCTCGCTGGTGCCGGTGATCTTCCTGGCCGGCGGCGCCAGCGCCGAGCAGGCGGCTCATCCGGCGCTCAGGGTCGAAGCCGACCTGGAGCCGGGCGAAGGAAAGGCCTACCCGTGGGCCCATGTCGGCCTGGCGGACCCGCAGGCCTCCTTCGATGCCGCCCGGGCCATCGCTGCCGTGTCCTGGGATGCAGCCATCGCGCGCCTGGAATTGACCAACGCCGGCCTGGTGCAGGTCGAGACGGGGGATCCCGATTGGGATGCGGCCCTGGCCTTCTCTCAGAAGGTGGCCCTGGGCGCCTTCGTGGGCCCCACGGCGCGCCTGCCATCTCCTTCCTTCGTGCTTTCGCGTGCCCCGAACCGCGGCTATTCGGCTCAGGGTGACGGCTCCGACTACGGCCTGGGCTGGGACGGGCAGACGGCTGCTCACGCCTACCTCAGCGTGCAACAGATCCTGGCCGCCGCGCCCGAATTGGCCCAGGGCATCATCCGCAACTTCCTGGCCACTCAGGATGCTCAAGGGCGTGTCGATTGGAAGCCCGGCCTGGGTGGCCAGCGCAGCGGGAATCTGAGCGCGCCGCTGCTGGCGACGCTGGCCTGGCGCATCTACCAGCACACGGAAGACCACGCTTTCCTGCAGGAAACCTTCCCGCGCCTGCTGGAGTTCTTCGAAGCCTGGTTCGACAAGACCCATGATCGGGACCTGGATGGACACCCGGAATGGGATCACACGCTGCAGGCCGCCTTCGATGACTGGCCGGCCTTCGTTCGCTGGCACACCTGGGGCCAGGGGCTGGACATCACCAAGGCCGAGACGCCCGACCTGGCGGCCTATCTCTATCGCGAGGCGCGCGCCCTCACCGCCATGGCGAGCGTCCTGCAGGAGCCTGAGCCCGTGGAGCGGCTGCAGGCACGCATGGCCCGCCTGCAAGAGGCGATGGAAGCCGCGTGGTCCGACGAGAGGGCCTGCTATCACCACCTGGATCGCGACCTGCACACGGCGACGCCCGGCCTGCGCCTGGGGGAGGGCAAGGGTGAGTTCGTGCTCGAGGTCAAGCGCACTTTCGACCCGCCGGCGCGCATCCTGATCCGCTCGCGCGGCACTGAGGGCCTCTCGCATGCCGTTCAGGTCTTTCTGCATGGACGCGGCCGCCGCGGTCGGGGGCGCGTCGAGCGCCTCACCGAGCGCCGCTTCCAGTGGTTCTGGGTCTTCGGCACGGCCACCAGCGAGAAGACCTACGCCGAGCTGGAGCGCATCGAGGTGCGTGGCCTGAGCGCCGAATTCGAGACCGAGATCTGGGCGGCGGACTACAGGCGCGAAGACCAGACCTGCCTGCTGCCGCTGTGGGCCGGGATCCCCGATGCGAGGCGGGCGGAAGATCTGGTGCGCCGCGCGCTGCTGGACGAGAAGCGCTTTTGGCGGCCCTTCGGCATCCCCTGCTGCTCGGTGCAGGACCCGGCTTACGTCCCGGACAATCAGGGTGGTGCCGGGGGCGTATGGATGTTCTGGAACACCTTGCTCGGCGAGGCGCTGGTGGCCTATGGCTATCTGGAGGAAGCCGCCGACCTGGTGGGTCGCCTGATCCAGGCGACGGTGCACACCTTGAAGCGGGACCACGCCTTCCGCGAGGCCTATAACGCCGAGGAGCCCGGCGGCATCGGCGATCGCGACCACCTGTGGGGTGTGGCCCCTCTGGGTTTGTTCCTGGAGGTGCTGGGGGTGCGGCTCATCTCGCCGCGCAAAGTGGTCCTTCGGCCCCGCAATCCTTTCCCCTGGCCGGTCACCATCCGCTGGCGCGGCCTGACACTGCGCTGGGAAGAGGCGCGCGCCTGGGTGACCTTCGTCGACGGGCAACAGGTCGAGGTAACCGGCGACGGGCTGCAGGTGGTCGAGCAGTCCGCGGTCTAGTCTCTGCCCGCATGCTATAATCCTTGCGACCGAGAAAGTGGGGGGCTCTTTCGGTCGTCCGGTTCATCCTGGGAGAGCGAACAAGCCCGTGAAATCCCTTTCCTTACTCCTGGCACCTACCGGCGAGATGCCCTCCTTCCTGGTCATCATTTTAGGCCTTGCCATCCTCATCATGGCGGCGAAGGTGCTGGGCGACCTGAGCGGCCGCCTGGGTCAGCCGCCTGTGCTGGGCGAATTGGTCGCCGGCATTCTGCTGGGCCCCACCTTCCTGGACGTGCTGGGGCTGCCCATTTTGGAGAGCCCCACGCTGGGTCTGACCGTTCACCACCTGGGCCAGATCGACGTGATCCTGTTGATGTTCATCGCCGGCATGGAGACGGAACTGGAAGACCTGCGGCGCTCCGGCCGCCCGGCCATCCTGGGGGGCACGTTGGGCGTTGTTGTGCCGCTGGTGATGGGCAGCGCTGCCGCCTGGCTCTTCAACTACGACCTGCCGCGCTCCATCTTCGTCGGCATCACGCTGAGCGCCACCAGTGTGAGCATCTCCGCTCAGACCCTGTTGGACATGGGCCGTCTGCGCTCCCTCGAGGGCTATGCACTGCTGGGCGCGGCGGTGATCGACGACCTGCTGGTCATTCTGGGCTTCTCGCTGTTCATCGCCATCTA
>JAJRUD010000186.1 GCA_024277995.1 Chloroflexota bacterium
GCCGCCGGTGAAGAGCAGCAACGCCGGGTCGGCGGGACCCACCTCGATCTGCGGCCGCGGCTCGCCCGCATGCTCCTGCAAGAGGTCCTGCAGCCAGAGGTCCCCTGCCTGCAGGGAGATGCGGTGGCCTTCCTTCTTTTCTTTTAACAACGTGAACAAGATGCGCAGGAGCGGCGGCAGGTATTCCTTGATGTTGGTGGCGATGACGCGCCGCAACCTGCTGGCCCCTTGAAGCTGCTTGACCTTGCCGTAGAAAGGGGTCAACACCACCACCGTCTCGGCGCCGCATTCCATCAGGGCGTGTTCCAGCTCGCGTTCGGTGTACAGGGGGTTGAGCGGCGCGATGATGGCCCCGGCCTTCCACGCGCCCAACTGGGCGATTACGGTTTGCGGGCAATTGGGCAGCAAGAGCGCCACTCGATCGCCCTTCTCCACGCCCAGCGCCGCCAGCGCGGCGGCGAAAGCATCGCTCAGCCGCTCCAGTTCGCCGTATGAAAGGCGCGTTCCCTTGAAGAGCAGCGCCGGGTGCTCCGGCCGTTGGCGCGTCGTGTCGCTCACAACGTCCAGCAGCGTGCGTTCCGGGTATGGCCGCAGCGAATGTGGAATTCCTTGGTCATAGTGCTGCAACCAGGGCTTCGCGTTCATCTCGTTGCTCCTTCCAGACAAGGCGCCGGATGCGCCCCATTGAGCCTTCGCGTATGAGTTGTGAGATGCTGGCCACTTCTTGTGGGTCGGTCCAGGCGAGGGAATGGTCATCGGAGTTGACCCGCATTACGGAGAGTGTACGGCTGGAGCGGAAGGGGTGATCCATGGAAACAGACCCACGCGGGCAATGCAGGCTTTCGGACGGATGTGCCACAGGCCCATGTCAAGCACAGGCATTGCCCCCGGCTGGAACCGCCACCTGCCACCTGGCCCCCCAGGCTCACGGCCTCGTGACGCAACGCCCTTTCGAATCTGCCGGCGCCTGCCTGGCCGTCCACTACTGTCTTGGTGAGGTCTGTGTCAGGGTCCGTAGATGGGCAGCGCGCTGCCGATCCGGCCGTCGCCGGGCCCGGTCAGCCCCAATGAAAGCTCGCTTGTGCAGACGTCCCCCACCCCTCCGCCGACCATCGATGAGGGCTTTTCAGGCCCCGAATTCATCATACAGCAGAAGCCACGCGCCTTCAATCCGCTGCCGGCCTTCGAGTAGATTCCGCCCTGGGCACAGGCGGGGTTCTCTTTCCCATACAGACTCAGCCTGGCCTTCCGCGCAGCCTTGATGCCCCTGAAAGCCGTCTCTCTTGCGCCCGTGCAGCCTCCTCGCAGGAATCGCCAGAACTTCTGGCGATTCCTGCGCCCCGGTTGGCGGCCTGGCCGATAGCCTTTCGTGAAGGAAACCACTAGGATGGAGCCAATAAGGGAGAGCATGACTGCGCGCAGCGTTTTCCTCATCTGGAAGCACCCCCTGTTCCACGAAACCGTGCGCCTCTTGCTCGAAGGCGCGGGGGTCGGGCTGGTCGGTGCGACCTCTGACCGGAAGGCGGCGCGCGAGCAGGTGACCCGCCTGCGCCCCGACGTGGTCATCGTGGAGGCCTCCGACGGCGAGGAGGAGAACGAGGAGACGCTGGCCATGCTGCGTTCGGGCTCGCAGGTGATCCGATTGAGCCTCTCCCACAACGAACTGAATTACTACCGCCATGAGCACCTGACGGTAAAGAACGCGAAAGATCTGCTGCGTCTGCTCATAGACGCCGTCCCCCAAGACAAGCCAGATGAGGGAGCCCATGACTGAGGAAAGCAGCGCGCGACCCTCCTACCGGCGCTTCTGGCCGCTGATCATCGTTGGCATTGTGATCCTGCTGGCCGGGGCCGTGGTCATCAGGCAGCGCGACGCCTCCGGCGCGCCGGAGCAGCCCATCGACTTCAAGCACAGCATCCACGCTCAGGCTGAAGTCCCCTGCCTGTTCTGTCACGCCAGCCCCATGCGCTCCGACGTGGCAGGGATCCCCTCCGTACAACGTTGCGCCGGCTGCCACCAGACCATAAAGACCGAGAGCCCGGAGGTCCAACGCGTGCTCGGCTACTGGGAGCGCGCCGAGCCCATCCCATGGCAGGCCGTGAACGACATGCCGGACTTCGTCTTCTTTAGCCACCAGCCCCACTTGGGGGCGGGGATCAATTGCGAGACCTGCCACGGCGAGGTGGCGCAGATGGACGCGGCCCGCCCGGTGGCCAACATGGACATGGGCTGGTGCCTGAGCTGCCACCTGCAGCAGCCCGAAGAGAAGGTCGCCCGGCTTACCGATTGTCTAGCCTGTCACAAGTGAGAAGGAAACGCGATGGCGAAAGGACTCACACGTCGAGGTTTTCTCAAGATCGCCGCTGGCGCCGGTGCCGCCACCGGGCTGAGCCCCACGGTGCGGCGCGTGGCGTTGGAACCCTTCGTGCGCCCGCCCGAGGAAGAGCTCCCTGGACGCGCCACCTGGTTCGCCAGCACCTGCCGCCAGTGCCCGGCCGGCTGCGGCATCATCGTGCGCGTCATCAACGGGCGGCCGCGCAAGATCGAGGGCAACCCCGCTCACCCGCTCAACCGCGGCAAGCTCTGCGCCCGCGGCCAGGCCGGCCTGCAGGCCGTCTACAACCCTGACAGGCTGAAGAACGCGGTGCGCCAGTCCGGCGGCCGCGGCTCGCGGGTCTTCCAGCCCATCCAGTGGGAGGAAGCTCTCGTTGAACTCACAACGGCCATCCAGGGGTTGCAGGACCCGCGCCGGCTGGCTCTGCTGGCCGGCATGCCACCAGATCACCTGCACGCCATCTGGACGCGCTTCCTGCAGGCCCTGGGCGCGCCGCCCCCACTGATCTTCGACCTGCACACCGCGATGGAGGGGCGCGCCGAGAGCGCGGCGCTGGCCGAGCGCTGGTTCGGCGAGGTCAACCTGCCCATCTACGACCTGGCCAACGCCGACGTGATCTTCTCCTTCGGCGCCAACTTCCTCGAAACCTGGATGTCCCCCGTGGCGCAGAGCGTCGATTACGGCCAGATGCGCCAGGGACGCCTGGGCGGCCGCGGCTTTCTGGTGCAGTTCGAATCGCGCCTGTCCGCCACGGCGGCCTCGGCCGACGAGTGGATCCCGGTCGAGCCCGGCACCGAGGGCCTGGTCGCCCTGGCCCTGGGGCGCCTGATCGTCGAGGAGAACCTGGGCCGCGTGGGGCGACACCGGGAGCACGCCCACCTGTACCGCAACATCAACGTGAGCGACGCCGTAGAGGCCAGCGGCATCCCGGCCGAGGAGATGATGCGCCTGGCGCGCATCTTCGCCGATGCAGAACGCCAGGTCGCCATCCCCGGCGGCCACCTGGCCGGCCACACCAACGGCCCGCAGGCCATGGACGCCGTGATGGCCCTCAATGTGGTCATGCGCCGCCTGGGCCGCGAGGGCGGGCTCTTCCTGCCGCAACCCGTCCCGGCCAAGCGCTTCGCCAAACCCGTCCTGCCCTCGCGCTTCGCTCAGGTGGAACGCCTGATCGAGCGCATGCAGGCCGGCGAGGTCGAAGTGCTGCTCATCCACGGCACGAACCCCGTCTACGAACTTCCCGCCTGGGTCGGCTTCCAGGAAGCCCTGGCCCAGGTGCCGCTCGTGATCTCCTTCAGTCCCTTCGTCGACGAGACCGCCGTACAGGCCGACCTGGTATTGCCTGACCACACCTACCTGGAGGGCTGGGGATACCAGCTGGTCACACCGGGCGCCGACCGCCCCGTGATCAGCGGCCAACAGCCCGTGATGGAGCCGCTCTACGACACGCGCGCCACCGGCGATGTCTTCCTGGCCCTGGCGGCGCGCCTGGGCGGCGACGCGGCGCAGGCTTTGCCCTGGCCCGACGAAGTGTCCTTCCTGGAGGAGAGCAGCGCCCAGCTCCACGACAACAGCGTGAGCGCCTACGACGCCCGCACCCCGGCCGGCTTCTGGAGCCGTTGGCGCCAGTTCGGCGGCTGGTGGTCCAAACGCGCCATCCGGCGCGAACCCGAGGTCGTACGGTCGTCACGGACCGCCATCCACGTTCCCCTGCCCTTATACCGCGGCGCCGTCGAGCAATACCCCTTCCATCTGGTTCCCTATCCCTCGATCACTCTCAGCGACGGCCGCGGCGCCAATCAACCCTGGCTGCAGGAGACGCCCGACCCCATGACCACCGCCCGCTGGAACACCTGGATCGAACTCAACCCTGAGACCGCCCGGGATTTGGGCGTGGATGACAACGACCTGGTCAAGGTCATTTCACCCTTCGGGAAATTGCAGGCCGCCGTCGTGGTCTACCCCGGCATCCGGCCCGACACGGTGGCCATCCCCACCGGCCAGGGGCATCAGGACTACGGCCGCTTCGCCGCCGGGCGCGGGGCGAAGGTGATCGATCTGCTGGGCCCTGCGGCCGCGGGCGAAGCCGGCCGGTTCGCCTTCGGCGCGACGCGCGTGCGAATTGAGAAGGTAGGAGCGGTGAGACCGCTTGCACGATTGGAGGATCTCGATGGCGAAGGCCGCGAAAACATCCGTTGAGGAGACCCCCCCAGAGGAAGGCGTGCGCCGCTGGGGCATGGTCATCGACCTGGACCGCTGTACGGGGTGCCAGGCCTGCGTGGTGGCCTGCCACGCCGAGAACAACGTGCCGGTGGTGGGTGAGGAGGAGTCGGCGCGCGGACGTTCCATGCATTGGATACGCGTCGAGCGCTACTGGGAGGGTGAGTACCCCAACGTCAAGGCACGCTTCATGCCGCTGCTCTGCCAGCAGTGCACCCAGGCCCCCTGCGAGCCGGTTTGCCCGGTGTTCGCCACCTACCATACGCCCGAAGGGCTGAACGCCCAGGTGTACAACCGCTGCATCGGCGTCCGCTACTGCGCCAATAACTGCCCCTACAAGGTCCGCACCTTCAACTGGTTCAGGCCGCAATTCCCTGAGCCGCTGGACCAACAGCTCAACCCGGATGTCACCACCCGCTCGCGCGGCATCATCGAGAAATGCACCTTTTGCGTTCAGCGCATCCGCCGCGTCGAGCTGGACGCGGGGGCGGAAGGGCGGGATGTGCACGACGGCGAAATCCAGCCGGCCTGTGCGCAGAGTTGTCCCTCTTCGGCGCTGGTCTTCGGTGACCTGAACGACCCGGACAGCCGCGTCAGCCAGCTGGCTCGCAGCCGCCGGGCCTTCCGCCTGCTGGATTTCCTGGGCACCGATCCGGCCGTCATCTACCTCAAGGGAGGCGAGACGAATGTCTGATCAGACCCCCATCGCGGGCGAGGAAGAGATGGCAGAGCTTTCACCCGACCTGCGGGACGAGTACGAGGGGCGGCTGCTGCTGGCCCAGCGCAAGGACTGGGAGATCAACGAGGCCGTGCTGCGCCCCATGATGGAGACCGGGCCCAGATTCTGGATCGCAGTCGCCGTGCTGGGCGCCATCGTCGCCTGGGGGCTGTACGCATGGGGCTATATGGTCTACTACGGCCTGGGGGCCGCCGGGATCAACCGCCCGGTGTACTGGGGCCTGTTCATCGCCACCTTCGTGTTCTGGGTGGGCATCAGCCACGCCGGCACCATGATATCGGCCGTGCTGCGCCTGCTCAAGGCCGATTGGCGCCGCCCCATCACGCGCGGCGCCGAGGCCATGACCGCCTTCGCCCTGATGATGGCCGGCCTTTATCCCCTCATCCACCTGGGACGCGTCTGGAAATTCTACTGGATGATCCCCTACCCCAACAACCGCTTCATGTGGCCCAACTTCCAGTCGCCCCTGATGTGGGACATGGTGGCCATCTTCACCTACCTGATCGGCTCCTCCCTCTACCTCTACCTGGCACTGATCCCCGACCTGGCCATGGCTCGCGATCACACCAAAGGCTGGCGCTATAAGCTCTATCGGACCTTTGCCCTCGGCTGGCGCGGCACCGAAGGCGAGTGGCATAAATTGCACCGCGCCCTGGGCATCTTCTCGGTGGTGATCATCCCGGTCTTCCTCTCGGTGCACTCCATCGTGTCCTGGGACTTCGCCGTCACCATCCAGCCCCGCTGGCACAGCAGCATCTTCGCACCCTATTTCGTCATGGGCGCGGTCTATTCCGGGCTTGCCGCCCTGGCCACGATCCTGGTCGTCGTACGCAGCGGTATGCGCCTGCAGGAGTTCCTCCGGGCCGAGCACTTCGACGCCCTGGGCAAATTGGTGATGGTGGCCGGCATGGGATGGATCTACCTCTGGTTCGCCGGCTTCATCGTGGAATGGTACGGCAAGGACCCGGTGATCATGGAACTGATCCATGACGAGATCTCCGGCAAGCTGGCGCCCTTCTTCTGGCTGCAGATGGTGGCCAACGTGCTGCCGGTGATCTTGCTCGCCTTCCGCAAGATCCGCACCAACACCAAGATGCTGCTGGCGCTGACCCTGTTGGTGAACGTGGGCATGTTCACCGAACGCGTGCTCATCGTCGTCGGCAACCTGCAGCGCAACTACCTGCCCTTCGACTGGGGCAGCTACAGGCCCACCTGGGTTGAGGTCAGCATCGTCGCCATGACCTTCGCCGGTTTCATCCTGCTCTACCTGCTCTTCTCCCGCATCGTGCCCTACGTACCCGTGTGGGAGATCAAGGAAGGGCGCCTGCGCTACAGCCTGCGCCGCATCGGACGCCTGCTGGTGCCCACCGCGGCAGAGATCGAATAGGAGGCCGGTATGGCAGACGCACCACTGCTGATGAGCCTTTTCCATAAATCCACCGACACCGCCGAGGCCATCGACGCCCTGCACGAACTGGGCGTCCTGGACCACAAGATCAAGGTGATCACCGGCGTGCCCTACCCAGAGCGGGCGATCGGCCGCCACGTCGAGTGGCTGCGCCTTCCTCATATCGTGCTGGCAGGCGCGCTGGCCGGATTCATCTTCGGCCTGTTCCTGTCCGTGATCACGCCCCACCTCTACCGCCTGGACGTGGGCGGCCATCCCGCGGTGGGCTTCCCCCCCGCGGCGGTGATCACCTTCGTCTTCACCATGATGGCCACCATCGTCTCGACTTTCTTGGGCGTGCTCTGGGAGATGGACTTCCCCGAGTTCGGACACAAGTACTACCACAAGCTGGTGACCGACGGGCACCTGGCCGTGCTGGTGGAGTACCCACCCTCCCTGGAGGAAAAGGTACGCCAGATCTTCGAACAGCACGGCGGGCACCACATTCAGCGACCGGAGAGGCAACCGCTGTGAGCACACGAGCGCGACGCGGCCTGATCATCATCGGCCTGGTCCTCTCTCCCTTTATCCTGGGGCTGCTCTTCACCTACCAGATCATCCGCATCCCCATTCCGACCGACATGGTTAATAACCTGGCGGTGGGCTACCAGGAAGGGCCCAGGCTGGCCCCACCCGAGGGCGCCGTGCCCATGCAGGGTGAGGCCGTCATTCCCGAAGAATTCCCCACCAACCCCGTCCCCGCCGACGAGGTCTCCCTGCAGCGCGGGCAGATACTCTACGACATCAACTGCGCGCTTTGCCACGGATCTCAGGGGCGCGGCGATGGGCCGTTGGCACGCTACTTCCAGCGCATCCCCCAGGATCTGGGAGGGACGGCCGCCGGCGGCGAGTTCGACGGCTCCGTCTACCTGGTCATCCTGCAAGGCTTCGGCCAAATGCCCCCCCTGGCCGAAAACTTGACCGCGCGGGAGCGCTGGGACGTGATCAACTACGTGCGCACCTTGGCCGACCAGGCCCAGAGTGAGTAGGAGACAGCCACTATGCAGAGAAGAACGCTGACCCTATGGGCCGCTCTCATCCTGACCCTCGCCTTGGGCCTCGCGGCCTGCGGCGCGCCGCCCTCCAGCCGCCTGCCGGAAGGTCCCACACCCATTCCCACCCTTGCGCCGGCGACCGAGAGCGCCGCCCCCCTCGAACCCACGCCGACCGAATCCTTCGCCCGCCTCAGCTATCCGGCCCGGCTGCCCTCCGCCCTGGAGGGTCAGAAGATCTACAACGCGAGCTGTGCCCAGTGCCACGGCGTGGACGGCAACGGCGTGGTGCCGGCGGCCCGCAACTTCCGCGACCTGGATTACATGCGCGGCGAAGCACCTGCCATTTTCTACGCCGCCGTAGCCGAGGGACGCGGCGACATGCCCTCCTTCAAGGATGACCTCTCCTCCGACGGAATCTGGGACGTGGTCTTCTACATCTGGCGCCTGGCCACCGACGCCGATACGCTCGCCAAGGGCGAACAGATCTTCCTTGAGAACTGCGCCGCATGCCACGGCGAGGACGGCTCCGGCCAACTGCTCGGCTCCGCCGATTTCACCGACCTGCGCCTGATGGACAACCTGGCGCCGCGCGACCTGTACCTGACCATCACCCAGGGACGCGGCTCCATGCCTTCCTGGCAGTCGCGCCTCAGCCAGGACGACCGCTGGGCGGTGATCGACTACATCCGCACCTTCACCTATGACCCCGCGCTGCCCGGGGAGGTGACCGCGATCACGCCTGCGCCGCCCACCGCGACGGCGGCCGCCTGCGACCTTACGCAGAACAACCCCCTCGCCTGGGATGACGCCGCCGCGCAGCAGGCCGGCCAGGAGATCTTCACCTCCACCTGCGCCGCATGCCACGGGCAGGATGCCCGCGGCGTTTTGCCCAACACACCCGACTTCACCTCCCCCGCCGTGGGTGCCGACCTGAAGGCCAACCCCGGGAGTTACTACTGCATCCTCACCGACGGCCAGGGAGCAATGCCTCCCTTTGGCAACTCGTTATCTGAAGAGGCGCGCTGGCAGGTGCTCACCTACCTGGGTTCGCTCGCGCCCTAGAGCAAAGACCCCCACCCCATGAGCAGCGAGCCGTAGCAAGCCATGGGAGAAGGAGGGACGGCCCAATAAAGAACATCTCTTGTGACAATGCCCGACACCGCAGTTTCATTCCTTTGGGAGGGGATTATGAAAGGCAGATCGTTTTGGATCGCGCCTACGTTGTTGCCGATGGCGCTCGTCGCCGCGGCATACGCCTAGCAGGAACAACTCACCGAGGCACCCACACAACCGCCGGCGCCGACGCCGAGAACGGCGAGGCGCCCGTCGGCGCCAATTGCGCTGCCTGCCATGGCGCGTAGGGCGAGGGCGGCATCGGCCCGGCGCTGCTGCAGAACACCTTCGTGGCCGACCAAAGCGACGCCGACCTGGCCGCATTCCTCCTGGCCGGCCGACCCGGAACGGCCATGACCGGCTTCGAGGGCCGGCTGACGTGCCCGCAGGTGACGGACATCGTCGAACTCCTCCGCTCCTGGGAGCCATGACTCCCCGCACCTGACCGGGCCCACCTCCACACGCCGCCCCAGCTCCGTCCCGGAGTGGCGGATGGATCTCCCCTCTCAACCCCTACCCTGTTATGCCAACATGGCTTCGCGAAAGATTAATGTGACATTAGTCAGCCCCGCCTGTGATGGCCTTCACTAATGCCTGGGGCCACGACTGGCCGATAATAAGTCAGAGGATTGGGTCAAACACCCCATGCCCTGGGGTGCTTCCCCCATGATCCCCGGAGCTTCACCGGGCTGAGCGCCGGACGATCCCTGGAGTCCATGCGGTATTTCACAGGGAAGGAGGTGAACCAGGGGAACACAGAGCCCTTTCATCCCAACGCGCGGATATTTGAGCGAGGAGAATACCATGCGAGGGAAAGTCTTGCTTTTGCTAGGCCTGCTGGCCGCAGGAGTGCTCCTGCTGGCAGCCTGCGCCGGCCCCCAGGGCCCTGCCGGGCCTGCGGGACCAGCCGGGCCTCCCGGACCCGAAGGGCCGCAAGGCCCGGCCGGGCCACCGGGAGAGGCCGCGGCAGGTGCCGAGTACGTGGGCAGCGCCACGTGTTCCGGCTGCCATGAAGACGTCTACAAGAAGTTCATGCTGTCGGGACACCCCTACAAGCTGAACAAGGTCGTGGACGGCAAGCCGCCTGAGTACCCCTACAGCGAGGTCCCCAACCCGCCGGAAGGCTACACCTGGGATGACGTAACCTACGTCATTGGCGGATTCGGCTGGAAGGCGCGCTTCATCGACAAGAATGGCTACATCATCACCGGCGACGAGAACGCCACCACCCAGTACAACTTCGCCAATGAAGAGGTGGGCAAGGACGCCGGATGGGTGGCCTACCACGCCGGGCAGGAGAAGCCCTATACATGCGGCACCTGCCACACCACGGGTTACAAACCCGAGGGCAACCAGGACGGCCTGGAAGGCCTGGTCGGCACCTGGGCCGAGCCCGGCATCCAGTGCGAGCGCTGCCACGGGCCGGGCAGCAACCACGCTTCCGATCCCTACGGCTTCGCCCTGAAGATCGACCGCACGGCGCAGCTCTGCGGCGAGTGCCACATCCGCGGCTCGGTGGACGAGATCGACGCCAAGGGCGGCTTCACCAAGCACCACGAACAGGCGGAGGAACTCTACGCGTCCAAGCACTTCGCCATCGGCTGCGTCGCCTGCCACGACCCGCACGCCAGCGCTCTCTACGCCGACGAGGAACTCAACCCGGACAAGGGCATCTGGAACGATTGCCAGGACTGCCACTTCAACGCCGCCGCCAACCAGAAATCCGAGACCATGACGGCCGTGGGCGTGACCTGCGAGGACTGCCACATGGCCCCCATGGCCAAGTCCGCCTGGGGCAACCTGGACATCTTTACCGGTGACATCTCCTCGCACCTCTTCGGCATTAACGTCGACCCCAACGCCCCGCAGTTCAGCGAGGACGGCAGTGTGACGATGCCGTACATCACTATCGCCTACGCCTGCCAGCGCTGCCACATCGAGGGGGGCGGGGCCTCGGCACGCTCGGTGGAGGAACTGGCAGCCTTCGCCGCCGACTACCACGCGCGGCCATAACCAGCCATGCGCGTCGAGGTCAGTGCGGGCCGGGCTTGGCCCCGGCTCGCACGCCGCGCTGGCCCGGGCAGGAGTGGAAGCATGCGCCTTCGTCATACTCTCACGCTGATGACCGCGATCGTGTTGGCGGCCGCCGCCATCGCCGCTGTCGCCCTGTCGCACCCCGCGGCCGCCGCGCAGGGACTGCCCGCGCCGGCCAGCCAGGGGGGCGTGGACGACGACACCTGCCTGGCCTGCCACGATACCCCCGGCATGCAGATCACCCTGCCATCGGGGGAGATCCTCTACCTCACCGTCGACCGGGTCACCTTCAAGACCTCCACCCACGGCCGTCTGGGCTACGCCTGCGTGCAGTGCCACACCGACATCTCCGGCTTCCCGCACCCCGAACAGATGGCGACCACCCGGCGCGACTTCACGCTGCAGATGTACACCAGTTGCGCTCGCTGCCACGAGGAGAAGTACCAGGCCACCCTGGACAGCGTCCATCAGCGCGCCCTGGCCGCCGGCAACCAACAGGCCGCAGTGTGCACCGACTGCCACGGCGCCCACGACATCGGGCCTCCCGACCAGCCGCGCACGCGCATCCCGCAAACCTGCCAGCGCTGTCACTCGGAGATCTACGCGCGCTACAAAGACAGCGTCCACGGAGCGGCGCTCATCGGAGAGGGCAACCCCGACGTGCCCACCTGCATCGACTGCCACGGCGTACACAACGTCCAGGGCCCCTCCGGCGGCCCCTTCCGGCTCTATTCACCGCTCATCTGTGCCCGCTGCCACGGCGACTCCGAGCTGATGGATAAGTACGCCATCAGCACCGACGTCTTCGATACCTACGTGGCCGACTTCCACGGCACCACCGTGGTACTCTTCGAGAAGACCGCCCCGGGCCAGGAGACTAACAAGCCGGTGTGCATCGATTGCCATGGCGTGCACGACATCTTGCCGCCGGACGACCCGGGGAGCACCGTCATCAAGCAGAACCTCGTGCAGACCTGCCGCAAATGCCATCCGGACGCCACCACCAATTTCCCCAGCGCCTGGCTGAGCCACTACCGCCCCAGCCCGGAACATTCCCCCCTGGTGTACTACGTCAACCTCTTCTATGAAATCCTCATCCCGACCCTCATCGGGGGCATGTCCATCTTCGTCCTCTCGGATGCAGTGCGACGCCTGAGAAACCGCCGTCGCGAGGAGGCGCGCCATGGGTGAGCCACGCCGGATCTTGCGCTTCCCTGCCTCGCAGCGCATCGAGCACGCGGTCACGATGGTCAGCTTCACCATCCTGGCCATCACCGGCCTGGTCCAGAAATACGCCATGGCCAGCTTATCCGAGGCCATCATCGCCTTGCTGGGCGGCATCGAAACCGTGCGCGCCATCCACCACATCTTCGCAGTGGTGCTCATGCTGGAAGCCATCTACCACCTGGGCGCGGTGGGGTACCGTCTCTTCGTGCTGCATCAGCCACCCAGCATCCTGCTCTCCCTGCAAGACCTGCGCGCCGGATGGCAGATTTTCCTCAACAACCTGGGGCTGAGCCGCGAACGCCCCTTGCAGGGGCGCTATACCTTCGAAGAGAAGGTCGAATACTGGGCGCTGGTGTGGGGGACCGTGGTGATGGCCGTCACCGGTTTCATGATGTGGAACCCCATCGCCACGACCCGCCTGCTGCCCGGTGAATTCGTGCCCGCCGCCAAGGCCGCCCACGGCGGCGAGGCCGTGCTGGCCGTGCTGGCCATTCTGGTCTGGCACAGCTACCACGTGCACCTGCGCCAATTCAACAAGAGCATGTTCACCGGTTATCTCAGCGAGGAGGAGATGCTCGAAGAGCATCCGCTGGAACTGGCAGACCTGAAAGCCGGCGTCAGCCCGCGCCCGCTCGACCCGGCGGCTGTCGCCCGCAGGCGCCGTATCTTCCTTCCTATATACTCTCTATTGGCGGCTTCGATGCTCGTGGGGGTCTATTTCTTCACTTCATACGAGCACACCGCCATCACCACCATCCCACCCGCCGAGGACGTTGTGGTCTACGTGCCGCTCACGCCCACGCCACTGCCGACCCCCCTGCCTACCAAGCCGCCGCCGGCAGGCGCCCCAACGACCTGGGAGGACGGCTTCGCCGATCTCTTCGCGGAGAAGTGCGGCAGCTGTCACGGCACCGCCAAGGTGGGCGGCCTGGACCTGGCCGAATACGAAGGCGCCCTGGCCGGTGGGAAGAGCGGGCCGGCCATCGTGCCCGGCGACCCCGCCGCCAGCCGACTGGTGATCGTGCAAGCCACCGGCGACCATCCCGGCCAACTCACCGGGCAGGAGCTGGCTCTGGTGCGGGCCTGGATCGAAGCCGGCGCGCCCGAGCGTTGAGCACGACACAAACGCGTCCGACCGCACCCGACAGACCGCAGATCGCCCGCCAGGCGCTTTCCAACTGGCATCTCCGCGAGCGGCTGCCGCGCTCGCCAGGGCACGCAGCCGGGTATATATTTCGCAGGTTATCCGGGAGGTTTGGGCCCTGACGGCCCCGAGGGAGCCAATGCGATGGGCACCGTGAAAGAACACCTGCACGATTTCTTCTTCCCGCCGCATGGAGCGCCGCTCTGGATCCGGCTGCTTCCCTACACCATCCTCGGGGTCCTGAGCCTGGCCCTGCTGATTTCCGGTGCCTATGCCTGGGAGTACACCAACTCCCCCGAGTTCTGCGGCACCGCCTGCCACACCATGCCGCCCGAGTACACGCGATATCTGGTGTCACCTCACGCCCGTGTCGCCTGCGTGGAGTGCCACATCGGGCGCGGTTTCATCGCCACTCGCGTGACCCGCAAGGCCGGCGACCTCAAGCACGTCGTCTCGCTGCTCTTCAAGGAGTACGAGTACCCCATCATGGCCCGCGACCTGCGGCCGGCGCGCGAAACCTGCGAACGCTGTAACTTCCCGGCGAAGTTCTCCGACGACAGCCTGCGCGAGATCAAGCGCTTCGGCGATGATCCCGGTAACACCGCCACCAGCATCTACCTGATCA
>JAJRUD010000187.1 GCA_024277995.1 Chloroflexota bacterium
CGATCTGGCCTTCGTAAAGGGCGCGACCGATGATGGCCCCCGCCAGGCCCGCCTCTCGCGCCCGGCGCAGGTCCTCGAGATCGCGCACGCCCCCCGAGGCGATCACGGCCAGGCCGGTCTGGCCCGCGATGTCGGCCGCCAGCTCCACGTTCAGTCCCTGCCCCGTGCCATCGCGGCGAACGTCGGTCACGATGACCGTCTCCAGCTCCATCTCGCGCAAGGCGCGCGCCAGGTCCAGCGCTTCGGGCTCGGCCTGCTGCAGCCAGCCGCGCACCTGCAGGCGGCCCTGGCGCAGGTCCATGGCCACCGCGATTCTCTCAGGGCCGAAGCGCTCCAGCGCCCGGCGCACCAGTTCCGGGTCCTCGACGGCCGCCGTGCCCAGCACGGCGCGCGCCGCCCCCAGCTCCAGCAGGGCGGCCAGGGCATCCATGTCGCGCAGGCCGCCGCCGAACTGGACGCGGGCTCCGGAGGCCAGGATGGCTTGCAGCGCGCCGCGGTTGGCCGAGTTCTCCTGGCCGAAGGCGCCGTCCAGGTCCACCACGTGCAGCCAGGTCGCGCCCTGCTGCACCCATTGGCGGGCCACGGCGCCCGGGTCGTCCGCGTAGTCGGTCTGGCGTTCAGGGGCCCCCTGGCGCAGGCGGACCACGATGCCCTGGCGCAGGTCGATGGCGGGATACAAAATGAAATCCGTCATCAGCCGGCCTCCACGAAGTTGCGCAGAATCTTCAGCCCCACCTGCTGGCTCTTCTCGGGGTGGAACTGGACGCCGTAGATGCGCTCACGGCCCACGACGGAGGCGTAGCGCAGGCCGTATTCGGTGTAGGCGATGACCTCCGCGGGCCGCGCTTCACAATAGTAGGCGTGGTTGAAGTAGGCGTAGGCCCCGGGCTCGAGCCCGGCCAGCAGGGGGCTCTCGCGGGCCGGCAGGAGCTGGTTCCAGCCGGTGTGCGGCACCTTGAGCTCACCGGCTGGGAAGCGGCGCACCCTTCCCGGCAGCAGCCCCAGGCCCTGCTGCGGGCCGTCCTCCTCGCTCTCCTCGAAGAGCAGTTGCATCCCCAGGCAGATGCCCAGGAATGGCGTGCCCGCAGCGACGGCCTCGAGCAGCGAGGCGAGCAGGCCGCGGTCCTTCAGACCCTGCATGCCGTCTCCGAAGGCGCCCACGCCGGGCAGCACGATCTTCTCCGCTCCAGCCAGGGCCTGCGGCTCCGAGACGAGCCGCGCCGGTGCCCCGGCGGCCTCCAGGGCCTTCTGGACGGAGCGCAGGTTGCCAGCGCCGTAATCGATGAGTGCGAGCATGGTCTTCTCCCGGGTTTAGGACACAAGTCTCAAGTCTCAAGTCTCAAGACCCTGTTCCCTGATCACTCCAACGTTCCCTTGGTGCTGGGGACGTTTCCCGTGCGGCGCGGGTCCAACCCCGTGGCGGCTTCCAGCGCGCGGCCCAGGGCTTTGAAGAGCGCCTCGGCCTGGTGGTGGTCGTCGCGGCCGTAGAGCACCTCGGCGTGCAGGTTGGCGCGCGCTGCGACGGCGAAGGACTGGAAGAAATGTTCGATCAGGCTGGTGGGAAGCGCGCCGACGGCCGGCCCGTTCCAGGCGGACTTGAAGACCGTGTAGGGCCGCCCGGAGAGGTCCACCACTACCTGCGCCAGCGCCTCGTCCATGGGCACCAGGGCCGAGCCTATGCGGCGGATGCCGCTGCGGTCGCCCAATGCCTGGTCGAAGGCCCGGCCCAGGGCCAGGGCGCAGTCCTCGACGGTGTGGTGCGCGTCCACTTCCAGGTCGCCGCGCGCCTCGAGCTGCAGGTCGAAAAGGCCGTGCAGCGCGACGTGGCGCAGCATGTGATCCAGGAAGCCCACACCCGTCTGGATCTCGGCCTGGCCGGTTCCATCCAGGTTGAGGCGCAGGGAGATTTCGGTCTCGGTGGTCTTGCGCTCGATCTGCGATTCTCGCATGCTCGTCTCTCCTCGCCGGCCTATGAATTGGCCCGGCGGCGCAGCGCGGCCAGCAGCGCCTGGGTCTGTTCGGGGCGGCCGACGGTGATGCGGATGTGGTCGCGCAGCCCCGGCTTGTCGAAGTGGCGCACCAGGATCCCTTCCCGTTCCAGGGAGGCTTTCAACTCACCGGCCTGCAACCCGCGCACGCGGCACAGGACGAAGTTGGCCTGGGAGGGGTAGGGGTCGAGGCAGGGGATCGCCTGTAGTTCGCCGAAGAGCCGCTCGCGTTCGGCGATGATGCGCGCCCCGATGGCTTCCAGCTCGTCGACGTGCTGCAGTGCGGCCAGGGCGGCGGCGTTGGCCGCCGCGTTCAGGTTGTAGGGCTGCTTGATCTTCCACAGGTGCGGCATGAGCGAAGCGGGGAAGGCGCCGTAGCCGACGCGCAGCCCGGCCAGCCCCGCCCACTTGCTGAAGGTGCGCAGCACGATCAGGTTCTCGCGCCGCGGGACCGAGCTCAATCGGCTGCTGCCGGGAGGCGCGAACTCCACGTAGGCCTCGTCGAGCACCACCACCAGCGGCAGCGCCAGCAGGCGCTCCAGGGTTTCGGGCGGGACCAGGCCGCCGTCGGGGTTGTTGGGCGAGGGCAGCAGGAGTAGCTTGGGGCGCTCTCTTCGGACGGTCTCTTCGATGGCTTCCAGGTCCAGGCTGAAGTCGGCCCGGCGCGGGACGGCCAGCGCGCGCGCTCCCTGCAGCGCGGCGTCGAAGGCATACATGCCGAAAGTGGGCGGGCAGATGAGGACCGCCTCGCCCGGCTCGAGGAAGAGGCGCATGATCAGGTCGATGAGCTCGTCGGCCCCGGCGCCCACCAGCAGGTTTTCCATGGGCAGCCCGCTGTGCCCGGCCAGGGCGCGGCGCAGGGCGCGGCTCTCCGGATCAGGGTAGATGTGCGGATAGCGCAGGGCGCCCAGGGCCTGCCGCACGGCCGGCGGCGGGCCGTAGGGGTTCTCGTTGGCGTCCAGCTTGATGATGGCCGCCGGATCCAGGCCCAGGCGCTCCGAGAGCACCTCGAAGGGCTCGATGGGTTGGTAGGGGTCCATGCCCCGCACGTGGCGGCGGATGAGATCGACGGCCTTCACCCTTCTCCCTCCAGCCGTATGCGGGCCGACGCAGCGTGGGCCGAAAGGGTCTCGGCGCGGGCGATCTCGGCGGCGGGTTCGCAGAGCGCCCGGCAGGTCACGTCGTCCAATGCGATGATGCTGGTGATCTTGATGAAGTCCAGCACGTTGAGCGGCGAGGCGAAGCGCGCCGTGCCGCCGGTGGGCATCACGTGGCTCGGGCCGGCCACGTAGTCGCCCAGCACCTCGAAGGAGCGCTCGCCCAGGAACAGCCCGCCGGCGTTGTGGATGCGGTCGGCCAGCGCGGCCGGATCGCTCACGGCCAGGCACAGGTGCTCGGGCGCGAACTCGTCGGCCAGGCTGGCGGCCGTCTCCAGGTCGGGCGTGAGGACCACGCCGCCGCGGCGCTCCAGCGATTGGGCAATGATCTCCGCCCGGCTGAGGCTCTCCAACTGCCGCGCCACCTGGGCCTGCACCGCCTGGGCCAGCTCGCGGCTCGGCGTGAGCAGGATGGCGCTGGCCAGGGGGTCGTGCTCGGCCTGGGCCAGCAGATCGGCGGCCACCCACGCCGGGCGGGCGCTCTCGTCGGCGATGACCATCGTCTCGGTGGGGCCGGCCAGGCCGTCCAGGCCTACCTGGCCATACAAATGGCGCTTGGCAAGGGTGACGAAGAGGCCGCCGGCGCCGACGATCTTGTCCACCCTGGGGATGCTTTCGGTGCCGAAGGCCATGGCTGCCAGGGCCTGGGCCCCGCCCACCTGATAGACGGCTTCGATCCCACAGAGGTGGGCGGCGGCCAGGATGACCGGGTCTGGCCGGGGCGGCGTGCAGACCACGATCTCGGGGACGCCAGCTGCCTGAGCGGGGATGACCGACATGAGCAGCGAGGAGGGCAGCGGCGCGCTGCCGCCGGGGACGTAGACCCCCACACGGCCGATGGGCGTCACACGCTGACCGAGACGCCCTCCCAACTCGTCGGTGGTCCAGCTCGTGACGGGCTGGCGGGCGTGGAAGGCACGGATGCGTTTCACGGCCAGCTCTAGGGCGGCGCGCAGCGAGGGCGCCAGCGCGTCGAAGGCCATCTCCATTTCCGCCGCGGGCACCTGCCAGGCGCGCGGCGCGACCGCGTCGAGTTGCTGCGACCAGTGCCGCAGGGCGGCATCGCCTTCGCGGCGGACCGAATCCAGGATCACGGATACAGCCCCTTCCGGGTCGATACCCTCACCAAAGATCCGCTCCACGCTCTGCAGCAAGCCGGAGGGGTAGGCCGTCTCCCCCTGAGGGTCGCGGCGCAGGATGGTCTCGCGGGCGGTGGGAATGTCGTAGAGCTTCAACATCTATGCCTCCAGCGCGGCCAGCATGGCCTTGCAGGCCTGGGGTTCCTCTTCGAAGATGTAGGTTACCGGAGTGACCACCACACCGCTGCCGCCGATGGCGCGCAGTTCCTGGATGGCCTGTGCCAGGCGGTCGCGCGGCACGATGATGTGCACGGCGTACCATTGATTGCCCTGGCGCGTGACCACCGGTGAGACCGTCGGCCCCTGCAGCCCGCCGATCACATCCTGCTCGAACATGCGGGCGGCGATGGCCTGCGGCGATTCGCCGCGCATGTTGGCGAAGATAGCCACGTTGGCGGCGGCGCGCATGTGGGCGACGATGAACTCCAGCAGCAACTGCGCCATGCTCAGCACCTCGGGGCGCTCCTTGAGGGCCCTGCGGTTGGCGATCAGGCAGGCCTGGGAGCTCAGGATCTGGCCGTCCTCCAGCCTGCGCAGGCGATTATCGCGCAGGGTGGTCCCCGTGGAGACCAGGTCCACGATCATGTCTGCATAGCCGATGGCGGGGGCCACTTCCAGCGTCCCTTCGGCGTGGATGAGCGTGCTGTCCGCCAGGCCGTGCTCGCCCAGGAAGGAGGCCGTCAGGTTGGGGAATTTGGTGGCCACGCGCAGGGGGCGGCCCAGGTCGGATCGGCGGCGGGCCAGGTCCGCCATGGTGCGTACATCCCGCCAGGCTTCAGGCACGATCACGTTCAGGGTGCAGTCGCCGAAACCCAGTTCACGGATCAGGGACAGCACCTGGTCATCGGTGCCATTGCGCTCGGCGACGGCGTCCCAGCCGGTGATGCCGAAGTCCACGCTGCCGTCGCGCACGCTGACGGCGATGTCCCCGGCGCGCTGGAAGAGCACTACCAGGCCCGGCATGGCGGGGATGCTGGCCTCGAACTGGCGCGGGTTCGGTTTCAGCACGCGCAGCCCCGCTTCTTCCAGGAACTCCAGCGCTCCCTGAGCCAGGCGGCCTTTGCTGGGCAGTGCCAGTCGAATGTCTTCTCGCTTTTCCTGCATGACGACTCCTGTTCGGATAATGAAACCAGCCCTCCCGGTCAAGGAGGGCTGGGCCTGATCACTGAGATGTGACGGCGGCTTAAAGCAGTCCTGACCGGTCGTTGGGCCGGGGATGCACGTGGTGGTGATGGTGTGCGCGGGACTGCCTGTAAGCGTTCATCGTGAGCCAGATGGTAGCACAGTTGCGGCGCCTGGGCAAGCCCATTCTCGCGCTTCGCCGAGGAATCTGGGGTGTATTGGACCCTGTTCGGCGGCCTGGATGTCCTGCAGCAAGCGCTGCGGTGCTCCGAAGCGAATCGCTTGGCCGAAAGATCGCGAGGTGAGATGGTCTTCGCGATCGCGGCCGTTCAGTCCCCGTCCGTGTGCGGCCGAGCGGGCGAGAGGGCTCCAGCCGTCACCGCCGGGCGGCTGCTGAAATATCGCCGCTGAAAGGCGAAGGCCACATTCACCAGGGCGATCATCACCGGCACCTCGATCAGCGGGCCGATCACCGCCGCGAAGGCGACGCCGGAGTCGATGCCGAACACCGCCACGGCCACGGCAATCGCCAACTCGAAGTTGTTGCTGGCCGCCGTAAAGGCCAGAGTCGTGGACCGGGGATAGCCGGCACCGGCCTTGTGCCCCATCCAGAAGCTCACCAGAAACATGATCACGAAATATAGAGCCAGAGGCACAGCGATGCGCACCACGTCCATCGGGATGGAAACGATCAAGGTGCCCTTCAGACTGAACATCACCACGATGGTGAACAGGAGGGCGACCAAAGTGATCGGGCTCACCCTGGGAACGAAGCGGCTCTCGTACCATGCCTTGCCCTTGATCCGCACCAGGATCAGCCGTGTCAGGAAGCCGGCGATGAAGGGGATGCCCAGGTAGATGAACACGCTGCTGGCGATTTCGCCGATGGTGATATGAATGACGCTGCCTTGCAGGCCGAACCAGGTGGGCAATATGGTGATGAAGACATAGGCATAGACGCTGTAGAAGAGGACCTGAAAGAGGCTGTTGAAGGCCACCAGCCCTGCGGCGTATTCGGTGTCGCCCTTGGCGAGGTCGTTCCAGACGATCACCATCGCAATGCAGCGTGCCAGGCCGATCATGATCACGCCGACCATGTATTCGGGGTACTGGCGCAGGAAGAGGATCGCCAGGGAGAACATCAGAACGGGACCGACGACCCAGTTCTGCAGCAGGGAAAAGCTCAGGATCTTCCAGTCGCGAAAGACATCCCCTAATTCTTCGTAGCGCACTTTTGCCAGCGGGGGGTACATCATCAAGATCAGCCCTATGGCGATGGGCAGATTCGTCGTGCCTGCTTGGAAGCGACTGATGAAAGCTTCGACGCCGGGAATGAAATAGCCTGCACCGACGCCGGCGGCCATCGCCAGGAAGATCCACAAGGTGAGGTAGCGATCCAGGCTGGAAAGCTGCTTGAGCACGCCGGCCGGCTGCGCCATCGATGGGCTGATCTTTTCGGACACGGTCAACTGCCTCCAGAGGGTATGATCCTATGCTTGTGCGTGGATCCAATTCTCCAGCAGTCGCGGCACCTTCTGGGCGATCTCGTCGCGCACCTGGCGGAAGGCGTCCATGATCGCCTCCTCCGCCCCCGTGACCTTCGCCGGGTCGCGGAAGCCCAGGTGCATTCGCGCTCCTTGCCCCAGCTAGACCGGGCAAGCCTCGGACGCCGAGTGGCACACCGTCACCACCAGATCGAAGGGTGCGTCGCGAAACTCGTCGACAGGCTTGGAACGCCCGTGATGCTCGATACCGATTTCGGCAAGAGCTCGGAGGGCCATCGGGTGGACGTATCCCGCGGGTTCTGTCCCGGCAGAGGCCGCCTGCCAGAGGTCGCCAAGGCTGGTGTTGACGATCGCTTCGGCCATCTGAGAGCGGCAGGAATTGCCCGTGCAGAGAAACAGAACGCGCTGCTTCATGTCTTCCTCGGGAATCGGCCCCGGCTCCTATGGACCGGGGCTACACTGTCATCGTATCGGCGCCCTCGACGCGCGGCACGAGCGTCGCCACGCATTTCGGGCAGCAGCAGTGAGGGATCTGATCCGCCTGGACCAGGGCCTTCAGCTCCGTCTCAGGGATCTTCGCCAGCCGGCCGGCCATCTGAATCAGGTCCAGCAACCGGGGATCATTCAGCCGGTAGTAGATGAACCGCCCTTCTCGTCGGGCTGAGAGGATGCCGGCTTTGCGCAGGGCCATCAATTGCTGCGAGATGTGGGCTTGACGCAAGCCGAGCAAGGCTTCCAGGTGACAGACGCACGCCTCGCGCCTGCCGATCGCCAGCAATATGCGCAGGCGGACCGGCTGCCCGATGGCGCGCAGCATGCTGCTGATCCTCGATGCCGCTGATGGAGGCTTCGAAACCATGTCGGCATCCACAGTGGGACGATCTTGGGCTTCTCGAGTCGTGCGGTCTTGCAATTGTTTCAGGATATTCCCCCATTGAGGCGCTGCAGCCGGTGTGAGTGTGGATAGCGGAGAACATATTCAGTCAGCGGAATATATCATACGCGGAGAAAAGCGTGGATGGTTGTGCCGACCATCCGCTCGTGCAGGTTACGTTCATCCCGATCGGCCCGTGAGTGCGCAGCGCCTCTGGCGGATCGAAGGGGTGACGCTGGATGTGTGCGCCCGCGCCGGCTCGTGCTGCGCAGGAAGCTTGCGTGAGGCGCTGCTCGGAATCCGCCAGCATGGCCAATATTCCGGGGGGCAACGCCCTTGGTCCCAGCCACGGGCCATGCAGTTGCAGCGGGCTTCACGAAATGGGGGCATCAACCTGCAGATGCGTCGCCGATCGGCCAACGCACCCTTCTCTCATTCGATGACTCAGCGGGTCCTCCGCCCTATGCCATACACGCTCCGCTGGATGATGTCCTGGCAGAATGGGAGGCACTGCCGGCTCCGTGTCTCTGCCTCTGCAGTGGACCGCGTGCGCATCCCGGCCCTTGCGATGCTGGGCCCACGCCGGCGTCGGGCACCATGAGCCGACGGGCCCACGCCGATGCTCCGGCCTTTACAGGCGCGCCGAAGGATTTGAAGCAGCCGCCGGCTGTGCCACCGGCGGATGGGCTTCAGCCGCGCGGAGGCCGCATATAGCGCCACGAGGAATAGAGCGATCCGAGGGTCACCATCAATGCGGCGAGCGTCAGGAAGGAGCGCGGGCCGGCCCCGAAGAGCCTGGAATGCAGCTCGTCCAGGGGCGGGAAACGGCGCTAAGGAGGGGTGGCTCAGGAAGGGGGGGCGAGGCGTGCCACCATGTACGGGTAGAGGATGATGATCAGGGCGAGCGCCAGCGAGGCGAGGGGCGCGGCGGCCCGCTACGGCTGGGTGGAGAAGGTGATCCGGATGTAGATGAAAGAGAGAAGGGCGAAGGCGCCGCTGAGCGCCAGCTTGCCGAACCAGCAGAGCCAGAAGGGGTCTAAGCAGCCTGGTTGAGGGATGGCGTAGGCGCGGTCCAGCAGGTACGCCAGGCCAAGGAAGATGAAGGGCGCTGCCAGCGAGAGAACCCTGGATTTGGCCATTCGTGTCAATGTCGCGGACATGAGTGCGCTCGCGAGGTTTGCCTGCTCTCGCCCGCCTGCACTACGGCTGAGCCAGCCAGATCAACCACTGTCCACCTCGCGAGAGCAGGTAGAAGTCAATGGGCAGCGAGGCGGATCGCACCTCAGCGCAGGGGCCCCTGCAGTCCCGCACCCACCAGGATGCCTCGATCAGTTCCCGTCCGCACAGGGTGCCCAAGGCAGAGGCGTAGTCCGAGGCGCGAGCTGGCCGGGGCTCGCTCACCCAATCGGGGGGGATAGGGGCGTCCATGCGCCCGAAGGACCGCGCCACGCTCTCCCACAGCGCCGGATCAGTGACGTGGCGGCGCGCAAGGTCGTCCCCCGTCGCGTACAGGTTGACGATCTCCACGGCCTGCTCATGGGAGAGCGCCCGGCGCTGGAGCCCCGACGGGTTGGGGCAGGCGCTGAGCCCGCCCCACGCGCCTGCGCCGGTGAAGGGGACTGGAGGAGGGTAGATCTCCGATGCGAAGGTGGGTGTGGGGGAGGCGGCGGGGCGCGGCGTGGGGATCTGCGTCGAGGTCGCGCTGGGCCTGGCCGATGGCGTGGGGATGTTGCGGGGCGCGTCGGTCATCGACGGCAGCATGACCTCCGCGCACGCGACGCCGCGGGCGTGAAGCACCTTGATCTGCCAGCGGTTCTCCGTCGACCCGGGGAGCGCGCGCAGCCCTTCCACCTCGGCTGCGAAGCGGCCGTCGGGGCCGACCGCCACCGTCGGTATCTCCTCCACCTGGCGCGTGTGATCGAAGTCCCCGGTTACAAAGACCAGCACCGGCTTCTCGCCCGGTCGCAGTCCTTCCACCTCCAGCCGCAGGGAGGTCGCCGAGAGGACGGTGGCCACGACTCTCATGCCAGCTGGTAGAGGCGTGCAGGCGGATGGCGTCGCGTCCATCGGCGTCTGCACCACCTCCACCGTCACCTGGATGGCCTGCGGCGTCGGATGTGTTGGCACTGCGAGGTCGGGTGCGCAGCCGCAGGCCGGGCCTGCCAGGGTGAGGGCTGTCAACAACCAGATCTTGGCCGGATCGGGGTGGGGGTTTCCCCACAGGTGGACGCTGCTTTGCATGCTTCCCCCTTTTCGACATCTTGCCACAGTTGTGATCCCCTTTCAAGGGGGCGCGCGACGATGCTGTGCATCCTGCTTGGGGAGGTGATGGCGCCCGGCCGGCAAGAGAGCGCCTCGCATTGCGTGTTTCGGCTGGGCGGGTCAGGTGCAGGGTGGATCAGGGCGGATCCCGTGACCTGCCTATCACCTGCGTCAGCCTGCAGAGACGTTGCATGCAATGTCTCTGCAGGCCATCCGATGGCAGGCCGTGCAGGATTTCCCGGCGCGGAATCCTGCCGCTCACCTGGGCTGCGACCCGGCATGGTGCCGCGGCTCAGGCCCCGGCGGTGGAGAGTGCTTCTTCGACGAAGTCCTTCAGCCGCTGCGCGTCCTGCACGGCGTGCCCGCCGATGTCGTTGTTGAAGAAGGCCCAGACATGACGGTCCGAGGTCAGCCAGGCCGCGACCTTCCTCGCGTATTCGCACAGCTGCTCGTCCGGGTAGCCGGAGCCGTAGAGCTTCTCCGGTCCGTGGAAACGCAGGTAAACGAAATCCGTCGTGACGGCTTCCTTGTAAGGAAAGCGGCCGTTGGAGTGGGCGATGACCCAGGCCAGGCCGCCTGCGCTCAGGTGTTCCAGCGCCTCTGATGCCATCCAGCTCTCGTGGCGCGCTTCCAGCGCGAAACGATGATGGGCTGAGAAGGGCTGCAGCGCCTGCAGGAAGCGCTCGAACAGGCGGCGGTCGTAGGCCAGGCTGGGCGGGAGCTGGATCAGGACGGGGCCCATGCGCGGGCGCAGCGGGGCGAAGCGCTCGAAGAACGCGGCCAGGGGCTCATCGACAGCCTCCAGCCGGCGCAGGTGGGTGATCAGGCGGCTCAGTTTGACGCAGAAGCAGAAGCCTGGCGGCGTGCGCTCCAGCCATCCGGCGACGGTGGACGGGCGCGGCAGGCGGTAGAAGCTGGCGTTCAGTTCCACGCAGTCGAAATGCCGGGTGTAGTGTTCGAGGAACTTTGCAGCGGGGGTCTTGGGCGGGTAGAAGGGCCTCACCCAGTGGCGATAGCTCCAGCCCGAAGTGCCGATGTGGGCGGATACCATGGGTCCCTCCCGGTGGAAGGTGTCTCGCCTTGAGGATAACACGCCTGGGGGCGGGTGGCCGCGGCGAGTCTTCACAAGGGTGCGGCCCGCAACCCTCCGTATGTGGTAGCATGCCTGCGGTGGGGAGGTGATGAAATGCGCATTCAAGCCGTCATCCTGGATCTGGATGGCCTGATGGTGGACAGCGAGCCTTTGAGCTACCGGGCGTGGAACGCGGTGCTGGCGGAGCATGGTGCCGCGCTGGACGACGAAGTCTACCGCACGCAGGTGATCGGGCTGCACGACCTGGATTCGGGACGCCTGGTGCGCAAGCTGACCGGTGTGGAGGCGGACGAGCGCGCCCTGGTGGATGCCCACTGGGAGCGCCTGGTCAACATGCTGCCCGCCGAGTTGGAGCCCATGCCGGGGTTGCATGCGCTGCTGCAGGCGCTGCAGGCCCGGGGGCTTCCGCTGGGCCTGGCGAGCAACAGCCGATCGCCCTACGTCCAGCGCGCGCTGGAAGTGCTGGGGCTGCTGGAGTGTTTCCGCTGCATCCGCACCGTGGACGACGTCCAACACGGAAAGCCGGCGCCGGATGTCTATCTGGCCGTGGCACGGGGGTTGCAGGCCCGCCCGGAGCGCTGCCTGGCTCTGGAGGACTCGGCGACCGGCGTGCAGGCCGCGCTGGCTGCGGGCATGCGCACCGTCGTGGTGGATCCCCAGGGGCTGGTGCCCGCCTCGCTCGAGGGAACCCATGGGCGCTTCGCTTCGCTGGAAGAGGTGCATGCCGCGCTGGATCGTCTGCTGGGTTAGCCGGCGCCCTGCTCCGCCTCGATCTCCAGCCCCGCGATTTCCAGCCACTGCTCCTGCTCAGTCTTCACGGTCCCGAAGCCGAATCCGCCCGCGACCGAAGCCACGGCGTATTGGTTGTCGATCCAGGCCACGAAGCCCAGTGGGCCCGGCGGCGGGTGCGCCACTGTCAGGCAGGAAGAGCCATCCACGAAAAAGCTCGCCCGGTCCGATTCCCAGCGCAGGCTGTATTCGTGCCATTCGTCGAGGCGGGTGTCGAGCAGGGCCTCGCCGGCGCGCACGGTCTGCAGGGCGGCGCGCATCACGACCCCGCGCAGGAGAGGCAGCACCGCCAGGCTGGCCGCCGCGACGGCCAGCGGGGCCAGGATGAGGGAGGGGATGGCTGGCGCGCAGAGGGAGGCCGCCTTCCAGCCGTGTCCGGGCAGGCCGGGCGTGAAGGCGAAATCGTTGGGCGGCGAGCCGTAGAAGAACCACAGGGCGCGCGGAGCGGCCGGCAGGCGGCGGGCGGCGCCGCCCTGACCCAGCGAGAGGGCGAAGGGGTCGTTCCAGAAGCCGAAGCCCAGCGTGCCGAGCGGTTCAGGATGGGAGGCGCGGGCGCGCAGTCGCAGGACCAGGGGAGGGCGCCAGGGAAAGCGGCGCCGGGGCAGGGCGCGGTGATCGTCCAGTTGAGCGTCGGCGTAGCCGCGCGGCACGGGCGGGATCGACAGGCGGAAGCCGCCGCCCGATATCGACTCCACTTTGCCGCCGCCGATTTCCAGTGCACGCACCTGCAGCACGATTCTTTTCACCTCCACAGGCATTATAGGTTTTGCTTCCGTGGCCGGCAATCGGGTATAATCGGGCGGCCCAGACAGGGAGGCTGCATGGAAATCACCTGGTACGGATTGTCCTGTTTCCGCCTCAGCGAGCGCGGCAAAGCGACGGTGGTGACGGACCCCTACGGTCCGGATCTCGGCCTGCCGGCGCTCAAGCTGAAAGGCGATATTGTCACCATCAGTCATGACGCGCCGGGTCACAACTGCGTGCGGGCCGTGCGCGGCGTCGGACGGGTGATCGACGGCCCGGGGGAGTACGAGATCGGCGGGGTGTTCATCACGGCCATCCGCATGCGCTCGAAGGACGGCAAGAAGAACGGCGGCCGCCCGAACATGCTGTGCGTCTTCGACTACGAGGGGCTGACCGTCGCCCATCTGGGCGACCTGGATTACGTGCCCTCGCAGAAGCAGATCGAAGACCTGGGGGCCGTGCACGTGGCGCTCATCCCGGTGGGAGGCGGCGCGGCGCTCACGGCGGCCCAGGCCGCCGAGGTGATCAGCCTCATCGAGCCGTCCATCGTCGTGCCCATGCACTACAAGACGGGGGCCGAGACGGTGAAGCTGACTGGATTGCAACGTTTTCTCTCCGAGATGGGCATCGGCAAGGTCGATCCGCGGCCGTCGCTCAAACTGACCAAGAGCAACCTGGGAGAAGAGACACAGGTCGTAGTGCTGGAGCCGGTGCATCAGGCGCGATGAGATAATTCGTGCTAAGCTGCCCCGGCGGGATGCCGAGGGCCTCAGGAAGGGCGAACGATGGCTGTGAAGTTGCTCATGACCTGGGATATCGTCCCGGGCAGGGAGCAGGAATACTTCGAGTTTGTGGTGCGCGAGTTCGTCCCAGGGATGCAGCGCCTGGGCATTCAGCCCACAGAAGCCTGGTACACGACCTATGGAAACCGCCCGCAAATCCTCACCGGCGGCGTGACCGAGAATCTGCAAGCCATGAAGCGCGCCTTGAAGACCGACGAGTGGCAGCAACTGCGCGATCGCTTGCTGGAATACGTCACCAATTTCAACTGGAAAGTGGTTCACGCCTCAGGCGGCTTCCAGATGTAGCTGTTGTGAGCCGGGAGAATCGGAAAGAGCCGGGCCTGGCCCGGCTCTTTTTTCATGCGCTCTGGAATCAGTCCTCGCTGGAGGTCTTCGTCTTCGTCTCGGCCTTGGTCTCGCTCTTGTCCTTCTCCTTTTCGCCGGATCCGTTGGAGCGGCGGCCGGAGGGGGAGCGATGATCGGTGGCGTAGAAGCCGGAGCCCTTGAACACGATTCCCACGGGCTGGTACAGCTTGCGCAATGCCTCCTCACCGCATTCAGGGCAGGTGGTGAGGGGCTCGTCGTCGAAGGACTGCCGCGCGTCGAATTGAACGCCGCAACTCTCGCACCGGTAAGCGTATAAGGGCATGGTCGACCTCCAGAATACCGGCATTATATTGCGCCGGGTCTCGTTGGGCAAGTGAGACCGAAAAGGCGCCTCGCCGGCAATAACCTATGTGAATGTACCACAAAGCGCGTTAGTGGTGGGTTAACGGTTGCCTGCGCCGTCCGGTGCCGGGCGCTGGCTTCGGCTTGCCGGCAGGGATCAAGAGGCGTTGACGGGCCGGGTGGGGCGGGATAAGATAGAGATAGACAGGCAGGTCGGCCGGGCGATCGCGGGCGGCGCAAGCCGCCTGAGGAAAGTCCGCGCTCCACAGAGCACGGTGCCGGGTAACGCCCGGGCGGGGAAACCCGTGGACAGGGCCACAGAAACAAACCGCCTGTGCGGTCGGAGGTGGCCGCCTCCCGGCTTCGGCCGGGGCCACGTGGCACTTCGACCATGCGGGTAAGGGTGAAAAGGTGGTGTAAGAGACCACCGGCGTCGGCAGCAATGCCGGCGGCCAGGCATCCCCCACCGGGAGCAAGGCCAAGCAGGGGCAAAGCTCGCTTCGGCGGGCGGGGGGCTGCTCGCTCCCCTGGAGCCCCGGGTGGGCCGCATGAGCCGCCCGGAGACGGGCGGTCGAGATAGATGATCGCCCAGGCGCGCAGGGCCGGGATGAAGGGCTCGTCCCGTAAACCGGCACTCGCGCCGGACAGAACGCGGCTTACAGGCTGGCCTGCCTGTCTCTTTCTTTCCCCTCGATGCAGCCTTCCATATCAGGCACCACTCGCAGAAGCAGCCTTTGAAACCCCGAGCAACGACCGGCCGCGCCCCGACTGGGCTGCGCACCTGCCTCTCGCCGCCGATCGGCGCGCATCGTGCCGGACCCTGCCTTCCGGCAGGAGTCGCTTTGCGTTCCGCTGGACTCGTCTCCGCCGCGCGCCGTCGATGGCCCCGCGGTCCTTCAGATCCGGAGCGGAAACGCGTCTCGATCGAGGTCCGACCCCTGCAGGGCCCACATATAGGACTATGGTACTGATTCAACCCCAGGAGGGTGGGTTGCGCAGGTGGGGAAAAGTGGTATATACTGTGTGCACTTGTGGGATAAAGTGGGGCCGAGTGGGACGCCGGGCGAACCCGGCGTTCGCCATTGAAGGACCGGGTAGAACAGA
>JAJRUD010000188.1 GCA_024277995.1 Chloroflexota bacterium
GAACCTTCTCCTGAGATACGTGTTATATAGGGAAATGGAGTCGGGGTGGGCGGACTTGAACCGCCGACCCCCGCGTCCCAAACGCGGTGCGCTGCCATCTGCGCTACACCCCGGTCAGGTTCGAGTATAACGGTGCCCCGAGAGCCGGTCAAGGAGACAGCGGCATGCCGACCATCCTCTTCGAAGTCCATGAGCCGGGCGTCGCCTTGCTCACCATCAACCGACCCCAGGCCCGCAACGCCCTCACCTGGGAGGCCATGCAGGCCTTCGCCCGGGCCATCGAGGCGGCCCACCTGCAGCCGGACCTGCGCGCGCTGGTGATCACAGGGGCGGGGGGAGCCTTCTGTGCCGGCGGCGACCTTTTCGAGCTGGACGGCTTCCCCACGCGCGCCGACGGCGCCCGTCTGAGTTCCATCATGGGCCAGGCACTCGAGCGCCTGGAGGCCCTGCCCTTCCCCACCATCGCCGCCATGGAAGGCCCGGCCTTCGGCGGCGGCGCCGAGGTCGCCCTGGCCTGTGACCTGCGCGTCATGGCCCATGATGCCCGGCTGGGGCTCATGCACGTCCGGCTGGCCATCTGCCCGGCCTGGGGCGGCGGGCAGCGCCTGCTGCGCATGGTGGGCTACGCGCGCGCTCTCGAGTGGCTGGCCGCCGGCAGGGTGCTCAGCGCCGAGGCTTGCGCCGACTTCGGCCTGGCCAACCGCGTGGTCCCCTCGGGCGAAGCGCTGGCCCAGGCGCTGCACCTGGCCGGGGAGTTCGCAGCCCGCGCCCCTGCCGCCCTGCGAGCCGTGAAGCGGCTCCTGCGGGCCGGCCTCACGCTGCCCGCCGACCAGGCCCTGGCCGCCGAACGGGCCGAGTTCCCCGATCTATGGGCCGGCGATGAACATCTGCGGGCCTCCGCTCGATTCGTGGCCGCCCGCAAGAATCACAAGCCCCTGTGACCGACAGACCCGGTGACCTGGCGCGCCTGTACGCGGCTCAGATCAGCGATTTCGACGCCGACATCCCTCTCTGGCTCGCCCTGGCGCAGGCCCAGGGCGGGGCCGTCCTCGAGCTCGGCTGCGGCCCGGGCCGCGTGCTCCTCGCCCTGGCCCGTGCCGGCTTCCAGGTGTGGGGCATCGACCGCGACCCGGCCATGCTGGCCCACCTTCGCAGCCGGCTGATCCCCGACCTGGCGCGGCGCGTGTCGCTCCACCGGGCCGACCTGCGCAACTTCCACCTCCCGGGCCCCTCCTTCGCGCTCATCCTGTGCCCATGCAACACCTTCGCTTACCTGGAGCAGGCCGGCGCACGCGCCGCGCTGCGCCGGGCCCACGGCCACCTCGCCCCGCGGGGCCTGCTGGCGTTGGATCTCCCCAATCCGAATCAAGATCTGCTCGACGCGCCCGATCCGCAGCAGCCCATACTCCTCTTCCGCGAAACACAGACGGGCCATCCCGTTCAGCTCTACGCCCGCCAGGAGGTGGACCGCCGCACCCGCCTGGCGCGGGTGACCTGGCGCTACGACGAGCTGCTGCCCGACGGGCAGGTGCGCAGCCTCTCCCTTCGCCGTACCTATCACCTGCGCAGCGCATCGGATATGGAAGCCCTGCTTCACGCGGCCGGCTTCGACGCGATACACTTCTATGGGGACTACGATCGCAGCCCGCTGGAAGCCGATTCTCCCCGCATGCTGGCTCTGGCCCACAAAGCCGGGGAGCCCGCTTCAGGAGGGACCCGCTCATGAAACCCCTCGCCTCCGTGCTCCTCGTCTTTGGACTGCTGCTCACAGCCTGCGCGCCGCAAACCACCGCGGAAGTCTCTCCCACGTCCTCTCCAGCCGAAACGCCCCCCGCCTCCGCCGCACCGCCGCCGGCCACCTCTGCGACCCTCGAGCCCCAGGTGCAACCCTCCCCGGCCGCGCCCCAGCCGCCGCGCCCGGTGACCATTCCCGGCGCAAAAGGGCTGGCACTGCGCGGTACGTACTATACGCCTCCCGCCGGCCCGGCACCCGCCGTGCTCCTGCTGCACATGTACGGCCGCACCCGCGCTGACTGGGAGGCCTTCGCCCGTTCCCTGCAGGAACAGGGGGTCGCCGCTCTGGCCCTCGACCTGCGCGGCCATGGGGAGACGGACGGCGCGGAAGATTGGGAGCTGGCCCGTCAGGACACGCTCCTGGCGCGTGAATGGCTGGCGCAGCAGCAGGAGGTGGACGCAGCACGCACGGCTGTCGTGGGCGCCAGCATCGGCGCCAACCTTGCCCTGTGGACTGCCGCACTGTCCCCTGAGGTGCGCGCCGTCGCCGCCCTCTCGCCGGGCTTCGACTACTTCCGCGTGCGCATCGAGGGCGTCATGGAGCAGTACGGCCCCCGGCCCGCGTTCCTGGCCGCCTCCGAGGACGACAGTTACTCCGCCGAGACGGTGCGCGCCCTGGAGCAGGAGGCACAGGGACCGACAACGCTCATCGTTTATGAGCAGGCCGGCCATGGAACGGACATGTTGGCAGTCGAGCCCGGCCTCTCTGATGCACTGCTTTCCTTCCTGGTGGAGAATCTGGAGCCCTGAAGAATCCCCGGCGCCCCGAGCGAAAGCCTGCGGGGCGCCGAAGAATGTTCTGGTCTACCCGCCGGGGCAGCGACGACCGCCGGCCCGGGCAGGACTTTGAGCCCTTCTATTCCAATTGGCGGACCACCAGCACCACTTTGCCCTGAACCTCCAGATTCTCCGGATTCTCGACGATGATGGGGTCCATGGTGGGGTTGGCCGGCTGCAGGCGAACGCGTTCACCCTCTCGGTAGATGTGCTTCAGGGTGGTCTCTTCCTTGTCCTTCAGCCAGACGGCCACCATGTCGCCGTTGCGCCACTCCTTCGCCTGCCGCATGACGACGATGTCCCCCTCGTTCACCATGGCGTCGATCATCGAATCCCCCTTGACCTCCAGGGCGAACAGGTTGCCCTCCCCCGGCAGCAGGTCGCGTGAGATCTGGATGGCCTCATCGGCGCCGAAGACGGGCGAGTCCAGGGCGGGGAGCGGGACCGGCTCGGAGGCGAAGATGCGCCCTACCAGCGGCACACGCACGATGCCCGAGGCCTTCCTGGCCATCCCGGTTAGTTTCTCCGTGAGCCGTATGCCGCGCGAGACGTTCTGATCACGATCCAGATATCCTTCTTCCACAAGGCGGTTCAGGTTGTAGTTGACCACCGAGGTGGAACTGATGCCCACTGCCTTGCCGATCTCCCGCAGCGAGGGGGGGTAACCGTTTTCCTCGAAGAAGGATTGGATGAAGGTCAGCATCCGGCGCTGCCGTTCTGTCAGTTTGCCTTTGGCCATTTCAGCCTCCTTGCGGCCGCCCTCAGCGTCGATCCCCCCGCTGGACGCCGCGCCAGGCGCACGCTTGTTCGTATTCTAGCGGAACATGCGTTCTATGTCAAGCCGCCGAAGACCTTGACAGCCAACCCACGGCGGGGTATTCTTTCATTATATTGATTTCAATAATATTGAGCATAAAACAGGAGGCGGCATGAAGCGCGGTCGCAGGAATTTCTGGAGGGCCTGGCACCAGGAGCGACACCGGCTCTGGCGCGAGCGGTACGGCGAAGGCTGCGAGGGCCAGCCCATGCCCCCTCCTGAACTCATGGAAGCCTGGCGCAAGTTCTTCCGCCGCTTCACCGGCGAGTGGCCGGAGGAGCACTGGGCCTTTCACGGACGCCGCTTTCGCCCCTGGCACCAAGGCGTGGACACTTTCAATCCCTTCGTGGCCAACCTGCTCAGCCAGGGCGGCGGTCTGTTGCCGTTGCTAGTACTGCATCTGCTCGAGGCACAACCTCGCTACGGCAACGAGATCATGTCGCTGATAGGGGAACGCACGCGCGGCCAATGGGTGGCCAACCCGGGAGCCATCTATCCCCTCATGAGCGAACTCGAGGACCGCGGTCTGGTGGAGAGCCGCTGGGAAGACCCGCGCAAGCGGACCATCCGCCTCTACCGCCTGACGGCGCGCGGCCGCAAGCAATTGAGCCGGGTGAAATCCATCGTGCGCCCGAAGCTGGAGGAGGCCATCCAGGTGCTGCAGGAGCTCGTTCAGGACCTGGAATCCGACGCGGGCGACGATCATGCCGACGGATAGGGATAGCGTATCAAATCAACCGCAGAGGGAGTTGATGACCATGACCGAGAAAGTGCTGCACGAAGTCAAGCTGATCGAAACCGAAGATGGTTTCCGTTTCGAGATCAGGGGAGACAAGGAAAAGCTGCGTGAGATGATCGCCTTGCGCGGGGGAAAGCCCTGCGGATTGGGCTTCGGCCCGGGGTTCGCCATGGGCCGCCCGGGTGGCCCTTTCAGCCGCCGCAGGGGGGGCCGCGGCCCCAGGGGCATGGGCTATGATCTTGGCCCCTGGTGGGATACCGCTCCCACCGAAGATGAAGAGGGAAGCCTCTCATCCGAGGAAGCTCCCCAGACCTAGCCCCCATCGGCCTTCGGGAGGCCCGTGCCTGCCCCCCACCGCGGGCCTCCCATGACTCCCTTCAACCCCACCGCCCCCTACCCTACCGCTTGAGACTTGAGACTTGCGTCTTGTGTCCCGTGTCTCGCGTCTTGCGTCCTGCGTCTTATGTCCTGGCCCCCTCACGCAGCCCGATATACAATGCCTTGAATCGCATCCATAAGCTGGGGAGGGAGCGCATGCAAGAGCTCAAGGAACGGATCCTGCGTGAAGGAAAGAACCTGGGTGGGGGCATCCTTAAGGTCGATGGTTTCATCAACCATCAGGTGGACCCCGCGTTGATGGACGCCTGCGGCCGACGGTTCGCCGAGCTCTTCGCCGACGTGGGCGCCACCAAGATCCTCACCGCCGAGATCTCGGGCATCGCGCCGGCCGTGATGACCGCGCTGCACATGGGACTGCCGGTGGTCTACGCCCGCAAGAGCAAGCCCATCACCATGCCGGATCAGGTCTTCCTCACCCTGGCACCCTCTCACACCAAAGGCCGCACCGTCGAACTCATCGTCTCGCCCGAATACCTGGGGCCCGAGCAGCGCGTCCTGATCATCGACGACTTCCTGGCCTCCGGCCAGACCATCATGGGCCTGGTGCGTCTGGCCAGCGCCGCCGGCGCCAGCCTGGTGGGCATCGGCGCGCTCATCGAGAAGCGCTTCGAGGGCGGCCGGGACCTGCTCGCTCCGCTGGGTGTGCCCATCAAAGCCCTGGCCGTCATCAGCGACATGCGCGATGACAAGATCCTCTTCGAGGACTGAATCCGTGGACTCCATCGCCATCCTGGACTTCGGTTCCCAATACTCGCAGCTCATCGCCCGCCGCGTGCGGGAGGCCAACGTCTACTGCGAGCTCTTCCCGCACCACGCGGCGCGCCAGCAGGTGATGGCGATTCATCCCAAGGGATTCATCCTGTCCGGTGGACCGGCCTCGGTCTACGAGCCGGGCGCCCCCCAAATCCCGCCCTACGTGCTCGAATCGGGCCTTCCCGTGCTGGGGATCTGCTACGGGATGCAGGCACTCACCCACGCGCTGGGCGGGCGCGTGGCGCCGTCGGTCGAGCGCGAGTACGGCGCGGCCGAGATCGAGGTGCTGGTCGACAACCCCCTGCTGCCGCCGGGACGGCCCCGGGTGTGGATGTCCCACGGCGATCGCATCGAGCAGCCGCCGCCCGGCTTCCAGCCCCTGGCCCGCTCCGAGAACTCACCCATTGCCGCCATGGGCGATCAGCGGGCGCGCCGCTACGGGCTCCAGTTCCACCCCGAAGTGCGTCACACCCCCATCGGCGAAGAGATCCTGCGCGCCTTCGTGCTCGAGATATGCGGCGCACGGCCCGAGTGGACCCCGGCCTCCATCATCGAGGAGGCCATCTCCCGCATCCGCGAGCAGGTGGGCTCCGAGCGCGTCATCGCCGGAGTCAGCGGCGGCGTGGATTCCACCGTCGCCGCCGCCCTGGTCCACCGCGCCGTGGGCGACCAGCTCACCTGCATCTTCGTCGACACCGGCCTGATGCGCTACCACGAACCGCAGATGGTGGTGGAGACCTTCGAGAGACTCTTACAGGCCAGGCTGATCGCCGTCAACGCCAGTGAGACCTTCTTTGAGGCGCTGCAGGGGGTGCGCGAGCCCGAGGCCAAGCGGCGCATCATCGGCGAGAAGTTCATTCGCATCTTCGAGGAACAGGCCCGCCGCGCCGGCGAAGCGCGCTTCCTGGTCCAGGGCACCATCTATCCCGACGTGGTGGAATCCAGCGCCCCCGACCGCCGCGTCGCGGCCCGCATCAAGACCCACCACAACGTGGGCGGCTTGCCCGAGGACCTGCAGTTCGACCTGGTCGAGCCGCTGCGCTATCTTTTCAAGGACGAGGTGCGCAAGGTGGGACTGGCCCTGGGCCTGCCCGAATCCCTGGTCTGGCGCCAGCCCTTCCCTGGGCCGGGGCTGGCAGTGCGATGTCTGGGAGAGGTCAGCCTGGAGCGCGTGCAGCGCCTGCGCATGGCGGATAAGATCGTCACAGAGGAGTTGGCCGCCGCCGGGCTGCTGCGCGGCGAGACGGCCCAGGCCTTCGCCGTCCTGCTCCCCGTCCGCTCCGTGGGGGTCATGGGCGACCAGCGCACCTACGCCGAGACGGTGGCCGTGAGAGCCGTGTCCACCGAGGACTTCATGACCGCCGACTGGTCTCGGTTGCCCTATGGGGTGTTGGCGCGCATCAGCAGTCGCATCGTCAACGAGGTGGAGGGGGTCAACCGGGTGGTTTACGACATCACCAGCAAACCTCCGGCCACCATCGAGTGGGAATAGTCTTGGGGAAGGAGACCTGTGCGATGGACATCGGTGAAGTTCTGGGTAAGGCCTGGCAGATCACCTGGAAGAACAAGGGCCTCTGGGTGCTGGGGGTCCTGGCCTCCTGCGGTTATGGTTCAGGCGGCGGAGGGGGAGGCAGCGGAGGCAGCAACGCGAGGGGCAATTGGCCAACCAACGGCGACGCCGGCGAGATGCTCGACCCGATCCGGCGCTTCCTGGAGAACATCCCCCCTGAGGCGGTCGCCGCCATCGTCGCCGGGTTCTTCCTGCTCGCCCTCGCATTGGCGCTGCTCTTCATAGTCCTGGGAACGCTGGGGCAGGGAGGGCTCATCGCCGGCTTCGACCTGGCGGACGCCGGCGCTGAGCGCGTGACCCTGGCCCAGGCCTTCAACGCCGGCCTGCCCCACTTCTGGCGCCTGCTCGGCTTGCGCCTGCTAATGATCCTGCTGGCGATCATCGTCGGCTTCACCATCGCCGTCCCTCTGCTGCTCTTCATCGGGCTCAGCTTCGGCGCGGGTCTGGTGCTGCTCCTGCCGCTGTTCTGCCTCTTGCTGCCTGTCCTGATCGTCTTCAGCATCGCCGTGCGCGCCTACCTGATGCTGACGCAGGCCGCCATCGTGGTGGAGCGGCTTGGCGTCTTCGACGCGCTGCGGCGCGCCTGGCACGTGGTCCGCGCCGGGCCGGGGCCCAGCGCACTCATGGCCGCCATTCTGGCCTTCGGGTATTGGCTGCTGGGCCTTGTGATCGCCGTCCCCTTGATACTCAGCATGACGCCGCTGCTCTTCGGGCTGCTGGCGACAGGCGGCGATCTGAAGCCGCCCATCATCCTGCTCACTGCCCTGTGCGTCGTGGCCTACATCCCGGTCATGGTCGTGCTGCAGGGCGTCTTGCAGACCTTCGTGACCGGGAGCTGGACGCTCACCTTCCGGCGCCTGCGCAGCACCGCTCCGGCACCGCCCCTGGCCGCAGAGGCGGCCGCCTGACGCACCGGTCACGGCCATCCAGGCAGGGGCGGGCTCATCCCGCCCCTGCCTGCTCATCAGGGAACACACGCCGCGCTCGGCGGGGATTCATCGACCGAAACTCTTCTTCCCACTCCTGTGCGAAACAGACCCCGTCGTGGTTAAAAAAGCCCTCCCGCGCAGGGGAGCCGCGGGAGGGCCAGCCGGAGGGAGGCTCAAGAGGTACACCTGGACTTGTTGTCAGGGACCTCCAGGCCGCAAAAGGGGGAGAGAGAGGAGGACGCCGCGCTGCTTGCGCGTGGGCTTGCTCATGTCCACGGCCAGACTTGCCACAGCAGCCAGGCCTCAACCGCCAGTACGGCCAGGAAACCGGCCAGCAGCACGATGCGGATTATGCGCTCGGCTGTCGCAGCGCCCTCCTCCGGCCGGTCTTTGATCAGCCCGGTCTCGTTGGAAGGCCACAAGTTGCTCTGCGATCTGACGGTCATTGCAGACACTCCGATCCACGTCCTCGCCCGCATCATACAGCCGGTTGCAGGATTCGTGCGCGCTTTGTAAGGTCTTTGCAAAGTATCATTCCGCGCTCGATCAGGCCCATGCTACAATGGGCGCATGCCCCTCTCCGCCCGTGCGCGGTTCTTGACGCTGCTCGCGATCCTGCTGGGCGCAGGGATCGCCTATAGCCCCGCTGCAGGCCAGATCGAGGCCACGGCGCGCATCGCGTCTCCCAGCCTCGATCGTTTTCCCAAGATCTCCCTCTTCCTCTCCATCATCGATGGCACCGGCAGACGCATCCCGGGGCTTCCCCTGAGCAGTTTCACGATCCTGGAGGATGACGCGGCCGTGGCGGTGGAGGAGGCACAGGAGGTCGA
>JAJRUD010000189.1 GCA_024277995.1 Chloroflexota bacterium
CAAGCCATCACGAGCGAGATGCTGGACATCGCCGGCGGCGCGGAAGCGCTGCGCCAGGCGTTGGGCCAGGGTGCCTGATTTACTGGAGGCAAGCATGGGACAAGCGAAGGGCTGGGTCGTACAAGTACAGGGTGCGGTGGTGGATGTGGAGTTCCCGCCCGGGGAACTGCCTGAGATCTACAACGCCATCGAAGTGCCGCGCGAGGGCAAGGAAGCACTGATCCTCGAGGTCCAGCGGCACCTGGGCGAGAACCAGGTGCGCGCCGTGGCCATGGATTCCACGGATGGTCTGAAGCGCGGCGCGACGGCCATCGCCACCGGGGCGCCGATCATGATGCCGGTGGGTGATGCCACGCTGGGCCGCGTCTTCAACGTGCTCGGGAAGCCCGTCGACGGGCTGGGTGATGTGGATGCGGAACTGTACTATCCCATCCACCGGCCGGCGCCGCCCTTCGAGGAACAGGCCACGCGCGTCGAGGTTTTCGAAACTGGCCTGAAGGTCATCGACCTGATCGCGCCCTTCACCAAGGGGGGCAAGACGGGTATCTTCGGCGGCGCGGGTGTGGGCAAGACGGTGATCATCATGGAGCTCATCCGCTCCATCGCCACCGTGCACAAGGGCAACTCGGTCTTCGCCGGGGTGGGCGAACGCACGCGCGAGGGCACCCAGCTCTACCGCGAAATGCTCGAATCGGGCGTGATGAAGGACACCGTGATGGTGTTCGGTCAGATGAACGAGCCCCCCGGCGTGCGTCTGCGTGTCGGCCTGAGCGCCCTGACCGTCGCCGAGTACTTCCGCGATCAGGGTCGCGATGTGCTGCTCTTCATCGACAACATCTTCCGCTTCAGCATGTCGGGCTCCGAGGTGTCGGCGCTGCTGGGGCGCATGCCTTCGGCGGTGGGCTACCAGCCGACGCTGGCCACGGAAATGGGCCAGCTGCAGGAGCGCATCACCTCCACGCACACCGGCTCCATCACCTCGCTGCAGGCGGTCTACGTGCCTGCGGATGACTATTCCGACCCGGCCCCGGTAGCCACCTTCACCCACCTGGACGCCACCATCGCCCTCGAACGCTCGATCGCCGAAAAGGGCATCTACCCGGCTGTGGATCCGCTCGCCTCCACCTCCCGCATCCTCGACCCGCGCATCGTGGGTGATGATCACTACACCACGGCCCGCGAGGTGCAGCGCGTCCTGCAGCGCTACAAAGACCTGCAGGACATCATCGCCATCCTGGGCATCGAGGAGTTGAGCGAAGAGGATAAGCTGATCGTATCGCGCGCCCGCAAGATCGAGCGTTTCTTCTCCCAGCCCATGTTCGTCGCCGAGCAGTTTACCGGCCAGGAAGGTCGCTACGTGCCGTTGCGTGAGACGGTGCGCGGCTTCCGTGCCATCCTGGACGGCGAGCACGACGATCTGCCGGAGCAGGCCTTTCATATGGTGGGTACCATCGAAGAGGCCGTGGAGAAGGCCGGGCGCCTGGCGGCTGAGGCTGCCTAGGCAGGCCGACGAGGACAGGCGACGATGCCAATTCGCTGTGAAGTGGTCACCCAGGACAAGATGCTCTACGAGGGCCCTGCCGATATCGTGGTAGCCCCCGGCGTCGAGGGTGAGATGGGCATTCTGCCCAACCATGCACCTTTGCTCACCCAATTGGACTACGGCATCCTGCGCGTCCGATACCAGGGTGAGGAGCAAGTCTTCACGATAGCCGGCGGCTTCATGGAAGTGCGGCCGGAGGTGGTGACGGTGCTGGCCGACGTGGGCGAGCGTGTGGACGAGATCGATGAGGCACGGGCCGAAGAGGCACGCCGGCGGGCAGAGGAGCTGCTCAAGGAAGGCCCGCCGCCCGATACCGATGAATACCTGGCCATCGAGGCCTCTTTGCGACGCTCACGGCTGCGCCTGGACGCCGTGCGTCGCTATCGACGCAGGAAGAGGCAGCGTCCTGCGCCCAAACCGCGCGAGGAATCCTAGCTCTCATGTCCCTCTTCGGCAAGGACCTGGGCGTTGACCTGGGTACGGTCAACACCCTGATCTGCGAGGGGAATGAGATCGTCCTCCACGAGCCCACCGTGGTCGCCATCGATGTCGAGGAGTTGAAGATCGTCGAGGTCGGCCAGGCGGCGCGCGATATGGAGGGCCGGGTCCCCGAGACGATCGAAGTCATGCGGCCCATGCGCGACGGCGTGATCGCCGACTTTGAGGTCACCCATCGCATGCTGGGCCATTTCATTGAAAAGGTCAGCGGTCCGGCGCGGCTCTTCCGGCCGCGCGTGATGATCACCGTGCCCAACGGGGGCACCAGTGTCGAGACACGTGCCGTGCACGAGGCGGCGCTGCAGGCGGGCAGCCGCGATGTCTTCCTGATCCCGGAACCGCTGGCGGCGGCCATCGGCGTGGGGCTGCCGGTTGCAACCCCCTCCGGCAACATGGTGGTGGTGCTGGGCGGCGGCGCGACCCAGGCGGCGGTGATCGCCATGAACGGCGTGGTCTCAGCACATACCGTGCGCATAGGCGGGATCAAGCTGGACGAGGCCATTGCGGCCTACGTGCGCAAGAAATACGGACTGGTCATCGGCCCGCGCACGGCGGAGGAGGCGAAGATCCGCATCGGCGCCGCCATCCCGCAGGACGAGGACCAGTCCATCGAGATCCAGGGTCAGGATCAGGTGACGGGCTTGCCGCGGCCCATCACGCTCTCCACCAGTGAGATTGTGGAAGCCGTGCAGGAGACGCTCCATCTGCAACTGGCGGCGGTGCGCAACGTTCTGGAGCGCACACCTCCCGAACTGGCCTCCGATATCATCGATCGCGGCATGGTGATCTGCGGCGGCGGCGCGCTGTTACCGGGGATCGACAAATGGCTGACGCGCGAGACGGGGGTCCCGGCCTATCTGGCCGAAGAGCCCGTGTCCTGCATCGCCAAGGGGGCAGCGCGCGGGCTGACCATGCTGGAACGGCTGCGGCGCAACCTGCCCGTCGTCTAGTCCGGGCATCTGATCTGCTGAACCATGCAGGGCGGGGTATTGTCCCGCCCTGCCGCAGTTTCCGGGTGGCCTGCGTCCCCCAATCTGCCGCCAGGGCGCTGGATTCGTCAATCCCCCGGCCCACAATCGCCAGTCCCGTTGGTCATCGCTTGGAGGTGCCCACATCCTCTCCGCTCATCGTTTGCAGGCAGAGGCTCGCGGATCGCAGCGGGCCGCGAGGAGGGGGGAAGAGAAAGGGCTGCCCGGGTTCCTTGCTCAGGCAGCCCTACATGGATTTCGGTTTGATTGATGAGCCCATTGTGCGGTCCCGCTCGACGAATGAGGCCCGCTGCCAGCGGCGCTCATGGCAGATAGTAGGTCATGTGTTGCAGGTGGACCACCGGATCGATGTACTCCACCCGTACACCCTCAGGCACGGAGATGGAGGTCGGCGCATAGCAGAGGATGGCCTGGACGCCGGCTTCGACGAGAGATTCGGCCGACTCTTGCGCCACGGAGGCGGGCACGGCGAGCATGGCCACTCTGATCCCCCGCCTGCGGATGTCCTCCACCATGTTATCGATATCCTGCACCACGTAATCGCCGACCTTGGTCCCGACCTTCGCCGGGTCGTTGTCGAAGAGGGCGACGATGCGGAAACCACGGTCCAAGAAGCCGGCGTAATGGGCCAGGGCGCGGCCCAGGTCGCCCACGCCAACCAGGGCGATCTCCCAGATGCGATCCACTTTAAGAATGCGGCGGAGCTGGCTGGCAAGATATTCGATGTTGTACCCCGTACCCTGCTTTCCAAACTCGCCGAATTGTGAGAGGTCCTTCCGGATCTGAGCCGATGAGATGCCCAGGCGTTCCCCGAGCTCTTGAGAGGACGTGATTTCCTTGCCTTCGTCGGCCATTTCGCTGAGTGCTCGCAGGTAGAGCGGCAGGCGGCCGACTACAATGTCAGGGACTAAGCGAGAGGGCATGAGCTCCTCCATGGCGTGAAGGTAGAAAACTATAACATAGTAGGGGAGTGCGTGCAAACTGGCGCAAACGGGCGCAGGTTCGGGAAGTTCAGGGTTGAGGTTGGTATAATCCAACGATCCATCCCTGTTGCGAGCGCAAGGAGTCCTTCATGTTCATCGACCAGGCGCGCATCTTCGTCGCTTCGGGTCGAGGTGGCGACGGCGTGGTGCATTTCCGGCGCGAGAAGTTCGTGCCGCGCGGCGGTCCGGACGGCGGCGATGGCGGAAAAGGCGGCGATGTCATCCTGGAGGTGCGTTCCACACTGAACACACTGTCCTTCTTCCGCCGTAAGCAGCGATTCCTGGCCGAGCGCGGCGGCCGGGGCGGCGGCAACAACAAGACGGGCAAGGACGGCGCGGACGTCATCATCCACGTCCCACCGGGAACGCTGGTCTATGACGATGACAGCGGCGAGCTGCTGGGCGACATGGTCGAGCCCGGGCAGCGCCTGGTGGTGTGCCGCGGCGGCCGCGGCGGTCGGGGCAATGCGCGCTTCGCCACCTCGCGCAACCAGGCGCCGCGCATGGCCGAGAAGGGTGCTCCTGGCCAGGAGCGACACCTGCGACTGGAGCTGCGTCTGATCGCGGATGTGGGCATCGTGGGCGTGCCCAACGCCGGCAAATCCACGCTGCTGGCGGCCATCACCAACGCCAGGCCGAAGATCGGCGCCTATCCATTCACCACCTTGGAGCCCAATCTGGGTGTGACTGAACTGGACGACGAGATCGTCCTGGTCCTGGCCGACATTCCAGGCCTGATCGAGGGGGCCCATCGCGGCGCCGGGCTCGGCTTCACCTTCCTGCGCCACGTGCAGCGCACGCGCGTCCTGATTCACCTGGTTGACGGTCTGTCCGAGGATCCTCTGGCGGACTTCTCGCAGGTGAACAGCGAACTGGCTCTCTTCGACGAGGCGCTGGCAGAGAAGCCGCAGATCGTGGGGGTGAACAAGATGGACCTGCCCCAGGTGCGCGAGCGGTGGCCGGAACTGCGAGCGGCCTTGCGCCAAAAGGGTTACGATCCGTTTCCCATCTCGGCGCTGGCACGCGATGGCCTGCGGGAATTGCTGCTGGCGGCGCACCGCGCGCTTCAGGAGAGCGTTGAAAGGCCAGCCATGGCGGAAAGCCTGCCCGTCTACCGGCCGGAACCCGACCCCAGGGAGTTCGTGATCCGGCGCGAGCCAGACGGCGCGTGGCGTGTGGCGGGGAAGGCTGTGGAACGGGCGGCCGAGATGACCTATTGGGAGTATGATGAAGCGGCGCAGCGCGTCCAGCGTGTGCTCAGTCATCTGGTGGTGGAGGAGGCACTGCGCCAGGCCGGC
>JAJRUD010000190.1 GCA_024277995.1 Chloroflexota bacterium
CGGGCGTGCCGGCGCCTGCGGCTCCGGCTGGGCCCCGATCTTGGCCAGCGCTTTGTCGGCGGAGACCATCGCCTGGTCGATACCCAGTTTCTTGGGCTTGATGCCCATGGCCAGGCCGATCAACTGGGTGAAGAAGAGGATCGGCAGGTTGAAGTCCGTGCCGAAGTGTTTGTTCACCTGGCCCTGGTAGGCCTCCAGGTTGAGCTGGCACATGGGACACAGGGTGACGATCACGTCGGCGCGGTAATCGGCCGCATTCTGCAGCAGGCGCCGCATGAGCTCGTAGGCCGTCGCGGCGCTGATCTGCGCCATATGCCCGCCGCAGCAGTGGGTCTTGAGCGGGAAATCCACCACTTCAGCCCCCAGCGTGGCCATGAGCCGATCCAGGTGCGTGGGGTACTCCGGATCATCGAGGGGCTCGCCGCCCAGGTCGGGGCGCACGATGAGGCAACCGTAATAGGGCGCCACGCGCAGCCCGGTCAGCGGGCGGGTCACCTTGGCGGCGACGGCCCCGTAGCCCACGTCATTGACCACCACGTCGATCAGGTGGCGCACGCTCAGGGAGCCGGGGTCGTAGTGCAGGCCGCCGGCGGCCAGCGCCTCGTTGGTGGCCTGCGCCAGCTGCGGATACTTGGTCATGTAGTGGTCCGCCTTGCGCAGATTGAGGTAGCAGGCGCTGCAGGGCGCCACCACCTGCTGCGCCCCATCCATGCCCGCCGCCAGGGCCAGGTTGCGGCCAATCAGCGCGTAGGCGGCGGACTTGTTGAGGGCGATGTACTCGGTGGCGCCGCAGCAGTTCCAATCTTCGATCTCGTCCAGTACGATGCCGAGCGGCCCGGCGATGGCCTTGGTGGAGAGGTCGTAGGGCCGGGCGGTGTTGCGCAGCGAGCAGCCGGGGTAATAGGCGTAGCGCATCACACTGCCTCCAGAGTCTTGGCCTTCTCCAGGATGGCGCGCAATTGCTTGATGCCTTTGATGCGTTCCGGCCTTAGGGCCATCCGTTGCTTGGCCAGCAGCTCGAGACCCATCGGCCCCATGCCCGCCTTGCGCAGCGGCTTGTGGGTCAGGTGATAGCGGGTGGCCAGCCCCAACTCGAAGCTGCGGCCGTAGTTCTCCACGTAGCCGATGAAGGTCTCGGAGAAGTCCGGCGCGTCGCTATCGTCATAGAGCTTGGCCCGCACCGCCATGCGCTTGAGCGCGTACATGACGTCGGTGACGGGGATCTCTTTGGGGCAGCGCACCATGCAGTAGTAGCACGAGACGCAGTACCAGGGCGTGTTGCTGCGCAGCACCTGCTCACGCAGGCCGGCGTTGATCATGGCGAAGAGCTGGCGCGGCGTGTGGTCCATGTCGGGCCCCGAGGGACAGGACCCGCCACAGGTGCCGCACTGCAAGCAGGTCTTCAACGTCTCGCCGCCTGGCGTCGCAGCCATGATCTCCTGCAGAAAACCATCATGGACTTCAGGTGGGGACATGCCGTCACCTCACAGTGGATGGAAAGAAAAACACCCCGACCGACCGCCTTCCCAGGCGGTTAGTGGAGGTGGAGGGTCCTTTCGCTGTCCGATACATGATCGACCTTGTGAGCGGCTCGCGAATCATTATGTGAGAATTTTCACAGACGCCATAGTGAGATAGGGCACTCGAGCACGGTGACGAACGTCTGAACCCGCCGGCGCCCCGATTTCCCGCCGAGGGATTCCTCTCGCGCCGCCGATCGGCCCCAACAGGACAATTTTCCGCCGAAAGGTGTGACGTTTCCCACTGTCCCCGCCCGCCCGCAGTCCGCATCCTAGATAAAGGCAGTCGACCGGATCATGCGGGGGGTATATGGCCCAAGAGGGGGCCACCTCAAAGGATTCCACATTCCGCCTACTGGCCATCACACAGGGCTCCTGGGGGGAGCGCATCGCAGATAACATCGCTGCCCACGCCCCTCCCAGTTGGCTTGTGAAGGCCTGGGCGGCGCCGCGCGTCCTGCCGCCAATCATCGACGACCCGGAGGATTTCCTGCCCACATCCCTTCCGCCGAGCGACCTCATCCTGGCCCTGGGCGACACGGCAGGCGTGGCCCAGCTCATCCCGGAGGTGGTGCACCTGACCGGGGCGCAGGCCGTCATCGCCCCCATCGACAACAACGCCTCCCTGCCCTCCGGATTGGCCCGCCAACTGGCCGGCTGGCTGGCCGACATGCAGGTGCAGGCCGTCTTCCCCAGGCCCTTCTGTTCGCTCACCGAGACCACCTACAATCGCAAGCCCCTGCTGCAGTCCTACGACTCGCCCCTGATCCGCGAATTCGCACGTCACTTCGGCTGCCCCGCCTTCCACGTGCAGGTGCAGGCGGGCCAGGTGACCGGGGTGGAGGTGCTGCGCGATTCGGCATGCGGATGTGCTCGACACGTGGCCCAGGGCCTGCCAGGCACCCCCGTCGCGGACGCCCCGGAGGCGGCCGGCATGCTGCACCACCATTACCCCTGCCTGGCCAGCATGGAGAAGGACCCCGATTACCAGGACACTTTGATGCACGTCTCTGGCAACCTGCTGAAAGACGCTCTCAAAGCGGCCCTCGAGCCGCACCTGCCACCGGTTCCATACCTGCGCCCCAGCGGCCTCAGCGACCCCACGGAGGAGAGCTAGATCATGGAAAAGCTTGTGCTGACGATACCCACGCTGTACGGTGATCACCACACCATCGCCGTGCGCAAAATCCTGCAGGGCATGGATGGCATCTCCGATCTGTACATCAGTTCGGCCTGGCATCAGGTGTCGCTGCGCTACGATCCAGAGCAGCTGACTCGCGAGGCGATCGAGGCCGCGCTGGCCGAGCACGGCTACCTGACCGACGAGCCGCAATGGGTTTCGGACGAAGGCGACGCCAAGCACGCCTCGCGGCACACGGTGGCCCACGAGGTCACCGGCCAGGTTATCGCCTTCGCCGAGGGGCCATCCTCCTGGCAAGACCGCCCGCTCTGGCCCATCCCCGGGCTGGAACCGGCCCGCCAGCCAAAAGCCGAGTAGCCGGCAAGGAGAGGCAACCATGGCCAAGAAAAAGATCCGAACTCCAGAAGAGCGTTCGCTCGATCCGGCTGCCCGCGAAATGCTGGTGCGGGCCGACGAGCTGGGATTGACGACGGCCTTCCTGCGAGCCGATGAAATGGCGCCCTGTCCCATTGGCGCCACCGGCAACTGCTGCAAGGTCTGTTTCATGGGGCCCTGCCGCCTGGTGAAGGACGGCCAGACGGGCGTCTGCGGCGCCACCATCGAGACCATCACGGCGCGCAACTTCGCCCGCGCCGTGGCCGCCGGCTCCGCGGCCCATTCCGACCACGGCCGCGATCTGGCCTTCACGCTGCTCGCCACCGCCCAGGGCGAGGCGCAGGGCTATACCATTCGCGACCCGTACAAGCTGCGCAAAGTGGCCCGCCATCTGGGCATCGATCCCCAGGACAAGACCGTCGAAGAGCTGGCGGTCGAGGTCGCCCAGGCCTGCATCGCACAATTCGGCCAGCAGAGGGGAGAGCTGCCCTTCATCGAGCGGGCCCCCGAACGCAGGGTGGCCCTCTGGCGGCGCCTGGACCTGGTGCCGCGCGGCATCGACCGCGAAGTGGTGGACATCCTGCACCGCACCCACATGGGCGACGACCAGGACCCCGAGCACCTCCTGCACCAGACCATGCGCACCGCCCTGGCCGATGGTTGGGGCGGTTCCATGATCGCCACCGACCTCTCCGACATCCTCTTCGGCACCCCCAGCCCCCTGGTCTCCCAGGTCAACCTGGGCGTGCTCAAGCAGGATGAGGTCAACATCGTCGTCCACGGCCACGAGCCCACCCTGTCGGAGATGATCCTGGCCGCCACCGGCGATCCGGAGCTGCTGGCCTACGCGCAAGAGAAGGGCGCCAAGGGCATCAACCTGTGCGGCATATGCTGCACCAGCAACGAGACCCTGGTGCGCCAGGGCGTGCCCTCGGCGGGCAACTTCCTGCACCAGGAACTGGCCATCATCACCGGCGCGGTGGACGCCATGGTGGTCGACGTGCAGTGCATCATGCAGGCACTGCCCAAGCTGGCGGAGAACTTCCACACCGAGGTCATCACCACCTCACCCAAAGTCAAGATCACCGGCGCCACGCACATCGAGTTCGATGAGCAGCGCGCGCTGGACATCGCCAAGGAGATCGTGCGCCGCGCCATCGACAACTTCCCCAAGCGCGGCGAGGTACGCATCCCCGACGTGAGCAGCGACCTGGTGCCGGGCTTCTCCCACGAGTACATCAACTACATGCTGGGCGGCTCCTACCGCGCCTCCTTCCGCCCGCTGAACGACGCCATCATCTCCGGGCGCATCCGCGGCGTGGTGGCCGACGTGGGCTGCAACAACCCGCGCAGCACGCAGGACGCCACCCACGAGTACCTGGTGCGCGAGCTGCTCAAGAACGACGTGCTGCTGGTGGAGACCGGCTGCGGCGCCCTGGCCAGCGGCAAGTACGGCTACCTGCTGCCGGAGGCCGCGCTGGAGATGGCCGGGCCGGGGTTGCGCGAGGTGTGTGAGGCTACCGGCATGCCGCCGGTGCTACACATGGGTTCCTGCGTGGACAACAGCCGCATCCTGACGGTGCTCTCGCAGGTGGTGGAGGAAGGCGGCCTGGGCGAGGACATCAGCGACGTGCCCGCCGTGGGCATCGCCCCCGAATGGATGAGCGAGAAGGCCCTGGCCATCGCTTCCTACTGCGCCGCCTCGGGCGCCTACGTCATCCTCGGTATCCACAGCCCCGTCGAGGGCAGCGAAAAGGTGACCGAAATCCTCAGCCAGGGCTGGGAGAAAACCGTCGGCGGCAAGATCGAATTCGTCGTCGAGCCCGAGGAAATGCTGCGCCGCATCCTGGAACACATCGACAAGAAGCGCGCCGCGCTCAACCTGCCCGCTTACGACCCCGATCGCTTCGGCCGCAGCGGAGAC
>JAJRUD010000191.1 GCA_024277995.1 Chloroflexota bacterium
CGAACGCTCCATTCGGCTGATAGCTAACGGCTGAAGGCTGTTTGCTTCTGGAGCGGGCGATGGGATTCGAACCCACGACCTTCTCCTTGGCAAGGAGACGTTCTACCACTGAACTACACCCGCTTGCTACGGCCGGGAGGATACCCTTAACAGGGACGAAAGTCAAGGTGGAGGCTTCGCGCCCTCTGCTGCGTTGGTTGACAGCACCCAAGGGAAGGCCTAGAATCCTCCAGACCGACTGGTCGGTCCAGGACATGCTGGGGTGCTCGACTCCCTTGCAGCGCGATTGGCAGCCGCAGCCCGGAGGGCCAGCGCGGGTACGCCCCGGAGCGGGCCCCTGCAGTCAGGAGCGGGTATGGGCTCCAGGAACGAACTGAAGGAGCAGCGCCGCCTGCAGATCCTGGACGCCGCGGCGGTCGTCTTCGCCCGGCTCGGCTTCCACCGCGCCCGCATGGACGACATCGTGCGCGAGGCGGGCTTGAGCAAGGGCGCCCTCTACTGGTACTTCAAGAGCAAGGACGAGATCATCGCCGCGCTCACTGAGCGCCTCTTCGCCCGCGACCCGGACCGCTTGCAGGCCGTGCGGGAGGAAGACGCGAGCGCGCGCGAACGCATCCTGCAATTCGGCCGCGCCGAACTGCAGGTCATGGAACGCATGCGTCCCCTGCTGCCCCTGGTGTACGAATACTACGCCTCGGCAGCGCGCGCGGGCCGTGAGCGCGCGCTGCTCCGTCGCCATTTCGAGGCCTTCCAGGGGCTGTTTTCCGATCTGCTGCGCCAGGGGATCGAACGCGACGAATTCGTCGAACACGACGTGAGCAAGATGGCACATTTCATCTCGGCCCTCTTCGAGGGGCTGGTGTTACTTTGGGTGATGCAGCCAGACACGCAGGCGCCCTCCGAGATCATGGAGGAGGGCCTGAATCGGCTCTTCGCCGGGATCGCCAGGCCGGAGAAGGCATGAACGAGAAGGCTCTGTCTCCGGAACGGGCGCGCCGTATCTACGATCGCATCGGGCGTCTCTATGACCTGGCCGAGAGCTTTGGCGACCGGGCCAAGGAAACTGTCCTGCGTGGCCTCGCTCCGACGCCCGGCATGCGGCTGATCGACGTGGGAGCGGGGACGGGGCGCGATCTGCTGCGCCTGCAGCGGGCAGTGGCGCCTGGGGGCACTGTGTTCGCGGTCGACCTCTCCATGGTGATGCTGCGCCTGGCTCGCGCCCGCTCTGGCGCGCCGGCCTGCCTGGCCGACGCCCGCCGGCTGCCCTTCGCCCGGGAAGTCTTCGATGGGCTCTGCTGCACTTACGTGCTGGACCTGTTGCCGCGGGGCGATATTCCGCTGGCGCTGGGGGCTTTTCGGCGCGTGCTCAAGCCGGGCGGGCGGCTGGCGCTGGCGAGCATGACTGAGGGCGTGACAATTCTGAGCCGTGCCCTGATCGGCGGCTGGAAGGCCGTCTATCGTCTCAGCCCCGCGCTCTGTGCCGGCTGCAGGCCTCTGCTCCTGGCCCCTATGGTCCGATCGGCCGGGTTCGAGATCCTGAGGCGCGAGGTGGTGGTCCAGTTCGGCTTCCCCAGCGAAGTCGTCATCGCCGCCAGGGTCGATTGAGGCCGGGCGGCGGGCTGGCCGGCAGAAGGAGCACTCGCTCCCGCGGCGGTGAGCTCGAAAAGCCGTGCTCGCCGGGCGCCTTCGGGGCCCATGAGGAGGGAACATGGGTGGCGAACCGCTCTATCGCAGACGTCCCCGAGGACTGCTGAGGTGGCTGGCCAGGCTCCCCATCACGCTCTATCGGCTGCGGTTGGGCTGGCTGTTCGGCCGGCGCTTCCTGCTGCTGCACCACGTCGGACGCAAGACCGGGCTGCCGCGCCGGGTGGTGCTGGAAGTGGTGGAACACGACCCGCTCAGCGGCAGCTACGTGGTGGCCGCTGCCTGGGGCCCTCGGGCCGATTGGCTGCGCAACCTGGAGGCCCATCCGCAGGCCTCCATCGAGGTCGGCCTGAGGCGGGTGGAGGTCGTCGCGCAGCGCCTCGATCAAGAGCAGGCGGAGCGCGTGTTCCGCGAGTACGCCCGCCGCTATCCTTTCGCCCTGCGGATTCTCAGCCGGGTGATGGGCTATCAGGTGCGCGGGACGCAGGAGGACATTCGGCAGCTCGCGGCGCTGGTGCCGCTGGTGCGTCTGCGCCCGCGCGCCGCGGCCCCTGAAGGGGGCGAACAGGAGGGAACCGCGGTCAATAGTTGAGCAGGGGGCGCGCGGCCGCCATCGTGATCGCCGAGAACCTGACGTTGCGGCTGTTGACGGTGATCCCCTGCCTGGTGCTGGGTACCTGGGTGGCGAAGGGACATCGTGCAATCCAGCCCGAGCGACCGCAGGGAGCGAAGCAATCTCCCCTCTCACGCGAAACATGGCGCGCGGTCGAGGGGATACTCTGCCTGGTGCGGGAGATCGCTTCGGTCGCTGCGCTCCATCGCGATGAAGGGCAGCGTGCCGCCGGCGGTTGTCTCCGGTGGACTCTCAGGATAAACTCAACCCATGGATGAAATGCAGACGGGAGAGGAGCGCGCGTGAGCCCTGAGGTGACCGGCAGCCGGCCCGGCGAGCGGCCCCCGACCGTTAATCTGCCCCTGGATCAGGTCCTGCAGGGCGACTGCCTGCAGATCCTGCCGCGCCTGCCGGAGCGCTCGGTGGACCTGGTGTTCGCCGATCCGCCCTACAACCTGCAGCTTCAAAAGGAGCTCTGGCGGCCCAACCTGACGCGTGTCGAAGGTGTAGACGAAGATTGGGACAGGTTCGCCAGCTTCGAGGCCTACGACGCCTTCACACGCGCCTGGCTCGAAGGCTGCCGGCGGGTGCTCAAGGACAGCGGTGCGTTGTGGGTCATCGGCTCCTATCACAACATCTTCCGCATCGGGCGCATCCTGCAAGACCTGGGTCTCTGGATCTTGAACGACGTGATCTGGATCAAGACCAATCCCATGCCCAACTTCCGCGGTGTGCGCATGGCCAACGCGCACGAGACGCTGATATGGGCCAGCAAGTCAAAGGGCAGCCGCTATACCTTCAATCACCACGCGATGAAGGAGCTGCATGGCGGCAAGCAGATGCGCAGCGACTGGTTGATCCCCGTGTGCAACGGGCGTGAGCGCCTCAAGGATGAGGGCAAGAAGGCCCACGCCACCCAGAAGCCGGAGGCCCTGCTCTATCGAGTGCTGCTGGCCTCCAGCCGACCGGGGGACGTGGTGCTGGATCCCTTCTTCGGCACCGGCACCACCGGCGTGGTGGCCAAGAAACTTCACCGACGTTGGATCGGGATCGAGCGCGAGCCGCGCTACGTCGAGCTGGCGCGGGCGCGCATTGCAGCCGTGGCCGCTGAGCCCTACGCCCCAGAGGTCTTCGAAGTGGACGACAGCCGCCGCCGCCCGCCGCGCGTCCCCTTTGCGCGCCTGCTGGAACATGGGCTGCTGCGGCCCGGCCAACGTCTCTATTTCCGCCGGGACCGCGCGGTCGCGGCGCGCGTCAAGCCCGACGGTCGACTGAAGCTGCCGGACTTCGAGGGCTCCATTCACATGGCCGGGAAACACCTCTCAGGAGGCAGCCCCTGCAACGGTTGGGAGCACTGGTATTTCGAAGATGAGGGCGGTGAACTGCAGCCCATCGACGTGCTGCGGCGCAGGTTGCATCGCGAGTGGGGAGGCGAATAACGACTCGAGCGCACCGTATGGTGCGCCCGGAAGGTGCCGAGAGCCAGAATCGAACTGGCGACACCGCGATTTTCAGTCGCGTGCTCTACCAACTGAGCTATCTCGGCAAGCAGGGCGATTCTAACTGCCCATCTGGAGGGTGTCAAGTTGTGCGACCCTTTCGACGGTCTTTCCGATCCGCCGGCTGCGGTGGCGGCGGCGGGTCGCGACGAGGGAGAACCCCTGTGCGCAGCATAGGGCAGGAGAAGGAGGAACGCCATGGCGGAAACCTATGACGTCATTGTGATCGGAGCGGGGATCATGGGCTGCAGCACGGCCTATCAATTGGCCAGGCGCGGCCTGAAGGTGGCTGTATTGGAAAAGGAGACCCCGGGCGCGGGTTCCTCGGGCAAGTCATCGGCCATCATCCGCCAGCACTATTCCAACGAGGTGACGGCGCGCATGGCCCTGCACAGCCTGCGCGTTTTTCAAAACTTCAAGGAAGAGGTCGGAGGGGAGAGCGGCTTCACTCAGGCGGGTTTCTTCGTCCTCACCCCCGCCAAGGACATCGAGGGCCTGAAGGCCAATGTGGCCTTGCAGCAGAGCGTGGGCATCAAGACCGAGCTGGTGCCGCGTGAGGAGATCAAGAAGCTCTGGCCGCATCTCGAGGTGGGCGACCTGGTGGCGGCGGCCTACGAGCCCGAGTCGGGCTATGCCGACCCCAGCCTGACGGTGAACAGCTACGCCGAAGCGGCCAGGCGGCATGGGGCTCGGATATATCAGGACACACCGGTTACGGGCGTGCGCATGGCCGGCGGCAAGGTGGTGGGCGTGGACACGCCCAAGGGCGCCTTCGACGCCGGGGCGGTGGTCAACTGTGCCGGGCCGTGGGGGGCGCGCGTGGCGGCCATGGTCGGCGTGGAGGTGCCCATCAATCCCTGCCGGGTGCAGGTGGCCTTCTTCCGCCGCCCGAGCGGCTACAAGGAGGAGCACCCTGTTGTGGCGGACTTCGTCTACGGCGTCTACTGGCGCTCGGAGACCGGTGCCCTGACCCTGGTGGGGTTGATCGACCCGGAGGAGGCCAATGACGTGGTGGACCCCGATGCCTACCAGGAGCAATTGGACCGCGATTTCGTGCTCGAGGTGGGTGAGCGCCTGGTGCGTCGCTTCCCGGCCATGGAGCGCAGCGAGAGCACAGGCGGCTACGCCGCGCTCTATGCCATCACCCCCGACTGGCACCCGGTCATCGACGAGGCCATCCTGGGCAGCGGTTTCTACCTGTGCGCCGGTTTCTCCGGCCATGGTTTCAAACTGGGCCCGGCCGTGGGTCTGATGACGGCCGACATGGTTACCGGCCAGGAGACGCCGGGTATGGAGCGCCGCATGTTCCGTCTGAGCCGCTACGCGGAGAACGACCCCGTGCGCGGCCGTTACGAGTACAGCATCGTGGGTTAGCGGGGATCAGATCGCGCTCAGCGGTCGCGCGGCAGGATCGCAGCCGCGAGAGCCTCGGCCAGGGAAGCGAAGACGAGCCCGCCGGCTTCCCGCAGGGCCGAGGCTTTCTCGCGGCTGTCGGTCACGCCGAGGAGCCGCGCTTCGAGGGCCACGCCGCGCGCAGCCAGCTCCGCCTGCGCGGCGCGCAGGCTTGCCAGCCCCTTGGCCGCGTCCTCGAAGATGTACGCCTGCGCGCCCTGCAGCCGTTCCCAGAGCGGGTCGCGCTCTCCATCCAGGGCCAGGGCCGCCGCCAGACGCAGCGCGTGCGGGACGGGGACTCCGGCGGCAGCCAGCAGCGCGGCCAGGGCGTGAATCGGCGAGGGCTTGAGAAAGGTTTGAGGCGGGCGGCCTCTCTCGCCGGCCAGCCAGCGCAGCTCGCCGGCGCCCAGGATGGGCAGCCCCTGCAGGCCCGCGGCGCGCAACCCGATCTCCGCCTCGGGGGTGTCGACGTGACCGCCGGGTGACGCCTGGCCGCCGTCAGGCCCCAGGGATGGACGGTTGGTGAGCACGGCCGCGCCGTGGCCGCTGGTCCGCAGCCATTCCTTGAGCCGTTCGTTGCTCGCGGCGTCCAGTGTGGGGCGGTCCTCGCTGTGCAGGTATCCAGGGACGTTGAGTGCGGGCGGCAGGCCGTAGGTTTCGGTGAAGGACCGGCTGCCGAGGACCAGTTCCTGCTGCAGACGGTGGGTGATGGCGCCCGCGGCGCTGCGCGCGCCCTGCAGCAGTTCACGCAGGGTCTGGGCGTGCTGTGGGCTGGGCAGGTTTCCCTCGGCGAGCAGCGCGCGCTCCGCCCGCTCGAGGGGCGGCAGGTCCGCCGGCGCGCGCATGGCCGGCGCGCGGAAGAAATCCTGGAAGTCGGGCGGATCCAGCGCCAGGGGAGTGTTCTGGGGCAGGGGGGGCGCGGGCGGCAGGCGGCGCGATGGGTCGGCCTGCCAGGCGCGCCGCAGCAGCAGCGCGGCGCAGATGGCCGCTGAGTCCCATTCGTTGGTCACCCCCGCCGCCTCGAAGCAGGCGATGTCCTCCCGGCTCAGGCGGACGGCGTGGAAGCCCAGGGCTCCCGCCACCAGCGACACCGTCTCGGACAGGGCGCGGTGGTAGGCGCGCGGCTCCAGCAGCACGCCGTCCATGTCGAAGAGCAGGATCTTCATTCGGCCCTGCCCGCCAGATGCCGCCGCTGCAATTCCGCCTCCACCTGCGCCGGCGTCAGGCCGCGCTCCGCCAGCAGCACCAGGGCGTGGTAGGTCAGATCGGCCAGCTCTTCGATCAAGCGCTGGTCGCCCTGGCCCTTGGCGGCCAGGATGACCTCTACGGACTCCTCGCCGATCTTTTTCAGAATCTCGTCCTGTCCCGCTTGCAGCAGGTGGGCGGTGTAGGAACCCTCGGGCATCTCGGCCTGACGGTCCAGGATCACCTTGAAGAGCGCAGTGAGCATGGCTTCACTCCAGCGTGCGGTAGAAGCAAGTCCGCTGGCCCGTGTGGCAGGCAGGTCCGGCGGGCTCCACCAGCAGCAAGACCGTGTCCTCGTCGCAGTCGATGCGCATCTCGCGCACCTGCATCGCGTTGCCCGAGGTCTCGCCCTTGCGCCACAGGCGTTTGCGGCTGCGGCTCCAGAAGTGGGCCAGGCCGGTGCTGCGCGTCAGTTCCAGCGCTTCGGCGTTCATCCAGGCCACCATCAGAACCTCCAGCGTGCGCGTATCCTGCACCACCGCCGGAACCAGGCCCCTTGAATCATAGCGCAATTCCATCATTTCTCTCCTTCAAAGGTGCCTGCCCCTGGAATCCGCAGACCGGTCTCGGTCCAGCCCTTTGTGCCTAGGTGTCTTGGTGGTCATTCTTCTCCGGGTCGCCGGTCAGGCCACCAGGCGGCAAAGATACGAAGGATGAGCTCAATGCCGGAAGTGGCGCACGCCGGTGAAGATCATGGCCAGGCCGGCCGCGTCTGCGGCGGCGATGGCCTGGTCGTCGCGGCGCGAGCCGCCGGGCTGGACGATGGCCATCACCCCCAGGGCGGCGGCCGCTTCCACGCCGTCGGGGAAGGGGAAGAAAGCGTCCGAGGCAAGCACGCTCCCCTGCGCCCGACTGCCGGCCCGATCGCCGGCCATGCGCACGCAGTCGACGCGGTTGGGCTGGCCGCCGCCGACGCCCACGGTGGCCATGATTTCGCCCTCGGCGCGGGCCAGCACGACGGCGTTGGATTTGACCGGCTGGCAGGCCAGCCAGGCGAAGCGCAGGGCGGACCACTCCTGCTCATCAGGAGCGCGGCGGGTGACCACCTCCCAGGGAGGCGCATCGGGAGGGTCCCCAAGATCGGGGCTCTGCAGCAGCAGGCCGCCGATCACGCTGCGCAGTTCCTGGCCCCGGTCGGCGCCGGCGACCGGGAGACGCAGCAGGCGCAGGTTGGATCGCCGCGCCAGCGCCTGCAGGGCCCCGGGGTCGAAATCCGGGGCGGCCAGGCATTCCACGAAGAGGTCGCCCAGCGCGGCCACGAAGGCCGCATCTATGGCGCGGTTGCAGGCGACCACGCTGCCGAAGGCCGAGACGGGGTCGGAGGCGATGGCCGGGCCCACGGCCTGAGCCGCGTGCGGCGCGCTGGCGACCCCGCAGGGGCTGGTGTGCTTGACCACCACCACCGTCGGCGCCTCGAAGAGAGCCACCGCCCGCCAGGCAGCGTCCAGGTCGAGCAGGTTGTTGTAGGAGAGCGGTTTGCCCTGCAGCAATTCGCCCCCCATGGGGCCGCCCCCCGGCTCGAAGCTGTGATAGGTAGCCTGCTGGTGGGGGTTCTCGCCGTAGCGCAGGGGCAGGATGGGATAGGCCGTCACCTGCAGCGCGGCAGGCAGCCCGGCCTGGCGCGCCAGGTAGGCCTCGATGGCCGCGTCGTAGGCCCGCGTGTGGGCGAAGGCCTTGGCCGCCATGCGCCTGCGGAAAGCGGGTGGGTCGGCGGGGTCGAGCGCCTCGGCGTAGTCGTCCGGGTCGCAGAGGGCGGTCACGCGCTGGAAGTTCTTGGCGGCGGCCCGCAGCAGTGCCACGCCGCCGATGTCGATTTGCTCCACGGCTTCTTCCAGGGTGGCCTGCGGGCGGGAGACGACCTGCTGGAAGGGATAGAGGTTCACGGCCACCAGGTCGATGGGGCCCCAGCCGCGGGCCTGCAGGGCGGCCTGGTCTGCGGCGGTTTCACGCGCCAGGATGGCGGCGTGGACGGCCGGGTGGAGGGTCTTCACCCGGCCGCCAAGCATCTCCGGCTCGCCGGTGAGTTCCTCCACGCGGCGCGGGGTCAGGCCGGCCGCCTGCAACGCGCGGGCGGTGCCGCCGCTGGCGATCAGGTCCCAGCCCTTGGATCGCAGGCCGGAGGCGAATTCGACCAGGCCCCTCTTGTCCCAGCACGAGAGCAATGCGGTTGGCATGCTGCGCACTCCTTGCCTTTATTCAGGCGCCGCGGGCCTTCAGGCGCGCGGCAGGTTGATCTCCAATCGGACGGGCACGCCGCGGGCCTGCAGGTAGGCCTTCACCTGGCCCACGGTGAGCACCTGGTCGTGGAAGAGCGAGGCGGCCAGGGCGGCGTCGGCCTTGGCTTCGGTGAGCACGGCCGCGAAGTGTTCCAGCGCTCCGGCGCCGCCGCTGGCGATGACGGGCACCGGCACGGCTTCGGCCACGGCGCGCGTCAGTTCCAGGTCGTAGCCGTCGCAGGTGCCGTCGGCGTCCATGCTGGTGAGCAGGATCTCGCCGGCGCCCATGGCCACGCCCTGGCGAGCCCAGGACACCGCTTCCAGCCCGGTGGGGGTGCGGCCGCCGTCGACCACCACCTCCCAGCCGCCGGCGGGGCGGCGCCGGGCGTCGATGGCCAGCACCACGCACTGAGACCCGAAGCGCCGGGCGCCCTCCTGCAGCAGTTCG
>JAJRUD010000192.1 GCA_024277995.1 Chloroflexota bacterium
ATGTCCTTCCCCATCTCGCGCTTCACCTTGTTCAGGGCCCGCTCGTAGCGCGTGTGCAGCTCCTCGGGCGGGTTGAACATGGTGGCGTAGGTGAGCTTGAAAGCTCCACCCTGCTTCTTGGCCATTCCAGGGTCCTCCTGATGCGTTGAACGACAACCGATGTCCTGCTGGCTAGTATAGCCACCCCGCTCGCCTTCGTCAAAAGCGTGCTGTATACTGGGCTCATCCCATGCACCGTCGCCGGCCGCCCTCATACACCTTCGATCCGGCTGGCGTCGGCGCGGCGCGACTGGGTTTCGACCCACTGCCGATGGATCTCGCCGGGGAGCCTATGACCTGGGTACATGAGGCTATCTTCGCCGCAGGCGGCGACCACTTGCCAGGCCATTGGGCGGACTTCGCGGCGCAGACAGGGGTGAGCGCGATCCTGCACCTATCCCCCGATCGGCCGCAACCCTTCGCCGGCCCTCCGCCGGAGGCCTTCCTCTGGCTTAACCTGGCCGACGAAAGCGAGGCCGACCTGGAGACCCGCCTGCTGGCCGGGGCTTTCGTCGATAGCTGCCTGAGCGAGGGCCGCCGCGTCTTGCTGCACAGCAGCCTGGGACGGCACCGCACGCGCTGGGCTTTCGTGGCCTTCAGCATCCTGAGCGGTTCTTCGCCCCGGGCCGCGCTGCGACTGGCCGCCGAGCGTCCCTGGTTGGCGCCATACTCCACCGAGACTGCACAATGGGAGGCCTTCGCCCAACTTGCGCGGCGGCACAGGTCCGGATAGACCCCATGAGGAGGGGGCAGATGCTCTTCTCAGACGCCCTGTACGTCGGAATCGACCCCACCGCGGGCAGCCGGCCCATGCACTACGCCGCCCTGGACGGCGACCTGCGCCTGGCAGCCCTGGAATCGGCGGACCTGGAGGGTGTGCTGGCTTTCGTGGCCGGGCTGGAGCAGGCCGTTGTGGCCATCGACGCGCCTCAGTCCCCCAATCGGGGGCTCATGGCAACGCCCGATGTGCGGCGCCGTTACAACCTCAGGCCCAACGGCCGCACCTGGAGCGGCTGGAAGGTCTGCGAGTACGAGCTGCGGCGGCGCAACATCCGCCTCTATCGCACGCCGGCCGACGTACAGGCCGCGCCGCGCTGGATGCAGACCGGCTTCACCATCTATCGGCGCCTGCGCTCCCTGGGATACCGCTTCTACGAGCGCGGCCAGGAACCGGCCTCGCGCACGCTCATCGAGGTCCACCCCCACGGCTGCTTCGCCGTGCTGCTGGGCCACCGCCCTTTGTTGAAGGGTACCCTGGAAGGACGGCTGCAGCGGCAGCTGGTGCTCTACCGAGAGGGCCTCGACATCCCCAACCCCATGCTCGCCCTGGAGGAAATCACCCCCCATCACCTGCTGCGCGGCCATCTGCCCCTGGAGGGCCTCTATCAGCACGACCAACTGGACGCCCTGGTGGCGGCCTACACGGCCTACCTGGTGGCCGTCAAGCCCGAGCAGGTATGCCAGGTCGGGGACCGCGAGGAGGGCCTGATCACCTTGCCGGCCGGCGAATTGAAGGATTTCTACAAGTAAGGCCCGGCCGCTCCCCGTCGGGGAAGAGGGCGCCCGCGGGCCGCAGCCCAAGCGTCGCCGCTCCCCCTGACGCCACAATGACCGCCCCCTATATTGATGTGCTTGTCTAGGGCTCGCGCACGCACCTGTATCCATGGCGCGGGTTCCCCCATGATTTGGGCTGGTGCCCCACGCGCCCGCTGTAACCCACATAGTAGGCCTCTCCCGCCCCATATTCGTCGGCGGCCCAGTAATAGATGGGGGACCAATCAGGCGCCCAGAGCGGCGTCTCCTTGTCGGGTGGCAGGGCGCATTGGGCGCGGCTCGAGACTCCGTCCCAGGTGCAGCCGGCGTTCTGGCCGTGATGGACCAGAGATCGCACCAGTTCATCCACCGTCGGCATGCGCCAGAGATCCTGGCGTTCTTGCATCAGCCTGCGACCGTCGGCGCTCAGGAAGCGGCACAGACCATACGCGCGCAGGCTGCCGGCGTCGGGTTTCCCGGAGGCGAGCCCTGCCTTATCGCTGAAGCCTACCGGCGGCAGGCCATACAACGCCAGCTCAGCCCACCCCGGGATGCGACCCCCCAATGGGGGGCCACCCTCCACCGTCATGGACCACCCTGGCCCGGCGGGCGCCCAGATCAGGTCCACACCGTTTCCCGTTATGCGCCGCGCACCCCGCCCGCCGTCGTCCAGGCGGCTCGCAAGCCGCGGCAGCCAGTAGGCCGAGACGGCCGCCGCGACCACCAGCGGCGCAGCCAGGGCGAGCAGGGGAGTGGGATGATCCCATAGCCGGCCCCGCGCCCCGCCGCTGCGCAGCCGCCGCGCCTCCAGCAAGAACAGCAATCCGATGAACACCAGCAGACCGCTGACGGGAAAAGTGGCCAGGACACGCCGCAGGGAGAATCCGCCTCGCACCCACCACCATACGGTGAAGGCGCCGCCCAGGGACAGGATCACCCACCCGCCGAGGCGCGGCCAGGTGCAGGCGAGCAGGGTGAGGGCCAGGCAGATCAAGCCCGGCGCCAGGTAGCGCAGCCGCAGGCTCCAAGGCCCCCACCAGCCCTCGTAGTACATTTCCGAGACACCCCAAAGGGTCCACAGGCAGGTGGTGAGGATCATGAGCCCGGCGGCCAGCATCCCGGGCAGGTCAGGGCGGAGCGAGATTCCTCTGCGGGGGCGCGTCGGCCCCGCGCGCGACTGTCGGGCTTCCACGCTGATAGCTTACATGGCTTGCTTTCCGGCAGCAACATCCACCGCCACCCGCATGCGCCGCGCTTCGTGCATCGCGGCAGATCGCACCGCAATGCACCCGAGAGACTGCGCCCTGCAGCACAGCGGATGTCGATTCGTGCCCGGCCGGGACCTTGGGGTATACTGGCCGGGTTCCCGGCGTACCCGTCGAGGAGAAAATGCCTTACCTGGACCTCGAATCCATTCGCATGTACTACACCGTCCACGGCGCTGAGGGACGGGAAACGGTGATCCTGCTGCACGGCCTGGGCTCCTGCGGCGAGGACTGGATGCTGCAGATTCCGGTGCTGGAGGGGGATTACCGCGTCCTGACGCCGGACCTGCGCGGCCACGGCCAGTCCTCGTTGGGGGCCGGCTGGCCCACCGTGGCCGATATGGCGCGCGACGTGGGTGACCTGCTGGACGCCCTGCAGGCGGGCCCGGCCCACGTGGTGGGGCTCTCGCTGGGTGGTGCCGTGGCCCTGCAACTGGCGGTGGACCGCCCCGACCAGGTTCGTTCGCTGGCGGCAGTGAACACCTTCGCCCGCCTGCGGACGGGTCTCAAGGGGCTGCCCAGGGTGCTGGGGCGCATCGCGCTGGTGCTGATAGGCGACATGAAGCGCGTGGGGCAACTGGTGGCTGCCGGGATCTTCCCGCGACCGGAGCAGCAGGCCTTGCGTGAGATCGCGGCAGCGCGCATCGCCGCCAACCCACGCTCCGCTTACCTGAGGGTTCTATGGGCGGTGATGCGCTTCGACCTGCGGCCCCGGCTGGCAGAGGTGCGCGCGCCGACGCTGGTCGTGGCCGGCGAGGCCGACACCACCGTTCCCATGCAGGCCAAGCGCGAATTGGCGCGGCGGATAGCCGGGGCGCGGTTGGCAGTGGTCCCCAATTCGGGCCACGTGACTCCGCTCGATGCTCCGCAGGCCTTCAACAGCCTGCTGCTCGAGTTCCTGGCCGGAGCAGGCGGCCAGGATTAGGACCCCTCCAGGGAAGACTCAACCCAGCGGGGCGGAATCCTCCCCCTCGAAGAAAGGACACGGCTCGGGCCGGCAGTCCAGCCGGAAGCGGAAACGCGGCAGGGCATCCTGCGGGAAGGGGATTTCACCCTCCCCGAAGAAGCGCCATTGATGCCGCTCCCCGAGCGTGACCTGCAGGGCCAGCCGCTCCTCCCCCCGCCGCACTTCGAGCGTCACCCGATCGCCGGGGTCGTGCTGCGACACCAGGTCGCGCAGACTGAGTTCGGCTCCCACAGATTCGCCGTCCACGGCCACGATCACGTCGCCGGGCAGCAGGCCGGCCTGATCGGCCGGGCTGCCGGGGAACACCTCCCGCACCAGCGCGCCGTGGTCGACGGAGAGATCCTCCTGCTCGGCCAGCTCAGGCGTCACCGTCTCATAGAGCACGCCGAGGTACGGCCCTCTCTGCCGGAAGGGACCCGGGAACCCGGAACGCGGCATGGGCGGGGCAACCTCGGGGGTTTCGCCTTGTTGGACTGGAATCTGATGCTGCAAGTTTGCCATGGCGGCCGACCTGCCCCACTGGTAGCCGACGTACAGACCACCGGCCAGCGCCGCCGCGCCGACTGCCAACACGAGGGTTACAACGACGAGCAGGTGCCAGAAGCTGTAGCGCCCCTGCGACATGAGTACCACCTCCTCGCTTGGTGAACTGCCTCCAATCAGCAATATCTAGCACCGAAACGTCAGAGCGAAATAAGCGATGCCGCAGGACACCAACAGGCACGTGGTGTTGAGACAGCAGAAACCCGGTGGCCGGCACCGGGTCTCTGGGACAAGCAAAGCGGGGCGTCTGACGACCGCTCAGTTCCTCAATTCGTCGTCGATGATCTCGATGAAGCGCAGCAACGGCTGCGCACCCACCATCGGCCGGCCGTTGATGAAGAAGGTGGGCGTACCGGAAATGCCCAATCCCGCCGCGTAGCGGGCGTCCGCCTGGACCTCCTCGGCGTAGCGCTCACTGTCCAGGCAGGCCACCAGTTCCTCGACGTCCAGCCCAAGCTCCTCGGCGTATTTCGTGTAAGCCTCGCGCCCGAGATCGTAGCGGCCCGAGAAGAGGGCGTCGTGGAACTCCCAGAAAGCGCCCTGATCCTCGGCACATTCCGCCGCCTGGGCCGCGACGAAGGACTCGGCGCTGGTGATCGGATAGTCACGGTAGACGAAGCGGATCATTCCGGGGTACTGATCCAGCAGAGGCTGGAAGGTCTCTGCGTGAAATTTCCGGCAGTAAGGGCAATTGAAATCGCTGAATTCGATGATGGTGATGGGGGCATCCTCGGGGCCGATGGCCGGGTCATCGTCCACCTCCACCTCGAGGCGGCCGGGCACGCTTTCGGCGGAGCCTCCCGCAGCCGCAGCTCGCGACGGCGCAGCTCCTCCATCGCGACCCCAGAAGAGGAAACCCGTCGCCAATCCGGCGACGAAGGCCAGTGGTATCAGCGCCGAGTACAGATGGCGGCGACGGATGCGAAGCACGTTTTCTTCCAGTTCGGGCGCAGGCGAATCCGGCGCGCGATCGTCGGTGTGGGCATCCATAGGTCCAGGGAGAGGATTTGTCTCAGTCATGGGCCGATTATAGCACGCAGGGTTGACAGGCATCACGCCCGCCATATGATGGATGAGGCAGCTCTCTGCGGCGTCGGACTGGCGAACCCATCGCCGTGGGCTGACGCCCGGGCGGCCTCGCCCCTCGACCAGCGCGAGGGGCATCTGAGGCAAGCGACCTGCCGGCTGCCCTAGTTTCAGATCACGCATTGCCAGCCCACGGAGGTGAAAATGCTTGCGGTGGTTCTCAGCGGTGCAGCCAACTACGGCGCCATGCAAGCCGGCGCCCTGGAAGTGCTTCTGGAAGCGGGTTTGATGCCCGAGATGGCCGTCGGGACCTCAGCCGGATCACTCAACGCCATCTCGCTGGCGGCTGAGCCCACAGCGGAGGGCATGCGGCGTCTGCAAAGTCAGTGGGACTCGGTGAGCGTGCGCGAGGTCGGCATGCCCACTCTGCTGCGCAGCGTGCGCCAATGGGTCAGCGGTGGTGAGGGCCTGCTCGCCAGCGAGCCGCTGGCGCGCTTCCTGGAGCGCAACTTCCCGCAAGGAGCTCAGACCTTTGCCGACCTGCATGCGCTGCACGGCGTGCAGGCCTATGCGGTGGCGGCTTGCATGGAGACGGGAAGTCTCCAGGTCTTTGGCGACGACCCGGCGGATCGCATCATCGACGGCGCGATGGCCAGCACGGCATTGCCGCCCTTTTTTCCGCCATGGCACGTACAGGGAAAGCGCTATCTGGATGGGGGCGTCTTCGCCAAGCTGCCGCTGCGGGCCGCCGTAGCGCAGGGCGCGACGCAGATCGTGGCCCTGGACGTGAAGGACGCCATGGGCTCGCTATCGACGGCCAGGGGCATCCGCGGCGTCACGGGGTATGCACTCTCGCTGATGGTGGAGTATCAGACGGCGGTCGACGTGCACGACGTAGAGGCCGCCGGCATACCCATATGGCTGCTGGAGCTGCCGGCCCCACCGGAGGTGCCCTTCTGGGATTTCAACCATGCGCAGGCCCTGATCGAACGCGGCCGGCTCCTGGCCCGGCAGGCGCTGGAGCGCCGACCCTTGAGACGGGAACCAGATTGGCGCCTGTGGTCTCGCAGGGCTGCGGCCCGTCTGCTGCGGCGCAATCCGGCCGTGTCGCTCGTGTAGGCCCGCTACGGGAGGAGGGGCTTTCCCCTCCGGTATAATCAGGGCCATGACAACCAACCGAACGCAACCCTCCCTGCATCCACTCATCCGGGATCGCTTTTCTTCACACGCCATGCACGCGGGGCGCGCCGTCCCCCCAGAATGGGTGGACCTGCTGCTGGAGGCGGCGCGCTGGGCGCCCTCCAGCAGGAACGCCCAACCCTGGCGCTATCTGGTGTTCGATGGTCGAGTCCCCGAGGCCTTGCAGGCGGCACGCGAATGTCTGACGCCCGGCAATCAGGTCTGGGCCAGCCGCTCGCCCGTGCTCATCCTGGCAGTGGCGCAGACGGTTCAGGAGAACGGCAAGGTCAACGCCAAGGCGCTGCACGACCTGGGAATGGCCAACGAGAACCTGCTGCTGCAGGCCATCGCCCTGGGCTTGCACTGCCGGCCGATGGGGGGCTTCGACGTCGAGAAGGCGCGGCACTCCTTCTGCATCCCGGAGGGCTATGAACCGGTGGTGATGATCGCCATCGGCCATCCGGGGCAAACGGAGGATCTGGCGCCTGAAGTGCGCGAGAGAGCGGCCGCGCCGCGCACCCGCCGACCGCTGGAGAAGCTTGTGCACCTGGGCGAGTGGGGCGTGCGCTATCCCACCTCCATGGCCGCGGAATAGCCCCTCGCTCCCCGGCAAACAGCGGCAGAGAAGGCCGCCTATTGCGATTTCGCTTCGGCGTCGTTATAATGCCAGCGAGGGCGGTTAGCTCAGTTGGTTAGAGCGTCGCGTTGACATCGCGAAGGTCGTTGGTTCGAGTCCAATACCGCCCACCAGGACGGCCGTCCCTTGCGACGGTCGTCTGCATTATTCTCGCTCCCTCAGCCGGATCAGCGGCGGCTCGTCCAGAACAGAGCGGACGCGAGCCGTCCTTGCTCTCGCCACGCCATCCTTCGACAGGCTCAGATGGCGTGTGAGGCGCCGCATTGAGCTACGTAAATGCGGCCCGTTCGCGAGGCGGCCGTTGACTTCCCGCCCGCGTGGACTATAATCAGACAAACTTGGTACGCCGAAACGCGTTGACCGGGACGAGTAACCGGCCCCGGGGCCGACAGGGAGAGGGGACCGCCGACTGAGAGTCCCCTGCGGCATCCGACCGGAGAAAACCACCCGCGAGCGTGAACCGGAAAGGCCCTTCCCTCCACACCAGGTCTGCCGAGGAGCGGAAGGACTGAGTATGGGGAACGGCTGGCCCCGTTACAGGCCGCAGGAGGGTCCGTTCGCGCCGCCGGCGCGGGCTGGCTGAACTGGGTGGAACCGCGTGAGTCATTCAGCTCTCGCCCCAGAGGGGCGGGAGTTTTTGCATGCTGAGGCGTATCTCGCCGACGGCAGGAGGTGTTCGCATGGCCGAGCAGGAGAAGAAGCACGAGCAATCCGAGCTGTATCGCATCCGCCACTCGGCGGCTCACATCATGGCCCAGGCCGTGCTGGAGATGTTCCCCGAGGCCAAGATCGCCATCGGGCCGCCCATCGAGGACGGTTTCTATTACGACTTCGACCTGCCGCGGCCCCTCACTCCCGAGGACCTGGAGCAACTCGAGCGCCGCATGCGCGAGATCATCAAGGGCAAGCATCCCTTCGTCAGGCGGGTGATCTCCGCCGAAGAAGCCAGGCGCCTCTTCGCCGATCAGCCCTACAAACTGGAACTGATCGAAGGCCTGGAGCAGGGCGGCATCGACGAGCACGGGGAGCCCGTTGATGAGAAGCCCGAGATCTCTGTGTACGAGCACGCCGACTTCGTCGACCTCTGCCGTGGGCCGCACGTCGAGGACACGGGCCAGATCAACCCCGACGCCGTCAAACTGATGAACGTGGCCGGCGCCTATTGGCGCGGCGACGAGAAACGCCCCATGCTGCAGCGCATCTACGGCACAGCCTGGCGCACGGCCGACGAGCTGGAACAGTATCTGTGGAAGCTGGAGGAAGCTCGTCGGCGCGATCACCGCCGCCTGGGACGCGAGCTCGACCTCTTCAGCGTCAGTGAGGAGGTGGGCGCCGGCCTGATCCTGTGGCACCCCAAGGGCAGCATGGTGCGCAAGATCGCCGAGGACTTCTGCCGGGCGGAGCACGAGAAGGGGGGCTACGAGTTCGTGTACACCCCCCACATCGGCAAGGCCACCCTGTGGGAGACCAGCGGGCATCTGGACTGGTACCAGGAGAACATGTACGCGCCGCTGGACATCGAGGGGCAGCAGTACTATCTCAAGCCGATGAACTGCCCCTTCCACGTCCAGATCTACAAGAGCCAGAAGCGCTCCTACCGTGATCTGCCGCTGCGCTTCGCCGAGTGGGGCACTGTCTACCGCTACGAGCGCAGCGGCGTGCTGCATGGGCTGCTGCGCGTGCGCGGCTTCACTCAGGATGACGCCCACCTCTTCTGCCGGCCCGACCAGATGCCGCAGGAGATCGACCGCGTGCTGCAGTTCAGCCTGCACATCTTGCGCGCCTTTGGCTTCGAGGATTTCCAGGCCTACCTGGCGACGCGCAACCCCGAAAAGGCCGCCGGCTCGCCCGAGCAGTGGGAGCCCCCCACGGAGGCCCTGCGCCAGGCGCTGGAGCGGGCGGGCATCCCCTACCAGGTCGACGAGGGCGAGGCCACTTTCTATGGCCCCAAGATCGACATCAAGGTCAAGGATTCGCTGGGCCGCGAATGGCAGCTCAGCACCATCCAGTTCGACTTCACGCTCCCGGAGCGTTTCGACCTGAGCTACGTCGGAGAGGACGGCAAGGATCATCGCCCCTACATGATCCACCGCGCGCTGCTGGGGTCGATGGAGCGCTTCATGGGGGTGCTCATCGAGCATTTCGCCGGCGCGTTCCCGGTCTGGCTGGCGCCGGTGCAGGCGGTGATCATCCCCATCGCCGACCGCCACGTGGCTTACGCCCGCCAGGTGGAAGCCAGCCTCAAGCAAGCCGGCTTGCGCGTGCGGGTGGACGACCGCAGCGAGCGCATGAACGCCAAGATCCGCGACGCCCAACTGCAGAAGGTCCCCTACATGCTCATCGTCGGGAATCGCGAGGCAGAGGCCGGCGCGGTGGCCGTGCGCCTGCGTTCGGGCGAGGATCTGGGTGCACTTTCCCTGGAGGCCTTCCTGGCACGCGCCAAAGACGACATCGCATCCCATGCCTGAAAGACCACACAGGATGCCTTCGGGTTCAATCGGCGGTGGCCCAGTCCAGGCCTCACGGCAGAGGCCAACGGCGCCCTTGGGGATTGGGCGGCGTCAATATGGACAGTGCAGGGTATAATCACGGCGTGTGTGAGGTCCTGATCGGACCATGATAAAGAGGTAGTGTTGTGCGCCGATATGCCTTATGGATCGTTGCCGTCCTTTTCGTAGCCCTGCTCTTCCCCCGCCCGGCCGCGGCCTCGGGCCCTGCGGACGCCGAGCGCCGCAACCCCGTGGCTCCCGATGCGCTCTGCACGCCGCGCCTGCAGCTGCGCCACCCGGCGCGCTGCTCGGCTGGCGGCCCCGGAGGCCGCGCCGCCGAGCTGGCGCAGCAGGGCCTGTACCCACAGCGGCCGCTGCCCATCGCCAGCGTCGATCCATCCTTGGGCTACATGCCCTTCCGCTATGTCCGCGCCTCCAACGGCGCGGTTGAGGTCTACTCCAGCGCCCAGGGCGCCCTCAACGGCAGCGGCTCCAGCAGCACTGTGGGGCCGGGGTTCGTCTTTTTCTCATACTATGATCGCATCGAAGAGGGCGGCAAGGTGGCCTACAGCACCGCCCAGGGCTACATCAGCGGCTCGCAGGTCTCCCGGGTCACCCCCAGCAGCCTGCGCGGCGTCGCCTTCAGTCGCACTCCCGACCGGCCCTTCGGCTGGGTGATCTCAGGCGGCGCCTGCAGCCAGCGCACACCGGGCGGCGCTGAGGACTACACCGGCCGCTGCTATATGCGCTATACACTGGTTCAGGTCTATGACACCCAGCGGGTCGGCGAATGGGACTGGTACAAAATCGGCCCCGACGAGTGGATGGAACAGCGCATGCTGGCACTGGTCTTCCCGGACCCCACACCTCCGCAGGGTGTGACCGACGACCGCTGGGTGAGCGTCAACCTCTACGAGCAGACGGTGGCCGCCTACGAGAAGGGGCAGCTCGTCTACGCCACTGTGGCCTCCACCGGCCGCTATGGGTTCTGGACCAAGCCGGGATTGTTCCAGGTCTGGGCCAAGCTGGAACGGGATGACATGACGGGCGGCGTGCCCTCCGCCGAGCACTCGAATTTCTACTTCCTGGGCGATGTGCCTTGGGTGATGTACTTCGACCAGGCGCGCGCCCTGCACGGCACCTACTGGCACAACAAATTCGGCACGCCCACCTCGCGCGGCTGCGTGAACTTGAGCACCTTCGATGCGCAATGGTTCTTCAATTTCCTCGATGAAGGGTCCTGGGTGTACGTCTTCGACCCCTCGGGCAACACGCCCACCGACCCGGCGATGTACGGCCCCGGGGGGGCGTAGCGGAAACAAGACAGGGTTCCACCGAGAAGCCCGGTTGCCTCGTTCCAGGCGACTGGTACCAAAGTACCCTGCCGCCGGGCTGGTCAGCGAATCTAGAATGGTATCCGAACGGGTGTTCCTCATTCCGGCGCGAAAGGGGAATGGATGTACGCCGACAACGAATTGCTGTTCCCGCCCAACGTCATCGCCACGCTGCGCAGCGAGCGCGGCCAGACCTGGCGTGGGCTCGTGGAGCGCGTGGTGCGGCTGCCTGAAGATCACCCCGAAAGCCTGGCCTTCTCCTTGATGATGATCCGCCTCGACGGCTGCCTGACCTGTGAGACGGATTCCTATCGTGCCATGCGCGGTTGCGCGGCCTGCGCCCGCCAGACTCTGCGGCGCTTCAAGGGCCCGGATGATCTGCTGCTCGACCGCTTCGCCGAATCACTGGACGAGGTGAGCGCCTACCTGCAGGAACACCCTCTGCGCACCGCGGCCGAGCCCGCCCGCCAGGCCCGCGCTGCCTGACCCTCAGCCGGCCGCTGATTCTGCGTGGAGCGCTCGGGCGCTCCTTTTTTCATCAGCGCGATCCGACGCCAACACCCCATCAGCCCTGGCAGGTCCACCTGGCGGCTGATTTCCCTTTTGGGTCCCTTTGTGCATTATGGTACACTTTGCCCGCCGTTCGTGGCGGCATGCGTCTGACACCGCCGTGCATCGCGGAATCCCGCGCAAGGAGTCCTCCATGCTTACCACGCCGGAAAAGATCCTCTTCTTGCTGGCAGTCCTCATCACCCTCGTGTTGGCCTGGCGGGCGACCGTCAGGCTCATTCGTATCATCGGCCGCGGGCAGGGGAGCCCCGACTGGAGCCTGGCAGCGCGCCGCCTCGTGCAGGCCCTGGCCAAGGCAGCCAGCCTGCAGCCCACCTTTCGCGCTCGACCGCTGACCAGCCTCTTCCACGCCATGGTCGCGTGGGGCTTCATGTACTACCTGCTGGTCAACGTCGGCGACGTGCTGGCGGCCTACATCGCCGACTTCCACTTCCTGGGCCAGGGCACGCTGGGGAACCTCTACCGCCTGGGCGCCGATCTGCTGAGCGCGTCGGTCTTGATCGGCATGGCGGCGCTCATGGTGCGGCGCTACCTGCTGCACCCTGCCGCGCTTCTCGTGCGCGAGGGCGCGCCGCTGCACCCCAAGGCCCGCCGCGGCATCCAGCGCGATTCGGCCATCGTCGGCATCTTCATCATCCTGCACGTAGGATCACGCTTTCTGGGGGAGAGCTTCTACATCGCCCTGGAAGGCCCCGATGCCTGGCAGCCGCTGGCCACAGCCCTGGCCGGCCTGTGGGCTGGCTGGTCGCCGGCGGCCCTGGTCGTGGCGCGCCACATCGCCTGGTGGCTGGCGCTGGGGTTGATCCTGGCTTTCATCCCCTACTTCCCCTATTCCAAGCACATCCACCTCTTCTTCGCCCCGCTCAACTTCCTGCTCAAACCCGAGCGGCGCTCCATGGGCGAGCTGGACGCGCTGGACTTCGAGGACGAGAGCATCGAACAGTTCGGCGCCGGCAAGCTGGAAGACCTCTCCTGGGCCTCCCTGATGGACGCCTACGCCTGCATCATGTGCAACCGCTGCTCCGAGGCCTGCCCTGCCTACACCACGGGTAAAGTCCTCTCCCCGGCCGCATTGGAGATCAACAAGCGCTACTTCCTCAACTACGACGGTGACCGCCTGGCGGCCGACGATGCCAGCAGCCAGCTGCTCACCGAGTTCGCCATCACCTCCGAGGCCGTCTGGGCCTGTACAGCCTGCGGCGCCTGCGTGGACATCTGCCCGGTGGGCAACGAGCCCATGCGCGACATCCTGCAGATCCGCCGCCACCTGGTGCTCATGGAGAATGCCTTCCCCGAGCAGCTCCAGGTGGCCTACCGCGGTATGGAGCGCACCGCCAACCCGTGGAACATCGGCCCTGAGAAGCGCATGGAATGGGCCGAGGGGCTGGAGGTGCCCACCATCGCCCAGAACCCCGAGCCTGATCTGCTCTGGTGGGTGGGCTGCGCGCCGGCCACCGATCCCGACGCACAGAAGACGGCGCGCGCCTTCGCCAAGGTGCTCGCCGCCGCCGGCGTGAACTACGCAGTGCTGGGCTCCGAGGAGCGCTGCACGGGCGACGCCGCCCGCCGCTCAGGTAACGAATACGTCTTCTACGAGCTGGCCCTGGGCAACGTCGAGACGCTGAACCGGGTCGCTCCCAAGCGCATCGTCACCACCTGCCCGCACTGCCTGCACACGCTGAAAAACGAGTACCCGGCCTTCGGCGGCAACTACCAGGTGATCCACCACAGCGAGCTGATCCAGGAGTTGCTGGACAGCGGCCGGCTCAAGCTCAAGGGCGGGGGACTCCCTGAGGGCATCACGTTCCACGACCCCTGTTACCTGGGACGCCAGAACGGCGTCTTCCAGGCGCCGCGCCGGGCGCTGCAGGCCGCCGGGGCCAATCTGACCGAGATGCCCCGCAACCATGCCAAATCCTTCTGCTGCGGCGCGGGCGGCGCGCAGATGTGGAAGGAGGAGGAAGAGGGC
>JAJRUD010000193.1 GCA_024277995.1 Chloroflexota bacterium
TCCCACGTCTTCCACCACTCGCGCTCCCCCCCCGGTCCCCCCCCTGGAAAACCAGCACCAACCTCCGCTTCGCTACGAGAGGAACCAAAGACCAGAAAACCAGGAATCAAGGAAACAAGGTGGGCCCCACCGGAGCGGTAAACCGGCGGAGGGACCACCGGTGATGAAGCCATCTTCGCGGGGCTCCCTCTCCTTCTCTTCTGCCTCAGCCTGCCAACGCGTAGTGAAGCCCCCGCCAGGGGGCTGAACGCTTACCGCAAAGCTTGACAGGCAAGTCGGCCACTCGCAGTATTGAGTCCGTGAGCGAATCCGCCTATCGAACAGACGTTCGGCTCCTGATGTGCCATCAGTGTGGCGCGCCCTTTAGCGTGGATGATGCTGGGGGCAACATTCGGTGTGAGTACTGCGATTCCGCCCTGCAGGTGGCGCCCAAGCGGACCGGACGCATCCGTTTTCCAGATCCCTCCCTGACGCCGGACCTGTCCCCCCAAAAGCACGAAAAGCTGCGGTTGAAGCAGCTCAAAAAGCAGCGAGAGCACTACGACGGAAAGGCGAACCCGTACTCCTATCACAAGCCTCCACCAGGGCTGGACTCCCTCAGTGGCCTGCCCCAGTTCGAGCCCAAGACCTTGGAGGTCTTGCAGAAGGCGTTCGGGGTGGCGATCGAGGCCTGCAAAGCCTCCCGCGGGTACGTACGCGATCAGCGTGCAGTGACCTGGACGGCCCGCAGGTTGGGCACCCTGCACAACCTCGCACGGGACCCCCAGCGAGCCCGCGCCGCGTACGAGACCGCGCTCGAGGGAGTGATCGATCCCGGCTACCAGCAGGTGCTGCGGTGCGCCCTATCGCGCTTGGCCTGTCGCGTGGATGACGTGACCTCGGCGGAGGCGTGGCTCGAGCCTTGTGACCCGCGGCCGGTGATCCTGGATCTGGACAGCGCCTATCGCACCGCCCAAGCCGAACTCCTGCTCACGCGGGGCGAGTCCGCGGCCGAGGAGGTGCTCGTCCTGCTCGGCGAGCGCCGCAAGGACGTGCCCTACGATCCATCCAGCGTCCTGATGTTCTTCGCGGGCCGGGTCTCGGCTCTGGAGCTCCTGGGTCGGAGCAAACGAGCGCAGGACGAATGGTCCGAGATTGTGAACCGCATCGATGACCAGAAGTTCCTATACACAATTGTGTCCGAAAACCCCGGCTGGAAGCCCGCCATGCAGGCATGGGAACGGATGGGGATCTCGCGGGAGGTGAGGTAGTGAGCCCACTCGGCCATGCAGGCGACGTCCGCGCACTCCTGTGCCGCCACTGCGGCGGTACCGTGGAGGCGCCCAGCGTCGGCGGTCTCACCACCTGCCAATACTGCGAAACCCAACAGATCGCAGGACGCCGCGAGACGGAGCTGCTGTCGCTGCCCCCATCGACCGCGACGACGCAAATCGATCCCTCCGCGCCCCCGGAGCAGCGCGAGGCCGCGCGCCTGGCCGCACTCCACGAGCAACTGGCAGCCTACGACGCTGCCTCCAACCCCTACGCCTACGCCAACGTCCCCGAGGCCTGCGCCTATCTGTTGGAACTCTCGTACGACGACCCTATGCTCCCGCCGGTGATGCTGCAGGGCTTCCTCGGTGCGGTGGAGCGTTGCGAGGCCGGCGGCGGGCGGCCCGAGGATCAGCAAGCGGTCTACTGGACTTCGAGTCGGCTGGAGAACCTGATGATCCAACGGTTTGATCCTCTGCGGGCCCGGGCCGTGGTCGAGACCGCCATGGACGCTGTCAGCGAGCCGGGCTTCAAGTACCTGCTCGTCTGCTCCCTGGCCAACCAGGCCCGGGTAGCGGGGGATCATCCCGCCACCGAAGCCTGGTTGGCCCTGTGCGATCCGGCGCCAACTAACATCGATCTGGACAGCGAGCGTCGCGCCAGTTACGGGAAGCTACGCCTCGACCAACAGCGGTTTCGCGAGGTGCTTGCCATCGCGGGCGAGCACCACGACGACATCCCCCACGTCCCCTCGATGACCGCCGTGTTCGTAGGACTCCGGGTCGCCTCCTTCGAGGGGCTAGGCCGCCCTGCCGAAGCCGACCGCGAGCTCACCTCCCTGCTCACCATGACCTCCCGAGACGACCAGCAGGCCGTGCGGCAGATCTTCAAGAACAACCCCCAATGGTCGCCTTGTATAAAAGTCTGGAGCCGCCTCAAGGAGCGCGGCCCGCTTCCCCACACCCAAGAAGATCGGTTCTGACTTGGAAAATATGAAGCTGTCCACTAATCCGGGGCAGGTCGCCCTCATTGCCGGCTTCGTGTATAAAAAGGAGCCCATGCAACAAGTCCCACACATCGACCCTCGCTTCGTCTCGCTGGAAGTCACCCCATGAAGTGCCCCAAATGTCCCGACCAGGCGATGTAGCTCGAAACCTGGCCCGGCACCGAGCTGGAGCGTTGCCCGCTGCTTCATCACCGGTGGTGAAGGGAGCGCGCCTTTGCCCACGAGCTCCTGGGCCATGAGGGCGCGGCCCGCAGGACCCGGGAGGCCCGGCGCCGTCTGCCTCCGCCCAGGAGGCGATGATCCCCCGTCCCGGTGATCCCCCGTCCCGGTGATCCCCCGTCCCGCTGATCCCCCGTCCCGGTGATCCCCCGTCCCGGTGATCCCCCGTCCCGGTGATCCAGGTCCGGGGGCCGCGATCTGGACCCGGCCCGCGACCCGGTTTCGAGGAAAGGTCTGCTACCCACAAGAAGTGAATGAGA
>JAJRUD010000194.1 GCA_024277995.1 Chloroflexota bacterium
CATGATCGCCCGGCGCGGCTGGCGTGCCCTGGCCGACGGCAGCCTGATGCGCCACACCGTCGCCACCTTGTGGGAGGTGCTGGGCGGCCTGGCGCTGGGCCTGGCGGTGGCCGTGGCGCTGGGTTATGCCCTCGGCAAATCGCGCACCGTGGAGCGCCTGCTGGCACCTTACATCGTCGGCTCGCAGGCCATCCCCGTGGTGGCCATTGCCCCGCTGCTCGTGATCTGGTTCGGGCCGGGCCGCCTCTCCAAGGTGCTCATCGCGGCCCTGATCGTCTTCTTTCCCGTGCTGGTCAATACCGTGGTCGGCATCCGCTCCGTTCCCGAGGATCTCTACGACCTGATGCGATCCCTGCGCGCCACGCGCTGGCAGACCTTCGTCAAACTGGAAGTGCCGGCCTCCTTGCCGGTGCTCTTCGGAGGCCTGAAGATCGGAGCCACCCTGTCGGTCATCGGGGCCGTGGTGGGCGAGTTCGTGGCCGCCGACGCGGGGCTTGGCTTCCTGCTCAACCTGGCGCGCGGCACCTATGACACGCCGCTCGTCTTCGTGGCCGTCTTCGTGCTCGTCGCCATGGCATTGGCGCTCTACGGCCTGGTTTCAGCGCTGGAGCGCCTGCTGCTGGGCTGGAAGAACGGCGGCAGCACATATTAGCGACACTGGAGGCTTTCATTGATGTCCCGACGAACGTCGTTGCTCCTGATCATCGCCGCCATCACTCTGGCCGCCTGCACCGGTTCGCCGGCCGTTGATGGAGGCACGTCCGCCGAGGCGACCGCGGAATCGCAAGCTCTGACCCGCATCCGCCTGCCGATGGGCTACATCCCCAACGTGCAGTTCGCTCCCTTTTACGTGGCCGTTGAGCGCGGCTACTTTCGCCAGGCGGGGATCGAGATCGAATTCGATTATTCATTCGAGACTGATGGCGTGGCTCTAGTGGGGGCCAACGAGCTGCCCTTCGCCCTGGTGAGCGGCGAGCAGGTCCTGCTGGCCAGGGCGCAGGGGTTGCCGGTCGTGTACGTCTTCGCCTGGTACCAGAAATATCCCGTGGCCATCGCCGTGCCCTCTGAGAGCGACATCCTCTCGCTGCAGGACCTGCGCGGCAAGCGCGTCGGCATCCCCGGCCTCTTCGGCGCTTCCTATGTGGGGTATCGCGCCATGCTGAGTGCCGCCGGGCTGCCAGCGGACCTGGCCACGCTGGATTCCATCGGCTTCAATCAGGTGGAAGCCCTCCTCGCCAGCCGCGAGGACGCGGCGGTGGTCTACGCCGTCAATGAGCCGGTGCAATTGGAGGCCAAGGGGCTGCCGGTGCGCGTGTTCCTGACATCGGATTACGCCCGGCTGGCGTCGAACGGCCTGATCACCAACGAGACGGTGATCGCCGAGCAACCTGATCTGGTCCGGCGCATGCTGCAGGCCACGCTGCGCGGCCTGCAGGACACCCTGCAGGACCCTGAAGCTGCCTTCGAGATCAGCAGCAAATACGTGGATGGCCTGCAGGCCGAAGGGGAGGTGCAGCGCAAAGTGCTGCAGCGGGCGCTGGATTTCTGGCGGGCGGAACGTCTGGGCTACAGCGACCCGCAGGCCTGGGAGAACATGCAGGGCGTGCTGCTGGAGATGGGATTGTTGGAGGCTCCGCTGGACCTGGAGCGCGCTTTCTCCAACACTTTCGTGCCATGAACGAAGCCGTCGACCAGCCCATCTTGAGCGCGCGCGGGCTCAGCCACACCTACCCGAACGCTGACGGCGGGCTGCCGGCCCTGCAAGGGGTGAGCCTCGACATCCCGCGCGAGGCCTTCGTCTCCGTTGTGGGCCCCTCGGGCTGCGGCAAGACCACCCTGCTGCGGCTGCTGGCGGGCCTGCGGCGCCCCACAGCAGGGCAAGTGATTTTCGAGGGAGAACCCCTGGTCGGCCCCCGGCGTCGCATCGGCTTCGTCTTTCAGGAGGCCAACCTGATGCCCTGGCGCACGGTGTTGGAGAACGTGACCCTGCCTCTGGAGCTGCAGGGCGTCCCCCCGCACGAGATGGCCGCGCGCGCCGCTGACCTCATCGGGCTGGTCGGGTTGCAGGGCTTTGAAGACACCTTCCCCCATGACCTCTCCGGTGGCATGGCACAGCGTGTGGCCATCGCCCGCGCCTTGGTCCACGAGCCCGACATCCTGCTGCTGGACGAACCTTTCGGGGCCCTGGACGCGCTGACGCGTGAGCGCTTGGCCTTCGAGCTGCTGCGCATCTGGGAAGCGCGCACCGTGACAGTGGTGCTGGTGACGCATTCCATCACCGAGGCGGTGCTGCTGGCGGACCGGGTGCTGGTGCTGAGCCCCAGGCCCGGAAGCGTGCGGCTGGACCTTCCCATCCCGCTCCCCCGCCCACGCTCTCTGGGTCTGACCTACACGCGCGAGTTCGGTGAACTCGCGGCGCGCGTGCGGGGGGCCATTGAGATCGGTCCCTAGGCGCAGGCGTGGTCCAGCGATCATTCCCCTGCATGATCCGAAAATGCGAAGGGCGACCCTCTTGGGTCGCCCTTCGCTCTTGCCGGTTCGCTCTCAGTCTAAGCTAACCTTGCCTGGCTTTGCTTTCGCCTGTGGTCTTCGGGCGCGCCTTGCGGCGCCGGTTGATGGCGCTGAAGATCACCCAGGCAGGGACGCCCAGCAGCAGGCCCACGGGCAGGATGCAGATGGCGCTCCAGATGGCGGCGTCGGCCAGCACCTGCAGCGTCCGGATCAAGGCCTCCACCGCCGCCTTGGCCGTTCCCTCCGGCCGCCACGCGCCGATCTGCAGAGGCTGCGCCGCCACGTCAGGGATCAGGTCCACGCTGATGGCTGACAGGCGGGCCGATTCCTCGAAATACTGGATGCGTCCTTTGGTGACCTCGATCTCCTCGCGCACCTGGCGCAGCTGCTCGAAGACGCGCAGCACGTCCTCCGGATCCGTCGCCTGTTCCATGATCTGGCGCAACTGTTCCTCGGCGGCCTCCAGGTTGCGCAGGCGCGATTTGAGATCGGTGTATTCCTGCGTCACGTCCTGTCCGCTGACGTTCTCGCTGCGCACCTCGGTCGCATCGCGTTTGATGCGATCCAATGCCTCCTGCAGGCGCTCGGAGGGGACGCGGATGGTGACGGAGGCCTGATTGGCGATCACATCGCCGTCGAAGGTGGTCTGGTAAATATTCGATGAGACCACGAAGCCGCCCATCTCCTCCGCCATCTGGCTGATCTTCTTC
>JAJRUD010000195.1 GCA_024277995.1 Chloroflexota bacterium
ACATCCACGTCGAGGTGCCGCGGGTGGATTTCGAGAAGTTGACCGATGAGCGGCTGGGTGAGCCTTCACAGGCCGTCCGGGAGAGAGTGCAGGCGGCGCGCGAGCGGCAGCGGGCCCGCTTCGAGGGCACGGACCTGGCCTGCAACGCAGATATGGGGCCGGGCGAGGTACGGCGCCATTGTGGGCTGGACGAGGCGGGACGCACGCTGGTGCGGCAGGCCATGAGCCAGTTGCAGCTCTCGGCGCGCGCTTTCCATCGCGTGCTCAAGCTGGCGCGCACCATCGCCGACCTGGCCGGCCAGGAGCGCATCACCCCCGCCCACCTGGCGGAGGCGCTGCAGTACCGCCCGCGGCGCTGGGGGTAGGAGCGGCGTCGGCTTTCTATAGCGACCCACCATTGCAGTTCCATATGCAACCATTTCAATATAATGAGAGTAAGACAGCCAGTTCGTGCAATTTGCGGAGGGTCACTATGGCTGAGGAATATGTGGAACTTGTTTCCGTCGACGGGCGGCCTGTCGCCGAGCTGATAAAGAGTTACTTTGAAGCCCATGGTATTCCGGTTGAGCTGTCTCAAGAATCATATGGATCAACGCTTGGAGTGACCGTTGCGCCATTGGGGAAAGTGCATCTTCTGGTTCCATCTGGCCGCTTATCCGAAGCTCAAGATCTATTGCAGCAGTACTTTGACGAGGAGCCCGATCGGTAGATCCCGCATTGTCGTTTCACGGCGACAGCCCGGCGTCAGAACAACCCGCTGCAGCCGACCCGCCGCCAGCGGCCGGGTGGTGATTGGTCATGAGTTGGGAGAGTGCCAGGTCAAGGAGTGACTCCATATCGGACGGCTGCCTGCCCCCTGGACTGAACGTCCAGCACAGGCTGGCGGCCAAGCCAGGGATCTCGAAGCTGTTGGACGGCTGCCACATTTGAGCCGGTGGAACGAAAAGGGGGGAACAATGAAGATCAAGCGACCGGTTTGCATCGCTGCGATCGCAGTTCTGACCTCAGGGTGTGGAGCATTGCAGGAGACACCGACCTCCCTTCCAGCTCCAACGAACAAGCCCAGTCCTTAACCACGCGCAAGAGAGACCCCTGCTCCGACCCCCACTTCGCCATCGGGGCGGATTGAGGAGGTTAGCCATGTCGTGCGCAAGGGCGACAACCTGTTCATCATTGCAGAGCGGTTCCACATCAGCTCTGTGGCCCTTCTCTGGGCGAACAGATACCTGCCCGATCTCTATCCGGGGACACGGCTTCGGGTGCCTCCTGTAGATGGCGTTTATCACCGCTGGCGGGCGGGAGACGATCTAGCGCGCGTGGCAGAGGAGTACGGCGTAGAGGTGGCGGACATCGTTTCCTGGCCGGGGAATGTGGGGATCATCGAAAGAAAGCCTGGGGGCAAGGGCTATCGGATAAAGGCCGGCGCGAAGCTGTTTATCTCTGGAGGGGTCACGCCTGAGGGCGGGCGATCGTGCAAGGAATAGGGAACTTTCGCAGGGTCGGGAAGCTCGCTGGTCAGGAAGCCGCCCGGCCCCGTGCTACGGTCGGGTCGTAGGCATCGTTGTGCTCAGTGGGTGGTTGCTGGATGAGGGGCACGTGCCGGAACCGAAGCCCCCGACCTGAGGGGGGCAGGCCGGGGGCTGGGACGGGGAGTTTCCGCACCGTCGCGTACCATTCTACCCGCGTCTGCTTACTTTGTGGCTTGCTGTCACCTTTCAACCATGCCGGGAACTGGCGGGTTGCGGCGCGCGCCGATAGGCATGAGCACGTGCCGCCTGGGCGGCTTTGGCGTGAATGGCGTACGTCTGTGGTGGCTGTCCCGCCGCCATCCCGTGGGAGCTGGGGGGGCCCGGCGGGCGAGCGGGCGCCCGGCGGTCTGTGCCCTGGCGGGCGGGGGCGGGCCCTGGGCCGCGCGGCCCCTCGCGGGACGGCGGCGCCGCGGCCGCGCGGGCCCCTGAAGGGGTTTCCCAAGAGGGTGGATCGAATAGGGGCGCGCCGCGCCACTGCTCAGGTCACTGCCTGGGGAGGCGCGGCATGTGCCAGCTCCCTTTCCGCTTGCTGTCAGGAAGAACCTTCCCAGACGCGGTAATCTTGAGCCGACCGATCCAGGAGACCTGCCATGCAGACCATCGAGCTCCGTCCCGACGTGAAGTACCTCTACAAGCTGTACGCCGCGGTCCTGCTGCTGGGTGCAGTGGTGATCGGCTTCGGCGTGGTGATGGGCGTTGCCATCGGCGCCGACGTGTCAGGCCCGCGCGGCGCCACGACGGGCGCGCTCGCTGCCCTGCTGTTGAACCTGTTGTGGCTGCTGCCTGCACTGGCCCTGCTGCCGGCCTACTACCGCAGCCTGCGCTACGAGATCCAGGACGACGAGGTGATCGTGCACGCCGGCATCATCACCAAATCCGTGAAGCACGTCCCCTACCGCACGGTGACCAACCTGAAGGTGGGGCGCGGGCCGCTGGATCGCCTCTTCGGCCTGGGCACGCTGAACATCCAGACCGCCGGCATGAGCGGCCAGACAGGGGCAGAGGAGAGCCTGGTCGGTCTGCCCGACGTCCAGGGCGTTTACGAGCGGGTGGCCGAGAGGCTGCGCCGCTATCGGGGCGCGATGAGCCCCACACAGGCCGAGGAGGAGGCGCTGTCCTCCGATGCGGCCCTGGCGGCCATCCTGCAGGAGGTGCGCGCCATCCGCCGCGCAATGGAGAAGCAATAGGCGGTCTCTGATGCACGCCAAGAAACCTCCCGCGAGCTTCAGTCCGCGGGAGGTTTCGCGCGCAGTACAATAGGGATGTGAGCGATTTCACCATCAGGGGGGTGTGCCCAGGTTGTCGCGTGGGAGGCCCTGATGGATAGGTTGTATCCCGATCTGGCGCGCGTGCTGCTCAGTGAGGAACAGATCCAGGCGCGGGTGGCGCAGATCGCCGAGCAGATCGACCGCGACTGCGCCGGCGTGGAGGAACTCTATCTGATCGGCGTGCTCAAGGGCGCCTTCATCTTCCTGGCCGACCTGGCGCGGCGCCTCGAGACGCCGCACACCGTCGATTTCATGGCGCTCTCCAGCTACGGCAAACGCGGGGCGAGCAGCGGCGCGGTGCGCATCGTCATGGACCTGCGCGAGCCCATCGAGGGGCGCTACGTGATCCTGGTGGAGGACATCCTGGACACGGGCCAGACACTGGATTACCTCTACCGCACGCTGCAGGGACGGCGGCCCGCCTCGCTGCGCACCTGCGTCCTGCTGCGCAAGCGGCGCGAAGGGGTCCGGGTGCCCATCGACTATCTGGGCTTTGAGATCCCCGATGTATGGGTGGTGGGCTATGGCCTGGACTATGCCGAGCGATTCCGCACGTTGCCCTACATCGCCGAGTTGCGGACTGAGCTGTATCGAGGAGAGCGAAGATGATCGACCGGCTTCCCGACCCACAATCGACAGGAAAGCTTTCGCTGGAGGAGGCTCTGGCACAGCGGCGGTCTGTGCGCGAGTTCCGCCCTGACCTGCTGGGCGAGGAGCAGATCGCTCAACTTCTGTGGGCCACCCAGGGTGTGACGGGCGAGGGCGGCAGGCGTACGGCGCCCTCCGCCGGTGCGCTCTACCCCCTGGAGGTCTACGCCATGACCTCGGAGGGACTGTACCACTACCACCCGCACGAGCACGCCCTGTCCCTGGTCCACAGCGGCGACTTGCGTCGCCGCCTCTACGAGGCTTCGCTCAACCAGGAGATGATCCTGCAGGCTCCCCTGACGGTGGTGCTGGCGGCCGTCTACGAGCGAGTGACGGTCAAGTACGGGCGGGCGCGTGGGCCGCGCTACGTGTACTTCGAGGTGGGGCACGCGGCGCAGAACCTGTTGCTGCAGGCGACAGCGATGGGGTTGGGGGCGGTGCCGGTGGGAGCCTTCCGCGACGACGCCGTGAAAGTCATGCTGGACCTGCCGGCGGACCACGAACCTCTGTACCTGATCCCGGTGGGCTATCCGCGCTGATCAGCGGCGCGCGTGCCAGGCGCGCAAGATCTCCCACTCGCGCTCGGGGCGCATTCCGGAAGGCCTGCCTTTTGCCGCCGCATCGCTCGCAGACCAGGCCAGGGTATCGCGGACGGTTTCGGCCAGCGGGCGGAAGGTCAGGCCGGCGGCCAGCGCCTTGCGACAATCGAGCGCCATCATGCCCGCGAATTCGGCCGGCAGCCACAGGGGGAGCTCGGTCCAGGGCTGTACATCGTGCTGCAGCAGAAAGGCCTCATCCACCCAGGTCACAGTCGCCTCGCTGCCGCTGACCCGGCGGCAGACCTCCAGCAGGCGGACCATGGGCAGCGGCTCCTCAGGCCCGGCGGCGTTGTAGGCCCCCTGCACCCCTCTTTCTGCGCAGCGCAGGATCCAATCCGCCAGGTCGCGGACGTCGATGAACTGCACCTGACGCCCGGGCGGCGCCGGTACCAGTACCTCGCCACCGCGAGCCACGCGCTCGACCCAATAGGTAAAGCGGCCGCTGGGGTCGTGCGGGCCCACGATCAGGCCCGGCCGAACGATGAGGGCCCGGCCGGGCATCCGCTCCTGGACGGCCTCCTCGCACAAGGCCTTCAAGGGGCCATAGGCCGTGCCGTCGCTGGCCTCCGCCGAAGGGTCGGCCAGCACGGCCAGCGGAGCCGACTCGCCGATGCGGCGCCTGCTCAAATCCGCATAGACGGAGGCGCTGGAGATGAAGATATAGAGATCGACGGCATTGGCCAGCAATTCGGCGGAAGCGCCGACGACGCGCGGCAGGTAGCCGCAGGTGTCGATGACCACATCCCAGCGTCGTCCCTGCAAGGGGCTCAGGTCACGCTGGCGGTCGCCGCGCAGCTTTTCCACCTGGGGGAAGAGGTGTGGGTTGCTGCGGCCGCGGTTGAAGAGCGTGAGCCGGTGGCCGCGCTCCAGGGCCGCCGCCACGATGTGCCGGCCGAGGAAGATGGTGCCGCCCAGGACCAGGATGCGCACGCTATCACCTCTTCCAGTCTCTGCGAGCTGCGCCAGGCAGGCGACGGAGGCACTGTTCCCACAGGATTAACGGAGCCGGAAGAACCTGCCGACAGCCAGGGCAGCCTCGTTGCTCATGCGCCTTCGAAATACCCCTGGGCGCCTTCGATTTCAGTATATCAGTCAGGTGCCGCGGCCGGTGACCGTCGAAGGTCGCGGCGCCTGGTGCACGGGGGCCTGCAGCCCCGGCGCAGCGGAGTGGTGGGCAGGCTGCGGCGGCCTGTGACCCATCCGGCTCAGGTGTGTGGCTCTTGGGCCCCGATCATGCTTCGAGGGCCCATCACGCCGCAGGGCGCTGTCTGAGCCCGTCGAAGACAGCGGCCGGGAATCAGCGTATCTTGCTGGTCCTGCGCCTTTGACAGATTCAGGATGACGGGAGGGGGCCCCGTGCTAACGGAACGCTTACGAATCGTTTGCGCGCATCCAATATTCATCCTCTAAATGCATGCTTGGCAAAGCCTCGCAGACCGCCGCGAGTTAAGGAGGTGATGCTGAATGACCAGCCTGATCCGTTGGGAGCCCTTCCGTGAGATGAGTCGTCTGGTGGACCGCCTCGTTGAGGATACTCTGGCGGCGCCGCTGGGCACGTTCCATCTGTACGAGGGTGTCCCCGCCGTCGACATGTACCAGACGGACGACGAGGTGGTCGTGAAAGCCATCCTGCCCGGCTTTCGGCCCGAGAACATCCACGTCTCGGTGAGCGACGACGTGCTCACCATTCGCGCCGAGGCCGAGCAGGAGCGCAGCAACGGCGACGGCAGCGGGCGGGTGCAGTATCACCTGCGTGAGCGCGTCCACGGCACGATGGCGCGCGCCCTGACGCTGCCGACCACCGTCGACGCCGAGAAGGCCAAGGCGGAGTATGAGCACGGCATCCTGACGCTCAGGTTGCCGAAAGCGGAGGAAGTGCGCCCGAAGACCATCACCGTCAAGGCCAAGAAATAGTCTGCTACCCCCATCGCACTTGGCCTGTGCGCCCCAGGGCACCTCCCTGGGGCGCACAGGCTTATCGCCGGGTCTGCCGACGAAGGTCTCTCTTCCCAGAGCGGCCGAGGGAATCGGGAGGGCGCAGGAGGTTGCTCTCACGCCCGGCGCTGGTCTCTCGGTGCAGCTCCGCCCGTGCCCCGGCCTAGGGGCTGGGAGTGCAGGATGGTTCGCCGCAGAAGCGGTAGTTCTCCATCCAGCGCGCTTTCATCGCATCTCCATGATGTGCTTCAACGCCAGCATTGCTGGAAGGCGCAGGGCGGGCGGCGGGACCGCCGGAAGACCGAGGCTGGCGGAAGCGGCTCATGGAATGTTGATCGGGCTGATGCCGAAGTTGACCGTCTGCGAGGCGCCTGGCGATAGGTTGATCGTGAAGGGGCCGCAAGTGTTCCAGGAGCCCGGGATGCCGCCGGAGGCCGGATTGATCTGCACGCAGTAGGCGCCGGGCTCCAGGCCGCTGAAGCTGTAGTTGCCGTTGTCGTCGGTGGTGGTCGTGGCCACGGTGGCTCCACCGGGGCAGGCGCCGGCCTTCAGGATGACCTGTACGCTGGACCAGCGAATGAATTCCGAGGAATCCAGGGAGCAATTCGCCGGCGCGATATCCTTGAAGACGGCGCCGCGCAGGGAGGCGGGTCGGGGTTCCGGCGTGGGCGTGGCGGTGGGCGCGCCCTGGCAGGCGCAGGGCAGCTCGCTGGTGGGAATGAATCCGAACCAGCCGCGGCAGGTGTTGTCCACCTCGGAGATGGCCTTGCTGGGGTAGTAGGAGGCGAGCGAGGGCAGCGGGGAGCCGGCCTCTTCCTTGGTGAAATGGTCATGATAGTCGTACCAGGCGGCCTCGTCCACACCGCGATCGGCCCACACGCCCCACATGAATTCCACGTCTATGTTGATCAGCGCGTGCTTGAAGGCGATCTGGACCACGGTCGGGTCGGCTGGTGAGACGCGCACCCAGGCTGCGTCGGGGTCGTCGCCCTGGCCCTGGTCGAAGACCAATTCGTCGTAGGAATCCTCTTCCGGTGGTTGGGGGGCGTCGTCGCGGCAGGGATAGGTCCCGCCCACGTCGTTATCGCTGTCACGGAAAACGCGCACGCCTTCCACCGTCCATTCCGTCTGGCTGGGGGAAGCGGCTTCGATGAGCCAGTCGCCGCGTCCGTCCAGATCCAGGTCGAGCTCGACGCGATAGGTGGCGGGCAGGCCGCCGTCCTCCAGGCTCACGTCGTAGAGGCGCATGCTCACGTAGATCCATGGCTTGCTGCGGTCCAACTCGGCATTGCGGATATCGAGCTCGGGGAAGTAGCGATCCTGGGTCTGGGCGTTGAAGGGGCGCTCGTAAAGGTTGTGCTCGTACCAGTCGCCCCCTGGCGGTTGGTTGGGCGTGCCTTGGCGGGCGGTGTCGCCGGAGATGATGTCCGCCACGGTGGAATCGGCGCTGCCGGGTTCCCCCGGGCGCAGCAGGTGGATGGGGGTGGCCGTGGCGGTTGGGGCGGCGGGAGTGGGCGCGGCCCCGTTGGCCGGGGGGGCAACCTCTTCCGTGGCGGAGGGCAGGATTGGCGCCTCGGTGGGCAGGCTGGCGGTGGGCTGTGGTATGGGTATGTTGCACGCCAGGCCGACGAGCAAGAGTGCCAAGAGCGGGAACCATCGCTTGTGCATGGGATCTCCTCCTCACCACCCGATGCGTGATGTGCGTGTCACGCAGGGGGGCACATCCAGTGCAGGTCATCGGAAGTTCTGGTCATAGGTGTTGTTGCTCTCGTCGGGGTCGTAGACGTCAATGCCGACCGAGCACTGGATCTGGTTGTTGAAATTGGTGCCGTCGACGATCATCCCGGTGTCGTGGTACATGGAAGCGCCGTTGGCGAGGTTGAAGGTCACCGGTTGGCTGCCGCCGGTTTGGCTCCAACTGCCGCCGCCCTTCGGTTGGGAGTTCACATAACAGGCTACGGAGCCGGAGACGTTGGCCAGGTCGGAGGCGCCGTTATTGCGGATATGCACGTTCATGGTCTTGCCCAGTCCCAGGTTGTACAGGCCCA
>JAJRUD010000196.1 GCA_024277995.1 Chloroflexota bacterium
ATGATTTTGACGCAAAGTCGCGGTGGCGCAGAGGTTCGCAGAGGATGAGCAGACGCATTCCGGGATTAGGCCATAAGATACGCTGCAACAGAAGATGATTGGCCTAATCCCGGAATGCTAACCCGTTTCGGACTCACCTAAGTGATTTCGTAGGTCAGGCATCCCTGCCTGACGTCTCCGGCAATCCGCCAAGTCAGGCGATGTTGATCTCCAGATTCGCCGCCTTCGCCGACGCCCGGGAAATGTCCCGCATGACCACGTTGCCCCTCCCCGCATGGTTACCGGTGTAGATGCTGGTATCCGCAATGACTATTCCTGCGTTGAGTGCAGACGGAGCAGCTGCGACGTTCACAGGTGACGGCTGGACTGCTGCCGCCATCTTGAAGTCGTTGGCGTTCATGGTCAGGTGCTGATCCACGATCAGGTTGCCCCCCCCTTCGAAGACGTTGTCGCTGAGCAGACAGCGGCCAAAGAGGCCGGGTAGCTGAACAGCGGCATCAGAACTCGAGGCATCCTGCAGAGCCTGGAGCACCTGCTCCGCCACAGTGATCTGCACCAACTGATTCCCTCGGATATTCAGGGTTCCCAGTAGCCCGTTCAGGACGATACGCCGTTCTGCAAGCTGTCCCTGAAGAGTTTTCAGAAACTCGGGCGTCAGCGCCTTTCGCAGGAAATTCTGGGACGCCGGCAGGCCATAGAGGCTCACCACCCCGGCGATCTCGTTACTTTCCAGGCTGACCAGATCGTCGCCATCCAGGATACCCAGCTCCACCTGGGGTAATTCTTGAGGCGGGAACGTCTCTCCCAGCACCACGGCCAGGCCGGGCCGGGCCTTGATGGCGGCTCGCCGGATGTCCAGGAGCAGATCGAGCATGTTGACCGGGTCCACTTTCTTCGCGGCCAGGGTGGAGAGGAGTTTGCCCATGCTGCGGAACTCGCTGCCGCTCATGGTTCGCCGCAGCGCCTGGTTTCCCAGGGCCTTCTGGATTTGTCCACGGATCTGCTTCCGCTGCGCCGGGCTTGCCCCAGCCAGTTCCTTAGCCGCGGCCGTAGCCTTTTCTCGGAACTCTCCCGGGGCGGGCAGGCTGAAGAGATCGGCCAGGATCCCCACCTCCGCCAAGTTGAAAAGCTTCTGGGACGTCTCCAGGCTGTCGGAACGGCTCGCTTCCAGCAGATTGTCCCGCAGGCGCACCTGGTTCGCGTCAGCGATGGACATCAGGGGACCCTTGGGCGTACAGCCCCGGATGGTGCAGCCGGTAACCGTCACCTGAGAGCAGTGCTGGAAGGAAATCGCCCCGCCCACGTTGTTCACGTTAAAGGCCGGTTCGATGACCATGTCCCGCAGCGTCACCGACCGGACGCCCTTGAACAGCCACGGTTTATTCAGGGTCAGGCGACTGGCCATACCGCACCCATGAATGGCAATGTGCAGGTCACGATCTTCCAGCCCCAAAGTAATGGACGGATTGGTGGTGACGTGCTCGCCAGCCAGCAGGCAGAGGCAAATGTCCCGTTCGCCCTGCTCCAGCAAAGTGGAGATGGCCTCATCCAACCGTTTGAAAGCGCCGCCCTTGCCCACCGTAACGCAGCAGCCGTCGCCCCCCACATGGAAGAAGCGAACCATCTCTGTGAGGGATGGGAAAAGATGGCGACAGTCGCTGAGCCGCGACCAGCCTTCGCCGTCGAAGCTGAGCAAGGCCAGCCGGCAGTAGTGATGGTGGATGCCGTGGGGAAGCAGGGTCAGCGGCTGGGAAGGGGTGGCGTCGTCCTTGGGCCACTCGATGCCCCGGGTCGCCGTGCGGGCCGGGATCAGCCAGTAATCGCCTGTGTGGAAGATGCCGGCATCGAATTTCACCTGCACGCCGTTCTCCAGTTCGATCCAGTTGTCGGCGAGGGTCAGGTCCACGCTGATCTCACCCACTTCGCTGGGCATATCCCAGCGGCGCACCTTGGGATTCACCGGAAAATCGCCGATATCGACGGGCGACCCGCCGGGTTTGATGATCAGCACATTGCCCTCGATGGCCTGGATCTGGACTAGCAACCCCGGCTGTCCGCGCAGTTCCCGTATATCATCGGTCAGCTCCACCCAGTCATCGGCGGCGAAGCCCAGCACCTTGTCCCGCCCTGTGCTCTGGACCGTGAGCCGGTTGGGGTTGACGGTGTCCTGGCCCAGCCAGGCGGACGCGACGGAACCGTTCTCCCGTGACCATTTGATGGTGATCTCGTCCTCGGAGATGACCCGGTGGACTTCCACCCGATAGAGCTGGTTCTCCAGCCCTCGATAGCCGGCCTGGGCAGGGACGATACACGGGGCGGTCTCCCCTTCCAACGGTTCGGCCTGGGCGGCCAGTCGCCCCGTGCTGGCCGCGGTGACAGTTTGCCAGAGGGCCAGATCGGACGCACAGTCGATCTCCGCTTCGTCTTCGCCCGCCGCCATCAATTTCACCTGCCAGACCACCTTCGTGCGGGTGGCCGTGTCCGGTCCGCCCAGGGCCACCTCGCGGATGGCCGGATCCTCCAACGCGGTGATGTGGCGCTCCCACACGTCCAGGAAGGCCAGATACGTCCCCGAACTGAGTTCGTCGCCCGGCGGGACCAGCACATCGGCCAGGGTGTTGGCGGGCAGGTCCGGCTGCTGAAGAAGGGCGACGTCCGCATCATTTTCCACCAGAACGCCATCCACATAATATCGCCCCGGAGAGATGTGCAACTCGCCGTCGGCTGCGTCGACGTCGATCAGGAAACCGGCTAAGGGGTTCCCATCGACGTCCGCGCCCGCGGGGCCGCCGCAGAGTCCGATCACGTCTCGTCGGGTGGTTCGACCCCGATGGGCGAGGATGTCCATCGCTTCATTCCAGTCAGCATCTACGTGGACGCGTCCTTGCTGCCAGCGCACACTGCTGTAATGGCTCCTTTTATCGAATGTCGAGCGGGTGAAGTCGCCCTTCATGATGCCCTCCTTGGATCGTTACGTAACGTAGAAGATGCCTGCTTCCAGCCCGAACCGCAGATATTCTTCCAGCGCGGTGCGCAGATTGGCTTCCCGTTGGGGCTGTTTCAACGGGTTGAACACGCCCATCTCGGCCCCATCTTCGGCCCCCGTGCGAATCTCCCCGGCGATGGTGCGGCTGAGCTGGGCGTAGGCCGGCTCGCCGTAATGGACAGACGTAAATGTGGGCGTGATCCGGGCCTCCACCGCGGCCCGCTCCTCGTCCGAGAGTTTGTCCGCTGTGGTGTTGCGGCTTCTGGCGAACGCCTCCAGGGCCAGGTCCGGCTGGCAGCGATAGCGGCGGGGCGCGCGGGAACCACTCGGCGTGAAGCTGAAGCGGGTGCATCCGCTCTGCCGCCGCCGGGCCACCACCGGCTCTGTAAAGAGGGTCTCCGACGCCAGGGCCAGCTCACGCACGCTCACCGAACCGAAAACGGTCACCCGTTCCAACGTACTCTTTGGACCCGGCGCGCCCCCATCGTTCGCGGCGATGGCCGGCAGCCCTTCCTGGGGCGAATCCACAATACTGTCGTAAATTTGCAACTCGGTCATGGTCTCTGGCAGCCGCACCGGCCCCACGATGCTGCTCCGCACCTGGATGCGCAGATCAGCGTTAGGCTCATCCGCCGCCAGGCTGGGGAGATCCGGGCGACGGGGCGTCCCGTCCGCCTCCAGACCGCGCCCGGGGACTAGGGTGCAATGGGCCAGGTTCAGTCGCTCCAGGCTGTCCGCTTCGACGTGGATAGCCCCCTCCACGAGCAGGCCGCTCAGCGTCAATGCAGCGTCATTGCCGTCCCCGCCGGTGACGCTCAGCTCGCCCAGGGGAGACGCTCCGTCCAGCAGGCGCAGTAGGGGGCGCTGGCCGTCCGCCGCCTGGATGACCAGGCTTTGCCCGGCGCGCAGGGAAACCGAGAGGTCTTCGGCATAGGTGGCGCTGTCCGTGATGGTGAGGACGCCGTCATCCTTGCCGCTGCCGGCCCAATCCGCCAGGGCCGCAGCCATCGTGGTGAAATCTGCGCGGGGGTCGGTCTGGTCCACGGTCTTGTTCCAGGCGTCCAGGCTGGCGGCGACGGCGAGCGCGTCCCGCCGGCCATAGGGACCGCCGCCCATGTCGCTGCTGAAGCCATAGACGTAGCTGACTTCCAGCCCCTCCGGCAGCGGGACGCCGTCCAGCAGCGCCAGCCGGCCCAGGACCGGGTCCACCGCCACTTTCGTGCTGAAGCTGCTGCCGTCCGGCCGCAGGAAAGTCTGGCTGGCCGGACGGCTCCAGGCCGGATCTTCCCAGCCCGTCAAATCGCAGACGACCAGTTCTTCAGGCGGCAAGGCCGCGTCCGCGTGGACAAAGAAGATTTGAAGCGCCGGCTGCTTGCCAAAATAGCGGGCGTCCGGGCTGGTCCCCGCGATGACCTCCGCCCGATAGGCTTCCAACTCGTCGAAGAGCGCCCGGCGACGCAGGCGGTCGGGTGCGTTGACCTCCTCGGCCAGGTGGGCGATCTCCGTCTCGGTCTGTGGACGGTTGAACAGGGGCGCGTCATTGCCCAGGGGACTGAAGGTGTAGCGCCCGTCGTCGGGATCCGCCACCGGTTGGGGCGTGCTGCGCGTCACGAAGTAGGGTTGCAGCCGCCACAGAAACAGGCCCACGTTGGGGATGTTGTACTTGCCTCGTTCAATGGCCATACGCCGCACTTCCGCCGTATGGGTGGCTGCCTCGAAGGGACCGTCCAGCCGTTCCAGGTCGTTGGCCTGGCGCAGGTCCGGCGTGCTCAGGTTGTGGAGACGGACGTGGTTCAGATGCTGGTTCGTGGACAGCTGCTCGAAGAACTCCACGGCCCGGGCCGGCCAGCCCGTCACATCCCGGGCCAGTTGCTCCAGGACGGGGGCCGTGCCCTTGCGTCGCCGGTAGCGCAGGGCATTGGCCACGTAGGCCCGCAGGCTGAACATGCCGGCGCTGTCCACCGTATGCAGGTTGCGCACACCCAACAGATCGCCGATATAGGGGACCACCCATTCCGCGCAGGTCTCGATGAACCAGTCGGCGTACAGGTCGTCCATGTCCCGTTCCAGCCGCTGGAATTCCTGATCCATCACGGCCATGAGCGCCCGCAGTGGCTCGCCCTGCTCCGCGTCCCGGACTCGATAAATGGCCGGGAGCAAATTGTAGAGGCGTTCGTCCGTTGAACTGTTCACCATGCTCACTCCCGCTTAGACAGCTTTCATCGTCAAATGGATGCCCGCTTCATCCAGCAGCAGCAACTGTGCGGGTAAAATCTTTCCGCGTTCCCGGCGGGCGGTCCTGGCTGAAAGCACCGCTGCCAGTTTCGTCTTTTTGCTGACGACCGCCCCCGGGTTTCCAGGCAGGGGGACAACACCGGACAACCCGATACCGCCGCTGCCCAGGAACTCGAACACGGATGGCGTGATCTTCACCGGGGGTAGCGCCACGATAGGTGCGCCGATGGCCGTCCTGGCGTAAAGCGCGTCCAGGTCCACGGCGATGACGCCTTCCACCTGATGGATGATGCTGATGATCTCCGCCGCGGTAACCGGTTGGCCGAAGTTGCGCTTATCGAAGGAAAAGGCGTCATGGAGCGCGCCCTCGATGGCCGATTGAACCTTCTCAGTCAGGTGCGCCGCGTCATACTGGACGGTCGCTTCCAGGCGGAAGGTCAACAATTCATAGTTGTCAAGCTTCACCGCCACGCTGGGATCCCGGGCGTTATCGATGGCGCTCTTCAGCTTGCCCATGACCTCGTCGGATACGGGATCGCCGCTGTCGTCGGCCACGGTGATGTGGACCAGGCTGCTCTCGCCGTTCCATACGCTGACGGCCTGAGCCTTGCCGATGCCGGCGAAGGCGCGGGCGAAGTCCTCGAAATCCCGCAGCGAGACGATGCGGTCCAGGGTCAACACGGTCAGGGGGGCGTTCTGCCGGGCGTTTTCCAGTTTTTCCGGGTCTGCTGCGCCGCTGGCCGCCACCGGGTTGGTGACGCTGCGCACGCCGAAGGGTCGCTTCTTGAGCAGGGTCAGGCTATCCGCCCCCACCTCGCCGCCCTTGCCGATGCCGAAGCGGTAGGTGGCCTTGATGTTCTCCTGCCCTGTGGGCAGCCGGGCGCCGCTTTTGCCGTCCCCGAAGATCACGGTGGCTCTGGCGTCGTCATCGATGCGCACGACATAGGTTTTGTTGCTCTTTCCCTGGCTATAAAGCGAGGATGCCGCCTGCCACAACACGTCGTTGACCCGAATTTCCAGGGTGCTCTCCGCACCGCTGGCCGTGGCCGCAGAAACGTAGGTGAGGGGTGATTGTTTCAGGGTGAAGCGCTGGTTCGTCCGGGCCCCATCGCCGCTGCCCAGCACTTCTCCGGACACCGTTTCGCCGTGGGTGGCAAGCACCACGTTGGCATTGATGGTCACGGTCTCACGCCGGTAGTTGTAGGCCAGCCCGGAGGTGAACTTCAATGTGCTGATGCCGCCTTCGTGGGTAATGCTGTCCAGGATTTTAACCTCGTTCCGTTCCACGTCAGGGGCATCCGCCTGTCCTCCGTGGATAGCCACGGCCTGCCCTGCTTGAAGGCCCGGCGCCAATCCGTTCAAAGGAAGACGAACGTCGCCCTTCTTCAGCGTTGCAGTGATGGGCGCTGGGGCCAGGGCCAACTCTTCGCTCACTGCGTAGGCTGTGGTGGTGCGCACCTTGAACGCAGAGTCTTTGTCTGTGGTGTTGTTCCCCAGGGGTTTTCCCTTCTTGTCGGCCAGTTTCAGCCCAGTCACCTTGCTACTCATACCGAAGCCGGTACGGGATCCCTCCAACACCTCCTGCACCCGGTAGATCTGGTGGCCGCCAGGCCGTTCCAGCAACAGCCAACTGTGTGCGATGATCTCGGGGATGGGGCGTTCCAGGTAAATGTCCGCCTCATGGTAGTAGGCCGACTTTCCGACGGAATCACACCATATCTTCCAGTCTGGGTTATCCCAATTACTGAAAGCGCTTCGGGTCTCCTCAGAGAGGGTCTTGTAGTAGGGGGCGTTATGGCCGAAAATACCCGCCTTCTCCCTCAGGACAAAGACTTGGATCTCAGCAGGGCCGGCGGACAGGATTCGCTGATTCGCATACTCCAACAGCTCAGCGACAGACCTGCCGCTCATTTTCATAATCACCTGGAGCTGGTTCTCGCTCAGTCTGGCATCGAGCACGCTGTCCATTGCATTGTCGGTAAAAGAGGCTTCGTTGATCAGGATGTTCGAGTCAGCCCCGATGGCTGTCAACGTGTCCACAGATGGTCGACTCAACGGGTGTTCAGCCGTATATTTCAATGCATTGATAGCATTAAAAGTCCCCTTAGTCATCGACTTGGTCTCGAAAATGACCTCCGTGTGGTCATGATCCGTGTCTGGCTTCACCTCTCGCACCCGTTTTCGACGGACATCTGAGACACTGCCGTCGGCGCTCTTCTGCACCAGGAGCATACGATCCCCAGGGGAAAGGTTCAAGTTCATGCCCTTGAGAAGTATCCGTGAGGAATCCAGGGTGATCTCTTGAGGCCTGTGCAGGCGCGGCCGCAGGCGATTCCACCAGACCTTGGCCTGGAAACCCTCCCCAGTCTCGAAGGTCTGGGGTAGCTCGCCCTCTTTGGCCGGGATGCTCTGCACCTGGGTCCCCACCTTGATGATGGCCGTGTCGGGCGTGCTGTCGCTCTCGTCCACGGTGAAGGCCAGGTAGACGCCGGCCGCCACGCCCGGATTCAACTCGTAGCCAATGGCGCGAGCCAACTCCAGCACGGATCGGCGCTCTGTGGCCGTGCGCAGGAAGCCTTCGTTGGCGATGCGCTCCTGGTAGAAGGTGAGCACGTCCGCCGCGGTGGCCCAGGCGTCCAGCATGGCGATGGCGGCGTCATCCGTTGCGCGGGTGGTTAACCGGGCCAGGGGCCGCGTGACCGCATGATCGCCCGACGGGAACTCCTGCCGGGCCAGTTGGGCCAACATCCGCCGCAAAAAGCTGGCATGGGTCCCGATGCGATAGTTCAACGCCGGCTGTCCGGGCCGATTCTTGTGGCCGGGATCCTCCATCACGTTTTCACAACAGCCGCAATCGGTTTGGGTGGATTGAGTGACGGTGCTCATAGGCCGCCTTCCATGATGAAATCGATCTTTCCATTCTCCGCGCGGCTGGGATCGTTGTCCAGGCGGGCGATCTCCAGACGCCCCATGTCGATCTGGCCCCTGTCAAATTCATCGCGGGCCGGCTCGCCCCAGCGCTTGAACAGGTTCGGCGGCTCGGCGGATGTATCGATCCAGCGCACGCCGGGTATCTGCATGGCGGTGGCCACGATCCGGCTCAGGTAGACCGGCTGCCCGAAGGTGAAGTTGTCCGGGTGGAAGAAACCCCGGCGTCCGTCGGGCAGCTCCCGGTTGCTGAACGCTTCGAGCAGGGCCTCTTTCACTTCGCTGCGGAAGTAGTTTGGCTCCACGCAGACCCTGAAGGCCATTTCCAGCGCCACGAAGCGCGGCCCGTCGATCTCCAGGTCCTGCCCGGCCAGGCGGAAGCGCTCCAAAAAGAGGCGCAGGTCTCGCTCGAAGGCTGCGTCCACAGGCAGGCCGCCCTTGCGGTCCACGGTCAGGAACATGGTGTGCCAGCTCCCCGTCCAGCGACGGGTGGCCATGGCCTTTTGCACCTGTGGATGGCGCTGGGCGACGGCCGCGTAGTCCCGCTCAGTGACGGCCCGTTCCTGGGTGCGGAAGGCCTGGGGCGCGTAGAGCCGCACCTCTTCCAGCGACTCTGGGTTCACGCCGCCCCGGGCGGGCAGTGGATTGCGCACGCCGGTCACCCCTTCCCCGGTGACCACGTGGGCCAGCGCGTCCGCACCGATGTTGCCGGCGGCCCCGTTGCCGATGCGATACCGGGCCGTGAGTTTCTCGGCAGTCAGCGGCGGCCGGCCAAAGACGCCGTCCCCGAAGCGCAGGTAGGCCCGGCCATCGCTCTCGGTTTCCACCACGAATTCCGTGGCGAAACGCCCGCTGGCCAACAGATCCCGCCGGGAGACCCATGTCGCGCCGTCGCTGCCAAGTTCCACCGCGGGCAAGGCCTTGCGGGGATCCTGCAGAAGGGTAACTGTGGCCGCCAGGGCCTGAGCTGCGTCGTGGTCGTAGGCCACCCGCTGGGGGATGTTCGTCTCCCGCAGCCGGGGGCGATAACGCCGGTGACCAGTTGGCGAGGCGATTTCCTCGCCGGCAATGGTGCGACCGCAATCCGCCAGGACCACGTTGCCCAGGGCCGCGCTGATCGGTTGTTTGGCCGGATCCCCGGGAGTCAATCCCCCAGATGGGACCTCCACCCGACCCAGGCAAAGGGGAAACGGCAGGGCGTCTTCAGCCATCCACGCGATCTCCGTGACCGCTACCGGGTCCTCGGTCAGCGGCTCCAGGATCTGCCCGCCCAGGGGATCCTCGGTCAACGTCACTTTCGTCAGCCGCACCGCATGCCGGTGGGCCGGGTCCGCATCGGCGACCTTGCCCGTTTCCACGCCCCGCTCCTCGACGAAAATGAGCACATCCCCAGGTTTCAGATCAGGGAAATGCCCGGCCAGGGTCGCCTGGGTCGATCCAATGGGCAGGCAGCAGGCCTCGTCACCCCAGGTGTAGAACGTCATACGGTTGTGCTCCGGGAAGAGCGCCGCCCGGTGCATGGTCTCGAAGACGATGGGCTGCTGGGCGAGGGCCTGGGCGTAGGCCGGCGAGCCGGGCGCGATGCGTGCGGGCAGTCCGCTGACCCGGGTGAGCGTTTGCGTCCCCTTCTCCAGCGTGGCGTCCGCGCCCACCTGAAACTGGACCCAGGTGCGGGCGTTGCAGCCATCGTGCATGGGGTAGTCCAGCAGGCGGGCGTGACGGCGCAGGGAGGTCCGGCGGCGGGCCGTGCCCAGATAGGCCTCGGTGGCGACCGCGTCCTGGTAGTAGCTCAGATAGTCGGCGGCGTAGGCCATCACTTCCACCATGGCGACGCCCATGTCCGCGGGGTTGCGCTCCCGCCAGTCGGGCAGGATCACCGACAGCCGGTCCAGCATGAGCTTGCGAAAACTGGCGTAGTCCTTGGTCAGATAGTCGATAACCGGTTCATCCTCGGGCTCGGGTGGGCAGGCCTCCTCGGACTCGCAGTCGAATTCAGTGGGGCACTCCACCTTGAACGAGAAGTCCACCTGAGACAGGATGGGATCGAAATCCGTGGGCGGTTCCTGGCTGGTGGGGGAGAGGACCAAACGCAGGGTGTACATCGAATAGTCCCCATCCGCATTCGTTCGCACCACCAGGACGCGGTCCGGTTCAGGCAGATTCAGGAACAGGTTTTTCTCATTTTCGGTGATCATCCCCGCGGTCACCAACGCGTCAGACGCCTCCGACGCCCGCAGCGCCCACGCCACCTGGACGCCCTTGACCCGGACGCCGCCTTCGATGCGCACGTTGCCGACGCTCAGGCCCCAGGGAGTCCCTTTCAACATGCGCACCAGCAGTGTGCGCTGGGGCGGGGTCCCGGATGGCGCGTCGTGGTCCAGGACTTCCAGGTAGTCGATGCCATTCAAGGTGATGGTGGCGTCCCGTAGAACCCGGCTGCGTTTTTGGTTTTTGCAAAAATATCGAGCGCCCATGGCTTGGCTTTAGACCTCCCGGCTGAATTGAGCCACAGCCCGCTGTTGATTGCGTCGCACAACATATTGCACGGTGATGCGCAGGGTGGATTCCTGGCTTTCCACATCCACCGCCTCGACCTTGATCACATCCCCCAGCCATTGCTGCAGCGCACCCTGGATGGTGAATTCCGTGGCCGCGGCCAGCTCCGGGCTGTTGGGCGCGAAGAGCAACTGCATCACGCCTGTGCCGAAGTCAGGCCGGTTCACCCGCTCGCCCGGCGAGGTGAAGAGCACCTGCTCGATCATCTGGCGAATGTGCTCCTCGTCCGAAGCGCCGGCTGTGCGGCCCCGGCCATCGATTTGAAAGGGATAGTGAATGTTCATGTCATGTTCCTTTGACCCGCCCCTGGGTGACGAGCACGTTCAGCGGCACGCCGTTGGGCGCAGTCACCGCCTGGCTGTCCTGAAGGAGCACGGGCAGCCCCCCGGCCCGGACTCGCGTCGCGGCCGTCACCCAGTTGGCTGTGACGCAGGGCAACGGGTTGCCCCCCGGCGTGACGAACGGACACCCCGCCACCGTGTAAGGCGCGCTCTGGGTGACGATGGGCTGCCCCCCCACCTTCACCCGGGGAAAGGATGCCGTGGGCTGGGCCTGCCCGCCGTGGCTGCAGATGACCGTCGCGCCTGCGTGCAGCAGAAATCCAGGCATCAGGTCACCTCCAGCGCGCCGTTGTTGATGGACACCTGCGGCCCCGTGAGTTTGATGACGCCGCCCATGCCGTTGTTGATCTCGATGCCCTGGGCGGTGATCTCGATCTTGGCCCCTGTAGCGGTCTCGATGGTGACGCCGCCCACACCGGGCAGGTCGTTGATGGTGATGGTGGCTGTGTCTGTCTTCAGCACTTTCATCTGCTCGACGGCCGGCGACGCCGGGGCTTCGTTCCGCCCCCAGAAACAGCCGCTCCAGATAGGGTAATCCGGATCCCCGCCCTCGAATTCCACCCAAACGTAAGCGCCCACGGGCGGCAGGGTGAAGAAGCCCACCCCCGGTCCGGCGAAGGGAACACAGGGCATGGCCCAACTCAGGCGTCCGTCTCCCAGAATGGCGGGGACGCTTACCTGGAGGCGGCCCATCTGCTGGGGATCGATGTTGTTGGCGACTGTGCCGCGATATTTGCCGAAAAACTGGGGCATGACGTTACTCTCTCTTCCTTATGGAACCACCACCGGCGAAATCGCGCCCTGCCCTTCCCGCGTCAGGGTGAAACGCTGCCGATGCTCGCCTCGCCGGATGCGGTGGGTCACGCTCTTCACGTAGTACAGCCCATCGTACGAGACCCCCGCGCCCCGCATCCCCACCAGCCCCCCAGGGGTGAGCAGCGCTTCGTAACGGGCGACGTCCACCTCGCCGGTGGCCGTGAGCACCCTGTCTGTGGAACGGTCGGTCTCGGCCTGGGCCCGGGCATAGGCCTGGATCGTGGTAAGCCCGCTCTGACGAAAGCGCCGGGTCCGCACATGGGACTGGGTCTGCCACGCCGGTTTGCTGACCAAGGGGAAGCGGGTGCTGGCCTGGGTCTGCACCCGAGATCCCTGGCCTGTCTGTCGATCCTGCAGCGAGCCTTCCACAAATGCGGGCTCCAGGCTGTTGTACTGAAAGTTCACATCCCCCAGCACATTGGTGTGCGGCCCCATGTTCACGGACAGGGCCCGCTGGGGAATGCCAATCCGTTTGGGCGGTCCCCAGTAGGCCGTGTTGGTCAAGGGCGCGGGGCCGGGCGTCACGTAAAAGACATAGGCGAAGCGGGCCGCCATTTCGCGCAGATAGGCAAGGTCCGTGGCCTGCTGCACCGGAATCCGCTCGGTGGGCAGGGGGATGTCGATGCTGGGCGGCGGGATCACCTGTGGGATCAGGCCGTACTGGGCGTAGGCGGCGATGATCTTGAAGGCGATGAGGGCCTCCGGCTGGGCCGGGTGCTCCACCGAGCGCTCGTCCAGGTCCATCATCACGCTCACATCCTCGCCGGTCACCGTCAGGCGGCCTTCCCCCGGACCGTCTCCGGGCGAAAACTGCTGGTGGGTGATGACCCCATCCATTAGCACCTGGGGCACGGCCTTGAAGGTGATCAGGATCGCCACCCGGCTGAACGGCTGGAGGAGCGGGCTGCTCAACTGGGCGTAGTCCAGCACATCCATTCGCCCGCGGCCCACCTTGAACGTGAGCTGGAAACCGGAGCGCTCGTCGTTCTGGGTGACCTCTACGCTGTCCAGGGCTTCTGCGA
>JAJRUD010000197.1 GCA_024277995.1 Chloroflexota bacterium
ACTGGTCGCGCAGGGCAATCGCGGCGCCCGCTGGGTGCAGAAGGCCATCGACAACCCGGACCGGATGATCGCTGCCATCCAGTTGGGCATCACGCTGGCCAGCCTGGGGCTGGGTTGGCTCGGGGAGCCGGCGCTGTCGGTGGTGCTGGAGCCGCTGGTGGACATGTTCCCCATCGACATCCGGCCTGAGATCTCGCGCAGCCTTTCCGCCGGGCTGGCTTTCAGTCTGATCACTTTCTTGCACGTGGTGGTCGGGGAACTGGCGCCCAAGTCCATCGCGCTGCAGAATCCGGAGCGGACCTCCCTGGTTGTGGCCCGCCCCACCATCCTCACCGAGCGGATTTTCAAACCGGCTATCTGGCTGCTGAACGGCGCCGGCAACCTGCTGCTGCGCTTGATCGGCATGGAACCCAACACCGGCCATCAGTTGGTGCACTCCGTCGAGGAAATCAAGATGCTCCTGCGGGCCAGCGCCGAAAGCGGCCTGGTTGCCCAAGAGGCCGAGGAGATGCTGCACGCCATCTTCGACTTCGGCGACACGCTGGTGCGGCAGGTGATGATCCCGCGCACGGAGGTGGTTGCGGTCCCGGCGGCGATGCTGGTGGACGACGTGATCGAGGTCTTCACCGAGCATCCCTATACCAAATTGCCCGTCTATGAGGGGGATCTCGACCACGTGTTGGGCGTCCTGCACCTGAAGGACCTCTTGCCCGCGCTGCGCGACGAGAGCCGCCGGTCGCAAAGCGTGCGCGACCTGATGCGCGAGCCGATCTTCGTCCCCGAGACGGCGCGCGTGCGGGACCTGCTGAAGCGCTTCCGCGCGCGACGGCAGCACATCGCCATCGTGCTCGACGAGTATGGCGGCACAGCCGGCCTGGTGACGCTGGAGGACCTGCTGGAGGAGATCGTGGGCGAGGTGAGCGATCCCTTCGACGCCGAGCCCGAGATTCAACCCCTCCCGGACGGATCCTCGCTCATCGACGGCCTGGCCCTCATCGAGGACATCAACGAACACTTCGATCTCAAGCTTGAGGACCCGCACTACGACACCATTGCCGGCTTCATCCTGGGGCGCCTGGGGCGCATGGCCCAGGTGGGCGACGCGGTGACCGTGGATGGGGTGCGCTTGCGGGTGGAGGCCATGGATGGCCTGCGCATCGCGCGCGTCTCCCTGGTCCCCATGCGCAGCCCGGAGGCCAAGGCCGAGCGTGAAGGCGAGGCGTAGCTCCTCCTTCGTCGAGGTCGCGGTCAACCTCTCCCCCGTCCGCGGCACTTTCCATTACCATCTCCCTGAGCATTTGCTGGGCCGTGTGGAACCGGGCCATTTGGTCACGGTGCCCTTCGGTCGCCGACGGGTGCAGGGGGTTGTCATCGGCCTGCCCGTCGAGCCCGCGGTCCCCGAGACCAGGGCCGTCGAGGCTTTGGTCGACCCCGATCCCGTGCTCACCGGGCCTCAACTGGAGCTGGCGCGTTGGCTCTCACGGCAGACCCTGACCCCTCTCATCGATTGTCTCACCCTGATGCTGCCCCCGGGCCTCAGCCAGCAGGCTGACGTCCTGTACAGCCTGCTGGACCCGCAGGCCGCGGCCGAGAGCGAGGCGGAAAAGCGTCTGCTGAGCCTGCTGCAGCGGCGGGGAGCCCTGCGCGGCCGCCAGATCAGCCGGGCGCTGCCGCGCCACAACTGGCGCCGCGCGGCGGACCGGCTCGTCAGGCGCGGGGTCGTTGCGCGCCAGTCGGTGCTCGACCCACCTGCCGTGCGTGCTCGCAACGTGCGCACAGCGCGGCTGGCCCTCCCCCCTGAACAGGCGCGCGCTCGCATGGGGGATCTGGGGCGGCCAGGCAGCGACGCCGCCGCGCGGCGGCGTCGGGTGGTAGAGCTACTCCTGCAGGAGCGGGAACCCGTCGAGGTCACCTGGCTTTACGCTGAGTGCGGCGCCAAATCGGCAGACCTGCGCTATCTGGCCGAGCGCGGGCTCATCGTTCTGGGAGAGGCGGAGATCTGGCGCGATCCGCTGGACGCGCTGGACTACGTCCCGGCCGAGGCGCCGCGCCTGACGCCGGATCAGGAGGAGGCCTGGGAGCCGCTGCGCCGCGCTTTGCAGTGTCCCGGGGAAGCGGGGCGTCCCTTCCTGCTGCACGGCGTGACGGGATCGGGCAAGACGGAACTCTATATGCGCGCCGTGCGTGAGGCCATCGACTCCGGCCGCTCGGCCCTGGTGCTGGTGCCGGAGATCGCCCTAACGCCGCAGGCGGTACGCCGCTTCCTGGCGCGCTTTCCGGGCCAGGTGGGGCTGGTCCACTCACGGCTCTCCCCCGGCGAGCGCTATGACACTTGGCGCCGCGCCCGGGCGGGCCTGTTGCGGGTGATCGTGGGGGCCCGCAGCGCCCTCTTCACCCCGCTGCCCGACATCGGGCTGATCGTGGTGGATGAGTGCCACGACGAATCCTACAAGGAGCAGGGCCAGGCGCCGCGCTACCACGCGCGCCAGGCTGCCATGGCCTACGCGCGCATCCTGGGCGCGGTTTGCCTGCTGGGAAGCGCGACGCCTGAGGTGGTCACCGTTTACCGTGCCCGCCAGGGTCAGATTCGCCTGCTCAAGCTGCCGCAGCGGATCCTGGGACACCGAGAGCGGCTCAGCCGCCAGGCGGCGCGGCTGGGTCTTGTGCCGCGCTATCGCCAGGCCGGCGGCGATGCGCAGAGCATCGACCTGCCGCCGGTGCGCGTGGTGGACATGCGCCAGGAACTGCGCGCCGGCAACCGCTCGCTCTTCAGCCGGGCGCTGCAAAGCGCTCTCGAAGAGGTGTTGCAGGCGGGTCAGCAGGCGATCCTGTTCCTCAATCGGCGTGGCAGCGCCAGTTACGTCTTTTGTCGTGACTGTGGCCGCGCCCTGTCCTGTCCGCGCTGCGAGACTTCACTGACCTACCATGGTGCTCGCGAAAGCCTGCTCTGCCACCATTGCGGCTACAGTCGTCGGATGCCCAAGAGCTGCCCGTCCTGCGGCAGCGAGCGCATCCGGCACTTCGGCGCCGGCACGCAGCGTGTAGAGGCGGAGGTGATGCGCCTCTTCCCCACCGCGCGCACGCTGCGCTGGGATTGGGACGCCGTGCGGAGCAAAGGAGCCCACGAGGTCATCCTGGCTCACTTCGCTGCGCATCGGGCCGACGTGTTGGTCGGGACGCAGATGGTGGCCAAAGGGCTGGACCTGCCCCTGGTGACGTTGGTGGGAGTGGTTTCGGCCGATACGGCGCTCAACCTGCCCGATTTCCGTGCCAACGAGCGGACCTTCCAGGTGCTGACGCAGGTAGCCGGCCGGGCGGGCCGGGGGCTGCTGGGGGGACGCGTGATCCTGCAGACATATCAGCCGGAGCATTACGCCATCCGCAGTGCGGCGGCGCACAGCTATAATGCCTTCTATCGCGAGGAGTTGCGCCGGCGGCAATCACTGGGGTATCCACCCTACAGCCGGCTGGTGCGCCTGCTCTATCGCCATCCGCGCGATTCCAGCGCCGAGCAGGCGGCCCGCGATCTCGCAGGGGGACTGCGGGCCGAAATGCGGCGAGCCGGGCGCCAGGCCGAGATCATCGGCCCCGTGCCCTGCTTCTATCGCAAGGTGCGCGGGCTCTACCGCTGGCAAATCGTGCTTCGGGGGGCGGATCCGCTGCCCCTGGTCCCCGACCCGCTGCCTGAAGGGTGGATGGTCGACGTCGACCCGGTCACACTGCTCTGACCCTCCTTGAGAAGACAGCCATGGAGAATGCAATGAGCGAAATCCGCGATTTCCTGCAGCGCCACATTCAGGGCATATTCGACAACGACATCGAGGCCTACCACGCCACAACGGTCCCTGAGCTGACGCTCTATGAGTGGTACGTGACGCCGCATCGTATCGAAGGCCTGGCCTTCCACGACTTCGTGATGCGCGAGTCGGCGCGCGAGGATAGTGTGGGCATGGCACTGGACCCTCAGGGCGAGGGAGGGACGGCGGAGGACAAGGCGCGCCTGCGCTTCGACCTGGCCAACTATCGCGAGCAGCGCTACGGCGATACGGCGGTCTGCTCCTACACCCTGCTCATCTCCAAGGGGACGCGCGATGGTGTGCGCGTGCTGAGCTACAACGAGAGCCGGGTGCTGGTGCGTCTGGATGGGGCGTGGAAGGTGGTGCACGTGCATAAATCGCCCAGCTGGAACGCCCCCTTCCAGCCCCCGGCTTGAGCCGATCAGGATCCTGGAGATCTCCCGCTGCCCCAGCGGCGGCTCATCAGCGTGTGCCTTTGCCAACCCTGCCCCCCGGGAGGAAAAGAAAAGAACGCCGCCGCAAAGGGGGGCGTTCGGGGCACCGCTCAGCCACATTTGGGAGCGCCGGCCGAGAGCCACAGGGGGGTCGACTCGAGTCGCTCGTACCTTTCAGGAGCTGTTGTCCTCCGACGCCAACGTTTCGCGGCGGCTTTGCACCTTCAGTCTACGACATGCGCCGTCCGGGGGAAAGGGCCGCTCGTCATATCTTTGATGGGATGGAAATCCAGACCTTGTGACCGCATCAAGCCGGCACAGGCGCGCCGCGGTAGAGCTGCTCCCGGATGGAGAAGACCTGGCGACGCAGGGCCTCATCGGTTTCCATCAATTCGGCGATCTTCTCACAGCCGTACATCACCGTGGTGTGGTCCCGCCCGCCCAGCAGCTTGCCCACCTGGGGCAGGGAAGCCTCGGTTTCCTCGCGGATGAGGTACATGGCCACCTGGCGCGGCAGGGCCACCTGGCGCGATCGGCCGCGCCCCTGGAGCTGAGCCTGATCGACGCCGAAGTGACTTGCGACGGCGGCCAGGATGCGATCCGGCGTGAGCGCTCCGCCCTGCGGCAGCAGATCCACCAGGGCTGCCTGCACCATCTCCGCTGACAGGGACATCCCCGTCAGATCGCTGAAGGCCAGCACCCGATTCAGCGCTCCTTCCAGTTCGCGGATGTTGCTCTGCACGGAGCGGGCGATCACCTCCAGGTATTCCGCGTCGACG
>JAJRUD010000198.1 GCA_024277995.1 Chloroflexota bacterium
AGCCCCAACACTCGCCCATGTTGGGGCAGCGGGCCTCTTCGCAGACGGTGTGCAGGGCTTTCGAGCGCATCATCTCGCGCAGCCATTCGAAGGTCTCGCCGGAGGGGGCGCGCACCTTGATCCAGGGTGGGCGCCGCGGCGGGAGGCGGGAGGTTTGCGACTTGGGGGGCTGCCGGCCTTCGGGTTTGGTCATGATGGGCTACCTCTCGCATCATTCTACCGCGTTTGGGGGAGTGACCTTTCTCGGGTTGCAAGCTTGCGGGAGGGCGTGCGGCCGGAGGGGTCCGGGCGGTCGGCGCCGCGCCCGCGGCTGGGCGTGCACAGGCGAGGTGAGCCGGGCCGCCAGCGGGTGATCTCCGGCGTGATAGGATGTCAGCCGAGACTCTCAGATAGCAGCGGGATGGGCGAGATGCATGGGTGTGACGATGGCTCCAACCGGACGAGTTGCGATGCGGCGACCAGTCGATAGCCCTCGGCGCGCAGGTATTCGATCGCGAGCGGCAGGGCCTGGGCGGCGTGCCCGCCGCGTCGGTTGGCGTGCATGATGAGCGTTCCTTCACGATGCGCGAGATGTTATTGGCGTCGTACCCGTTGAGCGCGAAGAGGATCCCATGATCGAGGCCTGCCGGTCCATCCGGTTTCAAAGTGGGAGTGAGGCGTATGCGCACCGCGCGGGACGGAAAAGGCGTGTCGGGCAACGTCGGCCCGCGGGCGAGGTGCCCGCGTTCGCCGTGTCGCTGACGGCAGGCTCGAGGTCTGGAGTGAGAGGGGAGAGGTGGGAGGCAAAGCGAGAGGGTTGTGTATGGGCTGGCGAGGGGTGACGGACTGGATGCCAGGAGGCGAAGTCGAGGTGCAGACCGAGGCGGTCGACACGATCAGCATCGAGAGCAGGAAGAAGGGGTTATTGCATATGGAGGCAAGGCAGGGGATGTGCATGGGCCGGGGCTCGCGCAAGGCCAGACATGTGACATATTTCACAAATTACATTCGTCCCTTGCCCCCGCCGGATTTCAAGGCTAGGCTTAGGTTGTCAGACAACAAACGCTATTGACGCTATTGAGGGAGGATATGCTTATGGCGCAAGAGGTGCGCATCGACGCCCTGCTGCCCGCGGAGATGGCCCGCCGAGCGGAGTTCCTGGGAGAGCGCAAGGCGGAAATGCCAGCGATGACCACCTTCGTTTTGGCAGTGCTCGCCGGGGCCTTCATCGCGCTGGGAGCCATTTTCGCCACGACGGTGGCCGCCGGGACCTCCGGCGTGCTGCCCTTCGGTGTGACCAAGCTGCTGGTTGGGCTGGTCTTCTCGCTGGGCCTGATCCTGGTGGTGGTGGGGGGGGCGGAGCTCTTCACCGGCAACAACCTGATCGTCATGGCCTGGGCCAGCGGCAAGGTACACACGCGCGGCCTGCTGCGCAACTGGGTGATCGTTTACGTCGGCAACTTTGTGGGTTCCATCGGCACGGCGCTGCTGATCTTCCTGAGCCGGCAGTACACTTTCGGCGGCGGGGTGGTCGGCACCACCGCGCTGGGGATCGCCAGCGCCAAGCTGGGCTATGGTTTCGTGCAGGCTATGGCGCTGGGCGCGCTGTGCAACGCGCTGGTCTGCCTGGCGGTCTGGATGAGTTACAGCGCGCGCAGCGTCGTGGACAAGATCGCGGCCATCCTCTTCCCCATCAGCGCCTTCGTGGCCGCCGGCTTCGAGCACAGCGTGGCCAATATGTACTTCGTCCCCATCGGGCTGTTCATCAAGAGCTTTGACCCGGCCTTCGCCGCCTCTGCCGGCATAGATCTGGGGGGGCTGACCTGGGGGGGCTTCCTGGTGAGCAACCTGCTGCCGGTGACCATCGGCAACATCCTGGGCGGCTCCCTGCTGGTGGCCGTGGTCTACTGGTTCGTCTTCCTGCGGCCTCGCATGGCCGAGGCTTGAGGTTCCGTCTGGGGCGGGCAGCCTGCCCCGCCAACGGGAGAGCGCAGACCATGAAAGCATATATCCTGATCCATATCCGCACAGGTGAGATTCGCGAAGTGGTGCGCCAACTGCGTCGGGCGCAGGGTGTGAGCGAGGCCCACATGACCTTCGGGCCCTACGACGCGGTGGCCGTGGTGGAGGCCGAGGATGTGAAGGCCATCGGCAGCATCATGGCCGACTCCATCCAGCCCATCCCCGGCGTGGAAGAGACGCTCACCTGCCTGGCTGTCGAGGAATGAGCGGCGCGGCCTAGCCCACCACGCATCAACCTGGCTTCTCTCCTCCCTAGGACGGTGCCGCCCCTCGGGCTTTTTGCCCGGGGGGCGGCGTATGTCTCTTGACCGACCCCTCTCCCCGCTGTCCGCGTCTGTCGGGGTGCGCCGTTGCGCGCCGTGCCCCTGCGGTGATGGGTCCCGCCAATGCGGCGGACGCAGGCCGTCGCTAGGCCAGCAGCGCCCCCAGCAGGCGCGCCGTGAGGGCCTTCACCTCCCCGCCGCCGACGCCCACCGGGCCCACGCAGGCCGGGCATCCCTCCAGACAGGGGCAGGTCTGCACCAGGTCCAGCGCCCCCTGCAGCAATTCGCCGTGCAGCTCATAGAGCCGCTCGGCCAGGCCCAGTCCCTCGGGGAAGCGGTCGTAGAAGGTCACGGTGGGGGCCTTGGTGTGCCTGGCGCGCATCTCGGGGATCACGCCCAGGTCGCGCGGGTCGCACATCAGGTAAAGGGGAACGATGTTGCCCAGCGCGTAGGCCAGGCCGCCCAGGGCCGAGCGCGCCCCGCGCGCCGTCTCGGCCCGGTGATGGCAGGTAGGGCAGAGGGTGATCAGGTTGTCCAGGTCGTTGGCCCGGCGGTCCTCGCGGTTCTCGCCGGGCATATAGCCGAACTCTCTGAAGGGGCGCAGGTGGTGCACGTGGTGGGGGCGGCCCGGCCGCTCGGCCGCGCCGCACTGGCGGCAGCGGTGGCCGTCGCGGGCGATGGCGGCGGTGCGCGCCTGGGGCCAGGAGGGGCCGTAGTCGATGGGTGCCAGCAGCACCCCCTCGGCCTGCATGCGCTGGGACAGTTCGGGCGCGATCCAGAGCCAGTAGGCGCTGGTCTCGAACTGGCGCTGCGGCAGGTCGATGGCGCCGTAGCCCAGCGTCTCGTGGGTGTAGCGTTTGACCTTGCGGTAGGAGGTGGCCTGGGCGGTGATCTCGGCCCAGCCGTGGGCGCGGCGCGCCGGCGTCGCCTCGTGGGCGTCGAAGACCTCCAGCACCTCCAGTTCCACCACCTCGGCGGCGTCGGGGTAATAGTCCACTTCGGCCGCTTCCACCTCGGCCAGCGCGCCCTCCCAATCGAGCCGCCGTACCAGATAGGTGCGCCCTTCGTGGATGTAGACCGCGCCTTCGTGGAGCAGCACGGGGGCGGTGGCCCGGTCCACCTCGCCGATGGTCAGCGGAGGGCCCTCCCCCACCTGCTGGATCACCACCGTCTCGTCGCTGCTGGCTCGCAGGGAGACCGCCTCGGCGGGGTAGGAGTCGGCCACCCAGTGGTAGCTGCCGTTCGAGCGGTGCAGCTCGCCTTCCTGGGCCAGGAAGGCGAGCAGTTCCCCGACGGCCTCGAAACGGCCGAAGGTTTCGTCGGCCTGGAAGGGCAATTCGAAGGCTGCGCAGCGCAGGTGGCGCAGCAGGATGGCCAGGTTGTCGGGGTTGATCAGGCCCATCTCCGGTGGGCGCTCGAAGAGGTAGCGCGGGTGGGTGGCGACGAACTGGTCCAGCGGCGCGGCGGAGGCGACCAGCAC
>JAJRUD010000199.1 GCA_024277995.1 Chloroflexota bacterium
GTTCGCAGGCACTTCGGACCACCCGCGTCATCCACGTGCTGTTTAGTAGAGGAGTGCGTCGCGGCAAGGGTATGCGGTTGTACTGATTGGTGATGCACCGCTCGGAGTGGCCTGGTCGGCCTGTGATCGCGCTGATCAGGCCTTTTCTTTGCGGGGGGGCATGTGCATGCCCGAGACGCCAGAAGATCTGGAATTCTTGCTCTCGCACCTCAATCAAATCGCCCAGCCAAAGCGCGGTGACCTCCTGCAGGGAACGGTCATCGCGGCCGACTCCTCTGGGCTTGTGGTGGACCTGGGCCTGAAGCGCGACGGCATCGTGCCCCGAGCGGACCTTGACAAACTGCCTCCCGAAGAGGCCAGCTTCCAGGTGAACGACGAAATCGCCGTACTGGTGGTCGACCCCCTGGACGCCGATGGCAATCTTGTGGTTTCCATCGCCCAGGCCCGCGAGAGCGAAGATTGGATCCGGGCGCGCAAGCTCATGGAGGATCAGGCCATCATCGAGGCCACGCCCAATGGCTACAACCGGGGCGGCCTGGTGGTCCCCTTCGGGCGCCTGCGAGCCTTCGTGCCCGCCTCGCATCTGAGCGACCTGCCTCGCGGCCTGGATGACCAGCAGCGCGCCGCTCATCTGAACGCCATGGTGGGCAGGAAAATGCCCTTCCGCGTGATCGAGGTCGACCCCAAGCGACGGCGGCTGGTCTTCTCGGAGCGCAAGGCCATCCGGCAGTGGCGCCAGGACCAGAAGGCACGCGTGATCGAGACGCTGAAAGAGGGCGAGATCCGCAAGGGCGTGGTCACCAGCTTGCGCGAGTTCGGGGCTTTCGTCGACATAGGCGGCGCGGACGGCCTGATCCACATCTCCGAGCTCTCCTGGGAACGTGTGGAAGACCCGGCGGACGTGCTCCAGGTCGGCCAAGAAGTGGAAACCCTGGTCATCCGGCTCGACCGGCGCGCCAACCGCATCGGGCTGAGTCTGAAGCGCCTGCAGACCAACCCCTGGGAGAAGGCTGCCGACGATCTCGCCCCCGGGTCAGAATTCGAGGGCGTGGTCTCACGTCACACCAACGCCGGCGCATTCGTCCGGCTGCCCGTAGGGCTCGAAGGCCTGGTCCGCCCCGCAGATGAGGGCGCTGCCCTGCCGGCGCCCGGAGAAAAAGTGCGCGTACGCATAACGCTATTCGACCCAGCGCATGAACGGCTGGACCTGGACTTGGTTCGCGAAGAAGATGAACCGCAGATGGAGCGGGCGCGGGCTGGGGATCTCTACGACGAAGGGAGGTGAACGCTTTGCCAACAGTGGTCCTACGACCCAATGAATCTCAGGAGCAGCTGCTCAAGCGCTTCCGGAAAAAGGTGGCCAAGAGTGGGCTGCTTAGCACGGTACGGCGCAAGCGCTGGTTCGTGTCGAAGAGCGAGCTCAGGCGCATCCAGCGCAAGAAGGCCATTCGGCGACTCCGCCGCCGCCAGCGCAAACTGGCTGCCCGACGAGGCGACTGAGCGATGTGCCGGAACGACGCCATGGGACTGCCACAGGCGCAGGAGCGGGAGGTGTAGATGCCGAAGAAAGAAGAGAAGATCGAGGTTGAGGGCACAGTGGTCGAGGCGCTGCCTGGAACCCAGTTCCGCGTAGAGCTCGACAACGGCCATGAGATCCTGGCCTACCTCTCCGGCAAGATGCGCAAATACTACATACGTATCTTGCGCGGAGATCGCGTACGGGTCGAACTTTCCCCCTACGACCTCACCCGCGGCCGCATCACCTACCGCTACAAGAAACGCCCACAGGGTGCCGGTTGACCTGCGGCAGCCCCGCACTCATCGACGACGTTTTCAGAACTCGCCCCTCACGGGGCGAGTTTTCTATAGAAGGCCAGCGCGCACCAATCTTGTTCGCGCCTGATCTCGAGCAGGTCCAGGCCCGCCTGGGCGGCGCGCTCCACCACGCCCTGTGCCTGCTCTTCCAGCACCCCCGACATCACCACCCTGCCGCCGGGCGCCACACAGCGGCTCAGCCCTTCGTCCAGGAGATGCAGCAGCACCTTGGCCAGAATGTTGGCCAGCAGGAGCTGCACCTCCGCGCCGGCCTGCTCCTGCAGGGCAAGCAGGCTCTGCAATCCGCCCTCGCGGACCTGAACCCGCTGCGCCACACCATTGGCCTGGGCGTTGCGCAGCGTGGCCTCGACAGCCAGGGGATCGACGTCCACGGCGAGCACCTGCCGTGCGCCCAGCCGGGCGGCCGCCACGCTGAGGATGCCGGAGCCGCACCCCAGGTCCCCGACGACCATCCCCGGCTCGAGCATGTCCTCCAGCGCCGCCAGGCAGAGGCGAGTGGTGGGGTGTGCGCCCGTGCCGAAGGCCTGACCGGGGTCCATCAGGATGACAACGCGCCCCTGCGCCTCGGCCTCCGCCTCCAGCCATACCGGATGGATGAGCAGCTTCCGCCCCACGGGCACCGGCTTGTAGTGTGCCTTCCAGGCCTCTTCCCAATCCTGGTCCTCGACCTGGCGGAAGATCGGCTCAGGCAGCGGCCGGATCCGGCTCAAATACCAGAGCCCCTCCTCGATGCTGCGGCGCTTTTCCTCCAGACGGTCGTCGACGGGGAGATATGCACTGACGAGGACTCGCCTCTCGGCGCGCCCTTCGCCGCTCGCGTCGGGCTCCATCTGCAGCGCCACGCCTCCGGGGGCGTGGCGCTGAAAGAGGTCGGCGACGGCTTCGGCCGACTCGCCGTCGACGGTCAAGGAGACTTCCAGCCAACTCAATCGATCAGGCCTCCCAAGAGTTCCCGAATGGAATCCAGGAATCCCCGATCCTGTTCCTGGGGATGCACCTCAGTCCCCAGGCTCTCCGCCAGTTGTGCGAAGAGTTCGCGCTGCTCTGCTGTCAGATGGCGCGGCACCTCCACGGAAATGACCACCAACTGGTCCCCGCGCCCGTTGCGTCGCAGACGGGGGACGCCCTTGCCTTTCAGACGCAACACTTTGCCGGGCTGGGTCCCGGGCGGGATGGTCAGCACAACATCGCCGTCAATGGTCGGTACGGCGACCTCAGCGCCCAGCGCCGCCTGGGCGACGTTGATGCCCAGATCCAGGATGATATCGTCGCCCCGCCGTCGGAAGTACTTGTGCGGCTTGACGTGGATGGCGATGTAGAGATCGCCAGGCGGGCCCCCATTGGTCCCGGGCTCGCCCTCCCCGGCCAGGCGGATCTGTGTCCCCTCTTCCACGCCTGCCGGGATGGGCACGGTGCGCCGGATCTCGCGCTGCTCGAGCCCGCGGCCGCCGCAACTGCGGCAGGGCGTGCTGACGGTCTCACCCCGCCCGCCACAATTGGGACAGGTGGCGACGTTGACCAGCGAGCCGAGGAAGGTCTGGCGAACCTGCCGCACTTCGCCCGTGCCGTTGCAGGTCAGGCAGCGGACGGGGCTGGTGCCCGGCTCCGCTCCACTGCCGTCGCAGGCGGAGCAGATGGCCTTGCGCGTGAAGCGGATCTCTTTCTCTGCGCCGAAGACGGCTTCCTCGAAGGTGAGCGTCAGCTCATAGCGCAGATCGGCGCCCTTGCGCGGCATGTTGCGCCGACCCCGCCCCCCCATGCTGAAGCCGAAGAACTCCTCAAACAGGTCATCGAAGCCGAAGCCAAAGCCGAAGTCCTGCGGCATGCCCTTGACGCCGGCGTGGCCGAATCGATCATAGGCCGCGCGGCGCTCGTCGTCCGAGAGGACGGCGTAAGCCTCGTTGATCTCCTTGAAGCGCTCCTCCGCGCCGGGATCCTTGTTGACGTCCGGGTGATATTGCTTGGCAAGGCGCCGATAAGCGCGGCGAATCTCATCGGGACTGGCGTCCCGATTCACCTTCAATACCTCGTAGTAGTCACGCTTGGAAGTCATGAATCGCTTTCAGACCACCTAAGCCTCAGGCCTCCTTGTATTCACCATCAACCACATCCTCGCCCGAGGGCCGGCCGTCGCTGCCACCGCCAACGGCCTGTTCTCCCGTGGCTTGTTGCCCGGCGACGCCCATGCGCTGCACTGCCTGCAACAGCTCATTGGTGGCCCGCCGCAGCGCCTCGGCATCATTGCCATTGAGCATGGCCTTGGCAGCCTCGATCTTCTCGCGCACGTCCTTGCGCAGTTCTGGCGCTGCGCTTTCATCCGCCTGGCGCAAGGCCTTCTCTGCCGAGTAGATGGCGCTGTCGGCCGCGTTGCGCACCTCGACCAACTCGCGCCGCTTGCGGTCTTGTTCCGCAAACTGCTCCGCCTCGCGCCGCATGCGCTCGACCTCATCCTCCGTCAGGCCCGAGGAGGCCGTGACGGTGATGTTCTGGCTGCGGCCGGTGGCCTTGTCCGTCGCACTCACCTTGAGGATGCCGTCGGCGTCGATGTCGAAAGTGACCTCGATCTGCGGCACGCCGCGCGGCGCCGGCGGGATGCCATCCAGCGTGAAGCGCCCCAGAGACTTGTTGTCGGCAGCCATGGGACGCTCACCCTGCACGACGTGGATCTCCACCTGGTTCTGGTTGTCGGAGGCCGTCGAGAAAACCTGAGTCTTGCGGGTCGGGATCGTGGTGTTGCGCTCGATGAGCGCCGTCGCCACGCCACCCAGCGTTTCGATGGAAAGCGTGAGTGGAGTCACATCCAGCAGCAGGATGTCCTTCACCTCACCGCCCAGCACACCGGCCTGGACGGCCGCCCCCACGGCCACCACCTCATCCGGGTTCACGCCCTTGTGCGGCTCACGCCCGAAGAAGTCGCGCACGGCGCGCTGAATGGCCGGCATGCGCGTCATCCCGCCCACGAGGATCACCTCGTCGATTTCCTCGCGACTGATTCCAGCGTCTTTCAGCGCCTGCTGGCAGGGCCCGATAGAACGCTGCACCAGATCTTCCGTGAGTTGCTCCAACAGGGCCCTGCTCAATCGCACGTTGAGGTGCTTGGGGCCGCTGGCGTCGGCCGTGATGAAGGGCAGGTTGATCTCGGTCTCCATCACGCTGGAGAGCTCAATCTTCGCTTTCTCTGCGGATTCCTTCAGGCGCTGCAGCGCCTGGCGATCACCCCGCAGGTCGATCCCGGATTCCTTGAGGAACTCCTCAGCCACCCAGTCGATGATGCGCTGATCGAAATCGTCGCCGCCCAGGAAGGTGTCGCCGTTGGTGGCCTTGACCTCGAAGACCCCTTCGCCCACGTCCAGGATGGAAATATCGAAGGTGCCGCCGCCCAGGTCGTAGACGGCGATGGTCTCGTCTTTCTTGCGATCCAGGCCGTAGGCCAGGGCCGATGCGGTCGGCTCGTTGATAATGCGCAGCACCTCGAGACCGGCGATGCGACCGGCGTCCTTGGTGGCGTTGCGCTGCGAATCGTTGAAATAAGCCGGCACGGTGATCACCGCCTGAGTTATGGACTCCCCGATGTAGGCCTCGGCGTCTGCCTTGATCTTGGCCAGAATCATGGCCGAGACCTCAGGCGGCGAGAATTCCTTCTCGCCCATATAGACGCGCACATCGCCGTTGGACGCCTCACCCACCTTGTAAGGAATGCGATCCAGCGCACGCTGAACCTGGGCGTCGGAGTATTTGCGTCCCATGAAACGCTTGATGGAAAAGATGGTGTTCTCCGGGTTGACGATGGCCTGACGCCGTGCCACCTGGCCCACCATGCGTTCACCGGACTTCGGGTTCAGGGCGACGACCGAGGGGATCAGGCGTCCTCCCTCTGAAGAGGGAATCACAGTGGGCTCACCGCCCTCCATGATGGCGACGACGGAGTTGGTCGTACCCAGGTCAATGCCGATGATCTTACCCATGCCTGCCCTCTCCTATTTGGCCACCCGCACCAGCGCCGGACGCAACACCCGATCGCCAATGCGGTACCCCTGCTGGACTACTTCGATGACGTGCCCCTCTTGATGATCGCCGCTCTCCTCATGGGAGATCGCCTCATGCAGATTCGGGTCAAAGGGCTGGCCCTCGGCCGGAATGGTCTCAACTCCCTCGGCCTCCAGCAGGGCCTTGAACTTGCGGTAGATCAGCTCGATCCCCTCGGCCCACACTCCCGCCTCGTCCTCGGCCGGCCGATCTTTCAGGGCGCGCTCCAGGTCATCCAGGATGCACAGATAGCGCGCCAGGATGTCGCCCTTGGCACGCTCGTAGGCATCCTGCATTTCGCGATCAACGCGCTTCCTGTAATTGGCAAACTCGGCCCTTGCCCGCTGCCATCCGTCCAGATACTCCTGGGCTTCGGCGCGGGCGCGCTCCAGGGCCGTCTCCAGACCCTCTTCCCCCTCGCCCCCCTCGGCGGCCGCCGTTTCATCCGGCGCCTCACCCTGGCCGACAGCTTCCGGCGCGGCTTCGCCCCCCTGCTTCCCCTCTTCCTCGGCAGGCTGGCCTGTCGCGGCCTCAGCAGAAGCTTCGATCACCGGCTGCTCCTGCTCTTCCGCCTTGGATTTGTGGTTCTCCTCGGGCTGCTTCGCGCTCACGGTTCTCCCTCGTCTCCCTCACTCGTGTTTGGCTCCGCCGCTGAGCACAGGGGCTCAGCCGGCGTATGTCTCAACCACCAACTCGCTCATGAGCCCTGCCACGTAGCGCACGGCGGAGATCGTCCTGCCATAGGCCATGCGCGTCGGCCCCAACACTCCCAATGCCCCAGTTGCGTAGCCCGGGGCACCATAGCGAGCCAGGACCATGGAACAATCCTTCAGATCCTCCCAAGCCCCCTCGCCGCCGATGACCACCTGCACACCGCCAACGGCGTTGGGGCTGAGAGCCTTGGCAAGCACTTCCTCCAGGAAGCTGCGCTCCTCCAGGACGCGCAGGGCCTGGCGTGCGCTCTCCGTATCCGCGAATTCGGGCTGGCTGAGCACGTTCGTCAGACCGTCGCGGTAGATCTCGCCGGCGGATACGGCGTCGGCGCGATCCATCACATCCGCCACCAGGCGCGTGACCTCCTCCGCCAGCCCCGAGAAACGCTTGGATTGCATGCGCACGCCTCGGGCACCTTTGCCGACACAGGCGCGCGTGATCTGGTCAGCCACGCCCGAGATCTGTTCCTGTGTCACCGACTCGGCAAGCGTCAGCATCTGCTGCCGCACGTCGCCCCCCTGCAGCACCAGCACCAGCAACACCTGCCGGCCCTGGGTGGAGATCAGCTCCAGGTGCTTGAAGACGGCCCGCTCGGCACGCGGGGCCGTCACCAGCGAAGCGACGTGCGAGTGCTGTGCCAGCACCGAGGCGGCCAGGCGCACCCACTCGTCCACGTCACCGCGCGCCTGATGGAACTGGTGGCTGATCAGGCGCTTCTCCTGAGGGGGCAGCTCGGTATCGCCCAGCAGCCGCCGGACGAAATAGCGATACCCCTCCTCCGTCGGCACCCGGCCGGCGGAGGTGTGCGGCTGCCGAAGCAGGCCAGCCTCGGTGAGCACCACCATCTCATTGCGCACTGTGGCCGGACTCACCCCCAGCGCGTACTTCTCCACCAGCCGCTTCGAGCCCACCGGCTGGGCCGAGTCGATGTATTCATGGATCACCAGCGCCAGAATCGTCTCCTGACGCTCCGTCAACTGCTGCATCATGGCCCCTTTACAGCTTTTAGCACTCTCAATGCGAGAGTGCTAAAACAAGCCTTTGCCATGATACCACGCAGCGCGAGGGGCGTCAAGCGGGGCGTTTCCTTGACATTTCCTGCGGCCCTCCGTTAGGATGTGGCGGCGGCAAGCAGCAAACCATCCTTGGAGCGACCCATGGCAAACCTCCCAGAACTGAGCGACGCCAGCTTCGATGCGGAAGTCCTTCAAGCCGAGGGCCCGGTGTTAGTGGACTTCGGCGCCGAATGGTGCCACCCCTGCCGTCAGTTGGACCCTATCGTCGAGGAGCTGGCCCGGGAATGGGCGGGTAAGGTCAAAGTGTTTCACCTGGACATCGACGCCAACGTCGACACCACCATGAAGTACGGCGTGATGGGTATCCCCACATTGATCCTTTTCGTCGACGGCCAACCCAGGGAACGCCTGACGGGATACGTCCCCAAGAAGCGCATCATTAAGCAGCTGGCCCCTCACCTGAACCTGGAGGGGTGAACCCCGAACGGTCCCCCACCCCCGCTGACGCACACCCAAAGGCAGATTCTGCCCGGTCTGGACCAGGACCCCTAGGCCCCTTGACATTGCGGCTCTTTCCGGCAAGATAGGAGCGCGGCATGCACCCTGCAACAGGGGAGCGACATGCGCGCCGCGCCCGGATCGCCACCAGCGAGGCAACCACGGAGGACCATGCGCCCCCCGACACATGCCGCCCCCAACCCCGCAAGAACGCGGGCACCGAGATCCCTCATGATCATCAGCCTGCCTCTCCTGGTCGCGGGCGCCGTGTTTGCTGGCCTGGCCCTGGGATCTGCCCAGGCCGCCGGCACAGCACGCGTCGAGGGCTACGTCACCGACGCTGACTCCGGCGCTCCGGTCTTCGGCGCACTGGCGAGCATCCCTTCGCTCGGCCTGGCCGCCACGACCGACGCTGCCGGGGCTTTCACCTGGAGCGGCATCGCCCTTTCCGGCCCATCACTGCCCGTCACCGTGCAGGTGACCGCCCCCGGATACGGCGATTGGACCATCCAGGACGTGCGCCTGATCGGCGGCGACACGCTCATCCTCAGGGTCAGTCTCACTGATACGCCCACCGTCATCTCCGTACCGCCGCCGCGCGCCGAGCGTCCCGATTGGCCCTCTGTGCAGCTATCCCAGGCCCTCTTCGACACGATCACCGCCGACCAATCCACGCTGCCCCTGCCGTCCACCATCCGCGTGCGAGTGACGGGCGATCCCATCTGCAACCTCAGCCTGCCCTACACGGTGGAAGTCATCGACTTCAAATACTACGTCAAGCACGTGCTGCCCAACGAATGGGCGGTGGGTTGGCCATGGGAGTCGTTGCGCGCCGGCGCCATGGCGGTCAAGATGTATGCCTGGTCGATCATCGCCGCCGGCGGCAAGTGGTCCGACGCCGACGTCTACGACAGCACCTGCGATCAGGTCTACAACCCCAGCGTCGAGTACGCCAGCACCAACAAGGCGGTGGACTTCACCTGGAATTGGCGCCTGATGCGCGGTGACCAATTGGTGCGCACGTACTACCGCACCTATTATTACCAATGCACCGACGCCGGCTTGGCCGGCAACTGCATGGGGCAGATCGAATCGCGCGACATGGCCTACAACGCCTTTACCTGGGACGAAATCCTGCTCAGCTTCTACGACTCCAGCAGTCTGTCTCCCATCAACCCACCCCTGGGCGGATATGCCCTGCGCTACCAGGGCAACGGCTACGGAGACCTGGACCGTGTGAAGATCCAGATCGACGACCCGGCCACCTCGGATCCGGGCCCGCCGGCCGATGTGGGCGCACAGGATTTCACCATCGAGTGGTGGATGAAGGCCTTGCCCGGCGAGAACGCCTCCTCGGCCGTGAGCTGCGGAGCCAATGAGAACTGGATCTACGGCAACATCCTCATCGATCGCGACCGCTTCAACCAGGATCGTGACTTCGGTGTCTCGCTCGCCGCGGGGCGGCTGGTCTTCGGGGTGGGCGGCGACGGCACCGGATCCCAAACGCTGTGCGGGACCAGCGACCTGGCAGACGGGCAGTGGCACCATGTCGCCGTCCAGCGGCGTCGCTCTGACGGGTACCTGTGGATCTTCGTCGACGGCGTGCTGGAAGCCGAGGGCGACGGCCCTGACGGCGACATCTCCTACCCTGATGACGGCGTTCCGGGCTCTTTCTGCGGCCCCACCGCCGATCAACCCTGTACCAACAGCGATCCCTATCTCGTCCTGGGCGCCGAGAAGCACGACGCCGACAACACCACCTATCCATCCTTCAGCGGCTGGCTGGACGAATTGCGCATCTCAAACACTCTGCGCTACAGCGCGGATTTCACGCCACCGACCGGCACCTTCACGCCCGACGCCAACACCGTCGCACTGTACCACTTCGACGAGGGCGTCGGCAACACCATCAACGACACTTCCGGCTTCGCCGGCGGGCCCAGCAACGGCGTTCGCATCTACGGCGGCGTCATCAATGGCCCGGAGTGGACCGACGACACACCCTGGTACGTCCCCCCCACTCCCACACCCACGCCGAGCCCGGCGACCACCGCCACCGGCACGCCCACAGCCACAGGCACGCCGTCGCCCATCGGCACCTCGACCCCCACTGCCACGCCGCTCCCCACAGACACGCCTACACCCACGCCTCTTCCAACCAACACCCCGACGCCCACCCCGTCGCCCACCAGCACGCCCTCACAGGGCAGTACCGACTGGTACTTGGCCGAGGGTTTCACCGGCTCCGGCTTCGCTACCTTCTTCCTGCTCCAGAACCCCAACGCCCAGCCAGCCAACGTCTCCCTCACCTACATGCTCGACGACGGCTCCACCATCACCTCCAGCCACACCCTGCTCCCCTTCTCCCGCTTCACCGTCGCCGCCCAGGACCCCGCCGAGGTCGGCCCCGATCAGACCTTCGCCACCCACATCTCCTCAGACCTGCCAATCATCGCCGAGCGCGCCATGTACTTCCCCTCCGGCGGCCACAACACCATCGCCTTTGATTCGCCCTAGCCCCGATTGCCGGTCTGACAAACCACGGTCACCGGGGCGAGCCACATGCCGGGGCCAACCCGCGAGATCAACCACCGTCTGGCCAATGATGGATATTCTCGGCCTTTGACGACTACAAGTGGAAAGTTGGACTTGCGAAGAGGGAAACTTGAGGCTCAATCGCTTTGCGGGAGGTTATGGGTTTGAGCGGCTCGAGGCACCATATGGAAGACTGTGCCTACTGGCCGGTATTCATATTCTGTGGCGAACAGGGGATCATACTCCATGCCGTAGACAGGCCGTTCATGTGAGGCAGCCTCGATGATCCTCTTCTCCCTCGCGAGTAGGATCTCCACCGCTTCTTCGTGCGATACCCCCGACGCCCAAAGGCGATAGTATTCCGCCACCTCAAAACGAGACCGGTTGAAGACCTGGATGTCCGGCCGCAGCCCCTCGGCCTGTTGGAAATATTCCAGGACCACCGCAGAAGACCATTGGCCAATGATCAACGCCCCATTATCGACCGTACTCAGGACCTGACGCGCTGTCAATTCCGGGCCATATACCCGGCTCATATCAACCCAGCGCCAATTGAGGCTGAGCGACGCCCCTATGACCGTCGCAGCTACGAGATAGGCGCTGTTGCGAACGATGGGATCCGTCGCACCATTCCGGATCCGTTTCAGCAGCCATGCTGCGGCAGCCGCGATTCCCACACCCTGCCACAATCCCCATATCACATATGCCGGGAGGAACATGGTGCCCTTATCAGCCACAGCGTAGCCGGCGTAGAAGAGTACGGTCCCGGCGAAGCCTGCCAGGGTCGCCATGGCCACGTCACGGCGCCGTCCCATGAGACGCAGCAATCCGATTACCCCCAATACCAGACCCAGCCCAGTTACATTGCGCAACAGTTGCTGGCCAAAATCCGCCACTTGGACCACATAGCCCGCTAGATCGTATCCAAAGACGAAGAATCGATAGGCCTGGCCGCTGACCATCCACCAGATTCCTTGCAGCGTGCCCAGGTCCACGCCATAGTAGGAGCGGACATAGTTCAACGGGATGTCGGCACTGTTTCGCAGCGGCAGATACAGGTAGAAACTGAGTGCCGCCATGATGATCAGCGCGTAGACAGGTGCCCGCCTTATGAGCCTCCGCGGTTCGATCCGTCGCAAGACTGCATATGCCAGCCCGGGTGCCAGCAGCACGCCGCTCACGTGATTCGTCAGGCTCAAAGCGAAGACGAAGATCAACAGCGCTAGGTCACGATCCCGGCGTGATTCCAACCAGCGGTCCAACAGCAGATAGTTGAGTACAACGAAGAAAGCGTGCAGCGTATACACTTCGGCGATCAGGGACATGCGCCAGAAGGAATACGCAAAGGCCAGGGATAGGCCCCCAAACCAGGCAGCCCAACGCTTGCCCGTCCAGCGGTAGACCAGGACCGTGACTGCGCCGACAGCCAGTGCTCCGAACAAAGCCGACATGAGATTCAACCGATATGCTACCGAGCGCACGGGCAAGAAGGTGAAGAGTTTACCAAGAAGAAGGTAGAGCGGATAGCCGGTGGGATGGACGATGCCCAGCGTATATGCCCCCGTCGCTAACTCTGCGCTGTCGAATCCATATACGCCTGGCGCCAGAGTACGCAGATAGACGAGGAAAGCCGATACCGCCGGCACGCATAGCAGCCAGACTCTTTCACGCCTCTGCAGCAGGCGGCCGCGATAATCGGCCCAGCTCATCGAAAACGCTTCCAGCATCACGGCCGATCCAGCGGTCGATAGATCTCCATGGGATCGGGCGTCGGCTCAAGGTCAGGAGCTTTTGCAGCCGGCGTTGGGGGCTGCGGCGCCGCTGACCAGCGCACCGTCAGTGCAAAGAGTGAAAAATGATCAATGGCAGAGCAAACCTGAGACTCCTGCCAGCCGGGACTCAAAGGGAGATCCACCCAACGAGCCGGAGCACTGTCCTCGTCATATCGCTGCACCAACAGCTCTATCCCGCCCTCCTTCTGGGTTGCCACCAAGTCGGGGGATGGTGAGAAACAAAGCAGCATGGGCTTCGCCAGATTGACGGCGGTCAGGATATCGCCACCGTCCTGGACAACCAGCAGATCGATTGCGTGGCGCCGTTCGACATTTCCCTGAACCCTGGAAGGGATTAGCTCTTGGCGACGGGCCTGGATGACAAGCGTGTGGGGAAAAGGGTAAGCGCCTGCCGGCAAGTAGACGGCGACTCGACCGTCACGCGTCCCGAGTAAGAGATCATCGTCGGGATTGATCCGGGAACTGGCCTCGCCAGTGGAGAAGAACTGATATCCGGGATCGATTGGGGGTGGAGGCATAAGCAAGGGAACGACGACCAGTACGAACAAGACGCCGACGGTTAGCAGCGCGGCTCCGCTGAGGAAGACAGCGTAAGGAAAATAGGCGCGCTTCCATAAGGGAGGTTTGCCATTATCGCCGAAGATAATATGCCTTAACTGACCAAGCAAACGTGAGAACATCCTCTTGCGCGCCTTCCTGCCCCGGCTTCCAGTCTCTTGATCCGTTTCCCCACCCGTGCTTGAGTCGCCTCGATCACCTCACCGCGATCGTGTCGTGCCCGCCGTTGCCGAAGTACATCGCCCGCTCCACGATCACCGGCACGTCCGACACAACCTTCGTAGAAAATGCCGCGTCCGGCCCCACCTCCCCCGCATCCCCGGCCACGATCGTGTAGCGGCTCTGCCCCTCCACCACGTGCTGCCTGCTCACCACCCCGCCCCCCTGCAGCATGTACGTCACCTCCACCGTCGCCGCCCCAGCGTTCGGATTCTGGATCAGGATGTACGTCCCGAACCCCTGCCCCGTGTACCCCTCCGCCAGATACCACTCCAACGCCGGCGCCGTCACGCCGATCGTGTTGTGCCCGCCGTTGCCGAAGTACATCGCCCGCTCCACGATCACCGGCACGTCCGACACAACCTTCGTAGAAAATGCCGCATCCGGCCCCACCTCCCCCGCATCCCCGGCCACGATCGTGTAGCGGCTCTGCCCCTCCACCACGTGCTGCCTGCTCACCACCCCGCCCCCCTGCAGCATGTACGTCACCTCCACCGTCGCCGCCCCAACGTTCGGATTCTGGATCAGGATGTACGTCCCGAACCCCTGCCCCGTGTACCCCTCCGCCAGATACCACTGGGTGCTTCCGCCCTGCGGCACCGGTGTCTGGGTGGGTTGTGGACTGGGCGTGGGCGAGACGACGGCCGTCGAAGTGGCACTGGGCGTTGCGCTCGCGGCGAGTGTGGTCGTTGGCGTCGGCGTGGCAGTCGGAAGCGGTGTATCTGTGAACGTGGGCGTAGGGGTGGGTATTGGAGATGTTGTTGATGTGACGGTCGCAGTAGAGCTCACCGTTGCCGTCGCTGTAGGCGGCAGCAACGCCAGTAATGCCGCGTCGACCTGGATGCGTGGTTTCGACACGGAACCTCCAGAGCGGCCATCGCCAATCAACATACCCGTGGATGTCAGGGCCGCCAGGATGGCATCCACGCTGGCACCGGGCTGCTCTGATTTGAGTACCGCCCAGGCGCCGGTCACGTGGGGCGCAGCCATGGAGGTCCCGCTCCACGCCTCATAGGTCCCACCGGGAACGGACGAGAGAATGGAGGAGCCGGGTGCAAAGAGATCGAGGACGGTCGAGACGTTGGAGAAGCTAGAAACCACATCGGATTTCGTCGTCGATCCGACGCTGATGGCGCTGGAAATGCAAGCCGGCGCTCCTATGGCATCCACATAGCCGGAATTTCCTGAGGAGACGATGGTCGCGATGCCGACAGAGCGCAACGTGTCAATGATGGCCTTGCGCGGGTCTGAATCGCAGGAACCGGTGTATTGGCCACTTCCGATGCTCATATTGACCGCGGCGATATTGAATGTGGACTGCTGGCCGTATACCCACTCCAGCGCCCGAATCTGATCTGAGGTGAAGCTCAAGATACATGGGCTACTGAGCGCCAGGTCAGTGCATTGCGCGCCCTCAAATCGCGAGAATACCTGCGCCGCGAGGATGGTAGCATCCCTGGCAACTCCGGAGAAAGTGTCGCCCTTTCCCGCTGCGATGCCGGCGACATGCGTGCCGTGCTCGCAACCAGTGATGCCGCAATTGATCGCCGCGCCGCCACCGAGCTGTTCATCGAGACCGTTCGGGCAAAGCGTGGTGGAACTATACGCAGCCGAGGTCGTAGAGAAGCATCCCTCAGCGCCGACCTTGCCCGCCAGAAAAGGATGGGAACCGTCAACCCCAGTGTCCAAGATTGCGACCGCCAGCCCTGCACCGGCAAAACCCGATGCCCAGGCCGCGTCGGCGCCTATCAAGGGCACACTCTCCGCGAGCGAGACAGAGCTGGGTACGTCCTCTTTGATGCTGACTATAGCCGGATCGGCCAGCAAGGTCGCGAGCCCCTGGGCGTCCACCTCGAGGGCCAGGTAGGGGATGTGGCTGAAGCGATAGATCGTCTGAGCCGTCGCCGCTTGCAGACGCTTCATCACCGCTTCCTGCGCTTGAGAAATGCGATTGCGCTGCATCCAGACAGACAGGTAGCTTTTCAGCTCGCCTTCGGGGACGAAGCCGGTATCCAATCGAACGATGACGCGCAGGCTTCCATTGCGCTGGACCTTGCTTGTGAGCGTCTGGACCTCAGCCGCATTCCGAAATCGGAGCGATCGATCTCCCGCGCCCGTTCCCGCAGGGAGAGGACCTGCCCAGGATGATGCATAGAAAAAGCCCGCGGCCATCGCGCCGATAGCCAGCGCCGCAAGGACTCGCACCATTGGTGAAGGATGTCGTTTTCGATGATGCATAACGCCAGATTAGCCGCCTTTGCTCCGTTGCATTCTACCCCAGAACCATCACCGCCCATCTAGTCGTTTGGGGCCATTTCCTCCAACCCCTGTAACCGTCATCGCATGTCCTGCTCACAGACTATCAGGCCAAACCCAGGGCCATCAATGGGGTGGATGCAATTGTCGTGCCCAGCCCGCTAGACCAAGGAACACAGTATCGCGATACGCCAGCTGATCGCTCGGGCTTGATGTCTGCCTGCAAATCCAATCCTCAGCATTTCATGCGAAGCCGGTTTCGGCAGCTGCGTGTAATACCCGCAAGCGCCGGCGCGCCCGGGCGACCTCGCCTATAATCCCCTCATGCACCCGGCCCTTTTCCTCGATCGCGATGGCGTGATCATCGACAACCGCGTCGACTACGTGCGCCGTTGGACCGATGTGGAGATCCTTCCGCAGGCCCTCCCCGCGCTGGCGCGCGCCAGCTCGCTGCCCTATAAGGTCGTCATCATCACCAATCAGTCAGCCGTGGGCCGGGGGCTCGTGCCGCTCGCGCAGGCTGAGGCCATCAACCGGCTCCTCGTACAGGTCATCGAGTCGGCTGGCGGGCGAGTCGACGGCGTCTTCATGTGCCCTCACGCCCCGCAGGAGCGCTGTGCGTGCCGAAAACCTAAACCGGGCCTGCTGCTGCAGGCGGCCACGCGTCTCGCCATCGATCTACCTGCATCCATCCTCATCGGCGACGCTCTGAGCGACCTGCAGGCCGGGCTGCAGGCCGGCCTGCGACAGGTGGCACTGGTGCGAACGGGCCGCGGCGCCGAGCAGGAGCGGTTGCCCCAGGCCGCCGCCATGCCCCCCTTCCCCGTCTTCGATCATCTGGCACAGGCTCTCGATGCGCTGATCCAATCGGAATGACCCTCCCGTCATCTCTGCCCTCACGGGCAGCGCGCCATCCCACGCAGGCCAGCGCAAAGCCCCGCCAGGCCTGCCCCGCACTGACGACGTCGCCGCTCCACCAGCCGCATACTCCCCTGGCTATCATTCTCCGCCGGGCGTTGGGAGGCTCAGATAGAGAAAGCCCCGGGCGGCGACATCGCCCGGGGCTCGCTGCATCCATTGATGATCAGGAGCCAGCAGGTGCTCTACCTATTCCGGTTGGGGCTCCTCGATCTCCTCCGTCGTCTGCGGCACGAAGTATCCGTTGTAAGCGCGCGTCGATTGGGAATAGCGGTTGAGCACCACCCCCACCACCTGTGCCTGCACTCGATCGAGGCGCTCACGCAGCTCTGTCAGATCGGCGCGGCTCGTGCAGCCGGCATCGACGGCGAGCAGCACACCATCCAGGGACTTCGCCAGGTACAACGCGTCGGCCACCGCCAGCGCTGCCGGGCTGTCCACGAGCACGAAGTCATACTCGTCCTCCACGCTTTCCAGCAGCGTGGTGAGCGTCCCCCTCTCGAGGAGCCCGATCGGCATCTCCGGGCGCGGACCGCTCGTCAAGACGTCCAATCCCTCCACGCCTGAGCCCTGGATCAATTCCTCGAAATCGACACTGTCGTTCTTCCTTTCCATGTCGAAGAAGGTGGCGAGGCCCTGCCCATTGGGGAGTGCAAAGAGATCGTGCTGTGCCGGCCGCGAAACGTCCGCATCCACCAGGAGCACTCGCTCGCCTGCCTGCGCCATGACGATCGCCAGATTGGCCGCCAGCAGGCTCTTGCCCTCTGCGCTGTTGGCGCTGGTTATGAGCAGGCTCTTGATGGGCCGTTCCGACGCCGCGTAGCGGATGGCGGCGCGCATCAGGCGGAAGGATTCGCTGGCCGCCGAGAAGGGATCCAACACGGTGACCAACTTCCCGCGCCCCGAATCTCCCCTGATCTTACCCACACTTCCCACCACAGGCACCCCGGTCGCCGCCTCGGCGTCCTGTGGACGGTGGACGCTGTCGTCCAGGTAATCGAGCAGATGGGCGGCGCCTGCCGCGAGCAAGAGCCCGAGCACCGTGGCTATGCCGACCAGCAACGCCCGACTCGCGCCCACCGGTTCTGTGGGCAGCTCCGCCGGCTCGATGACGCTCAAAGTATTCGAGGCCGCCTGGCCAGTACTCGACAGCAAGGATGCGTAGTTGTTCTGCAGGGCGTTCAACTTCGTTTGCAGCGCATCGATCTGATCGCTGGCCGCGTTGATCTCCACCGCGCTGGTGAGACCACCCAGGCGGACCTGCTCCTGCTCAAGCGCCGTCTGCGTCTCCAGGATCTTCTCCTGCAGGTAATCCAACTGCTGAGTGACAAAAGCCCCACGGCCGGAAGCGTCGCTCTCGGCCTCACCCGGGCTGCGGCGGATGAGTTGTCTCGCCAGCTCGTCCGCCACGGCCTGCGCCCGCTCGGGTATCGAATCGGTCACCGTGATCTCGATCAGTTGGCTGTTCGGCAGAATCCGCACGTCATAGTCGGGCAACGCCGACAGACCCAGCGCGTCTTCCGTTGCGCGCCGCACCGGCTCGCGCCGCGCCACATCGGCGTAGATCCCGGCCAGTTGTCGGCCGAGCGTGAACTCGTTGCTGCTCGGATTGGGATCCGCAAAACTGCGCCCGACGATCAACGTCGTGCGCGCGATATAAATGGGCGGCAGCTCGCGGGTGGCGATGAAGGAAGCCATGCCAGCCAACAGCATTGCCCCTGCAATCAGCCACCAGAACCTGCGCAAAGGGTAGAAAAAGCTTCTCAGTTCCATAAGGTCTATCCTGCCTGGATCTGCCAAGGGCGGCAGAGCCTCCATCAAACGGATCTTCCTTGCCTAGGGTGCGTCCTCGAGAGTGTTCACACCACCCATCGGCACGCTCACAACACCCTCATCGCTGCCACTCTCTTCGAGTACACGGCCGCAGGCGAGGGAGACGAACACGGCGATGGAAGTCAGCACCGCCAGGTCTTGTTCCGTGAACCGTCGCGGCCGGCCCTGCACCAGCGTCAGCACGGCCACCACCCGGTCTCCGGCCATCAATGGCGCGCTGATCGCCGACCGGTTGCCGCCCCCCGCGGCGTCCCAGCGCCGCCGCAGCCAGCGCGGATCATCGGCCGTGCTGGACACCAGGGCCGCCTCCCGGCGGCTGGCCACCCATCCCGCCAGCCCTCCCCTGGAGAGCTCTGCCATCTTCCCCGAACGCTTGAAACGGACCTCGCCCAGATAGCCTAATGCCCCTTCTACTACCTGGCCCTGCTCATCCA
>JAJRUD010000200.1 GCA_024277995.1 Chloroflexota bacterium
CCCGGGCGGGTGTAGAAGGTGCCCGAGCCCTTGCGCGTGCCCCCCCAGCGCACCAGGTACCACTCGCCGGGCAGGATCACGCGGGTGACGAGCTGGCGGGCTTTTCTGGCGATCTTCTGTTCGTGGATCAGTTTTTTTTCCGGGGTCAGCTTGCCACGCGGCTTTTGGACCAGCCTGGCGACGTCCACCGCGCGCCGCGCCCAAACCTCTGCGCGGGTGCGCGTGCTGTGGCGCTCGTCATCCGCGCGTTCCTCCCCCGCGGGCTCCACATCCGCATCCTCCGCCATCTCCAACTCGGCATCGTCCTCCTCCTCCACGGCTGCGGATTCTTCCGGCGCTTCCTCCTCGGCCTGATCGTCGTTCTTCTTGTCCTTGAGCTTCTCGAAGAGGTTCTTGATCGCCTGGTCATCCATCGCCTCCAGGCGCGAGAGCGGCAGGGCGGGCTGGTCGCCGACGGCCAGGAAGATCACCGGGTCGCCGGCGGGCGCGGTCTTGAGTTCGAAGTCGAGCAGGCCCTCGTAAAGGATGCCGATGTACTCGCTGGAGAGATCGGAGAAATCGATCGGCGCGGCGACCCAGATGCTGCTGCGCCCCTGGCGCAACTTGACCCGGGTGCGGGTGATCTCCTCGAGGATGGCGTGAACCTCGCAGTTGCTGAAGAGTTCGCGATCGAAGCAGGCATTCTCGAAGACGGCCAGAGCGCGGGACAGGCCTTCGGGGGAATCGGCGCGGCCGGGGGCGAAGAGGTCGCCGCCGTAAGCGGGCACCGGCAGGGCGGGGTGGTGCGAACCCTCGCGGATCACGGCGAACAGGGCCAGCAGGCGCGGCCAGGCGGAGTAGGCGCGGGCGAGGCTATTGCCGCCGCGGGCAGCGATCTTCTCCAGCTCCTCGAAGAGGCCACCCAGGCCGTAGGCGCCGTGGTAGAGGGCGTTGTCGCGTGGCAAGAGGTCGCGCGATTCGGCAAAGAGCACCACCACCAGGCGCATGACCACGCGCACGGCGGCGCGGTAGATCTCGGCGGGGGGGACATCGGCGCAGTGCTGGCGCAGAGCCTCGCCGTGGGCCTGGACCAGGGTCTCGACCGCGGCGCGCACCCGCTCGCCGAGCACCGCCGACAGCTCGGCCTGGCCCTTGCGGCTACGCTTGATGGCGGCCAGCAGCGGCGCGGACACGCCGTTGTCGGGCGGGGTCCAGAGGGTGGGTAAGAGCAGGGTGCGCAGGGCCGTGACCTGAGGCGAGAGGCCGCCCTCCTCGAGCCAGAGGTCGATGTCCCACTCGCACCAGGCGTCGTAGTCGAGCCCGGCGAAGACCAGGCGCCACTGGCGGCCGTTGGTGATCAGCGCGAGCTGTTCCTCACCGCCCCGCAGCCAGCCGAGCACCTGGCTGGTGATGCGGCGGCCGCGCCCCACGCCGACGCGTTTCTCGCGGTCGATGAACACGGGAAGGACTGCGCCGCGCGGGTTTTGCCAGAGGTGGCGCGGCTTGACGGTCTCGCCGCTGAGGGCCACCCGCCCCCACGCGGGCAGCACCTTGGAACCGCGCTGCCAGGAGCCTTTGCTCTCATCGAAACCGCAGATGGAGCGCAGGACGAAGGCGACGAAAGCGGAGATGTCGGCGGAGGTGGCGCCGCTCGTGTCCTGCAAGGCGCCGATGCGCTTGCGCAGGTCGCGCTCGAAAGAGCCCGGTAGCGCCTCGGGCGTGTGCGCCGCCACTTCGCTCAGCCGCTGCGGGTCGAGAAGCAGGCCGCCGTGGCGCAGGCGTTCCCAGCCGGGAAGGGTCGGGGTGTTCATGCCGCGCCCCCATCCTCGTTACCGGTAGCCTCCGGAGCGGCGGGCAGGCGGACTTCCAGGCTGACCGGGAAGACCTGGGCCGCGCCGCTCATGGCGTGACGCCTGGGCAACAAGTGTTTGAGGATCCGCTCGCGTTCCCTCTCGAGCTGCTCGCGGACCTCTTCAAAGTGGCGCTGGCGGCGGGTGATCTCCTCTTGCTTCTCCTCGATGGAGCGGGCGATGCGCTCGAGGCGCCCGGCCTCATCGAACAGATGACCTTGGTCCCTCTCGGCCTCGAGCGCGGCGATTTCGCGCTCCAGCTTCTTCACCGTGTTCTCGGCGATCAGGCTGGAGACCTCGCCCTGACGGCTGCGGTAGCGCTCGTCTTCCTGAAGGCGGGCCTGTTCATAGTCAAGCTTCAGTTGCTCTTGCAGGTCGCGGGTGAGGGCCTCGGCGTGGTCGGCGAGAATCCGCTTGAGGTCCGGCTCCACCTCTTCCAGAAGATCGTGAGCGCGTTCGTGGTCCGCGGGTGCAACGCCCGGGAGGGCGCCGCGCAGGGCGCGAGCGGGCCGGTGCTCGAGCGGATCGCCCAGCACGCCATTCTTCACCGGAAACGCGAGGGTGCGCACCCAGTGGTGGAAGGACTCGCGCAGGTCGTTGACGGCCAGCTCCTCGAGGGAGAGCAGCACCAGGGCGTCGGCGCCAGCGGGCACGCCGCCACGCCGCACGGTCCAGCGCGAGACCGCCTCGCCCGTGCCCGGAAAGCGGCGGCGGGTGAGCGCGCCGAGGGCCTTTTGCAGCATGGGATGGGACAGGTGCATCAGTGCCACGTCCGGCCGCGGCGAGAAGATCTCGCGCGGTCCAATCTGCTGGAGGAAGGGCGTGGCGTCGAAGGCCAGGCGGGCCACCGGGCCGCGGCTGTCGCTGCCGGTGCGCAGGCGCAGGGATTCGTCGACCACCTCGCTCCAACCGGGCAGGCCGGGGTGGACCAAGCGGCAAGTGTGCGTTTCTTCGGAGCAGTCGAGCTGGGGCCGACCGGCGTGGATGGACAGGGCGGCTTCGAGGGTGTCGCGCAGGGCCGGGCCGTCGAGGTCGAGCTCGGCGGCAGTGGCCGCGAGATCCTCTTCGGGGGTCGGTTCACCGGCCGACAAGACGATGGTGTCGTCGGCCTCGATGGCGGCGCGGCCACGAGCCTGCTCGATGCGCTGGTCGAGCTCCCGCTGGACGGTAGCGATCGCTTCGCCGTCGACCAGGCGGCGGTGGGCGGCCTCGTCGAAGAGCTCGTTGGCCGAGCCGAGGTCCTCACGGATTTCGCCGGCTTTGGCGATGACATGGGCCAGGAACTTCAGGTCGTCGTCCTGGTCGCTGACGAAGTGGTGGATGGTCACATCGCGCGCCTGGCCGTGGCGGTCGAGGCGGCCGTTGCGCTGCTCGAGCTTGGAGGGGTTCCAGGGGCAGTCGAAATGCAGCATGTAGCGGGCGGTGCGCTGCAAGTTCAGGCCCTCGGCCGCGGCGTCGGTGGCCAGGAGCACGCGGACCGGATGGTCCGGGTCGTTGAAGGCGCGCTTGACCTGGTCGCGCTCGAGCTCGTCCATGCCGCCGAACAAGGTCAAGAAGCGATCGTCGTCATAGCGCGCGCGCAGGCGGCGGATGAGGTAGTCGAGTGAGGTCTTGTACTCGGTGAAGACCACCAGGCGCTCGTCATCCTTCCACTGGCCGTGTTCGCGCAGCAGCTCCTCGGTCAGGGCGACCAGGGCCGTGAAGCGAGAGTCGTGGGCGGGATCCTGGTCGGGGATGTCGCCCCGCTCCAGGTCGAAGCCAAGGGCCGACACCGCCCGGTCGATGGCGGCGATCTCGTTCTGCAAGTCGTCGGCCACGGTCTGCAACCAGGCGCCGGCCACGCTCGCCGCGGTCTCCTCACGCTGTTGGGCCTCGCGGTCGTCGCCCGTGTCTTGGCGCAGGCTCCGCTCGGCCGCGGCCACGTCGGCCTCGCTGGCGGCTTCGGCCAGGGCCAGGCCTTCCTTGGCGCGCCGCCAGGATTCGGCGAATGCGGAGGGACAGCTCAAGAGCCGCTTGCCAAGAATCTCGACCGCAAAACTGCCCGCACGGCGGCGGCTACGCGCGCCCTGGGCGATCAGTTGCTTGACCGCCTTGCGGAAGTCGCTGAAAGCGGCAGAGAGAGCAGCTTCGGGAGGCGAGAGAGGCAAGAGCAACGCCCGGGGCGGCCGCCGGGTGCAGAACTTGGACGGGTCGCTGCGTTCATTGATCTCACGCTTGAGGCGGCGGATCACCACCTGCGGCATCCGCGCCCGTTCGGCGGGCTTGAGCTCGCTGGTCTGGCTGAAGCGCACGGGGTCGAGCATCTCGAGCAAGCCCGTGAAGCAGCGGGTGTGGCCGTTGTGGGGCGTGGCGCTCAGGAAGAGGCGATGCTCGAACTGGGGCGCGAGCCGGCGCAGCATGCGGCAGAGATCGCTGTCGTCACCGAAGGCCGAGGGCATGAGGTTGTGGCATTCGTCGACGATGAGCAGGTCCCAGGGCAGGTGCGGCGAACCCTCGGGCGTGCGGCAGGCAGCGTGGAATTGCTCGAGTACGTCCTCCTGACGCAGATAGTGGTACGAGGTGATGATGCGGCTGAAGGAACGCCACGGGTTGGCGTCCATGCCCAGCCGACGCTGCAGGCGATGGGTCTCGGCCCGATCGACGAGATCGAAGGGCAGGGAGAACTTTTCCCACATCTCGTCGCGCCACTGCAACCGCAGGGCGGCCGGCGTGAGGATGAGGACGCGTTGGATGCGGCGCCGCAAAAGCAGCTCGCTCAGGATCAACCCTGCTTCGATGGTCTTGCCCAATCCGACATCGTCGGCGATGAGCAGGTTGACTCGCGGCATGCGAAGGGCCTTGAGAAGCGGGATGAGCTGGTAGTCTTCGACCTGGACCGCGCTGTGGAAGGGGCTGGAGACCGGCATGCGCCGAACCGGTCCGTCGCCGTCGGGATCGAGGTAGGGCGATGCGGAGGTCCAGCGGGCGGCACGCAGCAGGGCATCGTAGTCCGCATTCGGCATGGCATCGGAACCGGCGATGTCGGGTAAGGCGGTCGGCTCTAGGAGCTTTCCCCGAGGTTCCAACTCCCAGAGCATCTGCTCCCGATGGGGCCGCTGGTCATCCTTGTAGTCCAGATGAACCAGGTGCAGTCGACCATCATCACCATCGAAGGGTTCGACAGCCGAGATCACCCCACGCCGGTTGCGAGCGGTGACGAACATGCCAACTTGGGGGAAGCCGTGGCAAGTATTGGTCACAATCTGTCCACAGCAAGAGAGACTCCCGCTCCATGATCCAGAACAGTTTCGTTCATCTCATCCCACTAACGTTTTGCATAACTTGACGGTTTTACACAGAGCAGAACGAAGTGGCGCGGCGTGTAAAACCGGTCAACGTTGATGCACTTGATCCTCATCAAGGCCCCCTGGGGTCTACCCCGATGACGGGGTAGACTGGTGGTGTCCATCTTCCACTCAACCCAGGAGGTATTAGCCATTTTGCATCAGAATTGGTGGTATGCCTAAATCTATACCAGCAACCAAAAATGCGCTTTGAATGTTGTCTGTTGCATCCATTTTTAATGCGCCTGGATCAATTATGGCTTTTGTGTTTTTGTTATTAACAATCTCTCTAAGTAATAATACATCATTTGAATGATTGGTTTGTTCGTTACTGTCTTTAAACGATACGAACCCTTCAAACAAGCGCACTTCGTTGGTTGGCTTTGCTTCGATTATTGCTTTTACTAGATATATTGCGGCAACCATTACTGTAGTGCCTAGCGACACATACCAGTAGCGTGTTTTTGTATTTTGTTTTTCTATTCTTCTGCCTTTAGGGTTGCCATTGGCGTCAAAAGAAACTGATAGAGGCGCTTCAATAACCAGGTTAATTGAACTATTGCAAGTTTTTATATATTTGCAGATGCTTTGTAATGCATCATTAAAAGTTACCTCTATTGGCGAGCCATCACCGAATAGCAGGCCGCAACTCTTTGCTTTATTTGCAAAGCCAATATCTAAAAATACCCAATTACCAGATGCGGGGTTAATTTCATTTATATGGCCTGCTCTTATCATTTTTATATGGCTAACGCCTCACCGATAAGCTGCGGGCGCCGAAGGCGACCGTCAGCTTCATCGGTTTGATCCTCATCAAGGCCCCCTGGGGTCTACCCCGATGACGGGGTAGACTGGTGGTGTCCATCTTCCACTCAACCCAGGAGGTATTAATTATGCGATTCTACACCGGACAACACAAGCACTACTGCGGAGTCGATCTC
>JAJRUD010000201.1 GCA_024277995.1 Chloroflexota bacterium
ACCCTCTTCCGATGGTCCATCCACCTGGCCGAGTCGCACAGCGTCCCCACCTATCCCATCACGCGCCTGGCCCGCTCGGTGCCGGAGGGTATCCTGGAGACCGCCGCCGAAGAGCAGTGTGACTTGATCCTGCTCTCCTGGTCCATCGGAGCCGCGCAGCAGGGCGTGCGCCTGGGCCACGTGCTCGACCCGGTCATCCGCCGCGCGCCGTGCGATGTGGCCGTGATCGCCTTCCACCCCGAGCGCACACCTTTCCAGGCCGAAGGCGCATCACCCGACGAGGGCGCGGCGGAACAGCCGCTTCCCATCCGGCGCATCCTGGTGCCCACCGCCGGCGGCCCACATGCACCGCTCGCCACCAGCCTGGCGTTGCTGCTGGCCAGGGAGTACGGCGCCACGACGCGCGTCGTCTACGTCACCGATCCGGAGGCCGATGCGCAGGTGCTGGAGGAGGGGCAGGAGCGTATCGAGCAAACGCTGCACGCCATGCAGGAGCAGGCACTCTCCCTGCCTCCCTTCGCCACCGATCCGCATCGCGTCGAGGAAATACCCGTTGAGCGCCAGGTTGTGCGCGCCGCCAGCGTCGTCGAGGGCATCGCCCAGGCCGGAGCTGAGAGCGATCTGGTCCTGATCGGCGCCTCCGAGGAGAGCATCATTGACCAGGTACTCTTCGGCACAGTGCCCGAGCAGGTGGCGCGCGCCTGCCCCTCGCCGGTGGTGATGGTCAAGCGCTTCCGCGGCCTGCGCCGCTTCTGGCTGCAGCGCGCCTGGGACGCCCTCTACAGCGCGCTGCCCACGCTCTCCCCCGCGGAGCGCCTGCAGGTCTACCGCCAGGTCCGCCGGGGAGCCCGCCCCGACACGGATTTCTTCGTCATGATCGGGTTGGCGGCGATCATCGCCACCTATGGCCTGCTGCAGGGTAGCAGCGCAGTGATCATCGGCGCCATGCTCGTCGCGCCGCTTTTCACCCCTATCCTGGCCCTCAGCCTGGCCATCGCGCAGGGCGATTTGCGCCTGCTGCGCCTGGCCGTCGAGTCGACCCTGAAAGGCGTGGCGCTCGCCATCGGCCTGGCGGCGCTGCTCACCGCACTCTCCCCGCTGCGCATGCTCACGCAAGAGATCACGGCGCGCACGCAGCCCAATCTCTTCGACCTGGCCGTGGCGCTCGCCTCAGGCGCAGCCGGTGCCTACGCCATCGCGCGCCGCGACGTTGCCACTGCGCTGCCTGGCGTGGCCATCGCCGCTGCGCTCGTCCCGCCGTTGGGTGTGATGGGCATCGGTCTGTCCATGGGCGATGCTGCCGTAGCCGGCGGGGCCGGGCTGCTTTTCACCACCAATTTGATCGCCATCACCCTGGCGGGAGCGGTGATCCTGCTTCTGCTCGGCTTCCGCCCCGCTGCGCGCGCTGCGCGCACGGCGCGCCTGCGCCTCGGCCTGGGTGTTACGCTGGCACTGCTCTTGATCATCAGCCTCCCCCTGGCTGTCGTCTTCGTCCGCGCCGCGCGCGAGTCGCGCGCCCGTCAGACCATCGAGCACGTCCTCGACGCTCGATTCATCGCGGCCTCCGGCGCAGAACTCGCCAGCTTCGAATTCCAGCCGATCGACACCGAGGTCGAGATCACGCTCAAGGTCTTCACCTCCCGACCTCTCTCGCAAACTTTTATCGACGACCTGCGCGCTCAACTCGGCAACGCGCTGGATCGGCCAGTGCGCCTGCGGGTGATCACCATCCCCATCATGGAGATGGAAGCCGCGCCCCCCTAGCCTGCCAGCACGTGATCTCCGTCGGCAAAGCATGGGCATCTCCACTCGCGGCAGACCCCTCCCCGGGCGCAGCCATCAACCCGAATCCGCCGAGGGCGCCCCGGCCGCCTCCCGTCGTCGATTTCAAAGAACCCCCACCGTTCCTTCACAGGTCCTGCACAACCTCTTGCTATCCTGCGGTTGGCTTACTGGAAAAGCCACATCCGCAAGGAACACACAGGAGGTGTGACCATGAAGAACCTGTTGAAAGTCGCTGGCATCGTATCCGTGGTGGCCGTGGTGGCCTTTGTGGGGATCAGCGTCGCCTACGCGCAGGGCCCCGGCGGCCGCAACGGCCATGGCCCCCGCGAAGGCGGCATGGGCCTGATGGCCGTTGACCCCGAGCTGATGCATGCCAGGCTGGCTGATGCGCTGGACATGAGCGTCGAGGAATTCGAAGCCGCCATCGCCGACGGCCAGACGCTCTACACGCTCGCCCAGGAGAAGGGCGTGGACTTCGCCGACCTGCGCGAGGTCATGGAAGAGGCCCACGCCGACGCGCTGGCTCAGGCCGTTGCTGACGGCCGCATCTCGCAGGAACAGGCCGACTGGATGCTCTCGCGCAGCCCACGCGCCGGCGCCTTCGGACAGGGAGCGCACGGCCCGATGGGCATGGGCGGCTTCGGCGGTGACTGCCCTCGTGAGGCCACGCGGTAAGAGAAGACACTGAGGCGCCGAAGACGATTGGGGCAAACCAAGGATTGCCCCAATCGTCGCCTCCGGTGCAGACCATCCCATACCCGCGGGGAATGCGGCGGATCGCACATTGCGGTTGACAACCCACCCCCTTCTCTGGTAGCCTAAGCGGCAACATCGAGAGAGGATCAGACCAACCCCATGTCCAAGCGTCCAACCTGCGCCATGACCATGACTATGACCATGACCACCACCCGCGGGCGCGGGTTTTCGGGGTTGGCGCGGGCGATGAGTTAATCCATCGTCCGCCTCGAGCAAGGTTGATCAGGCCGCTCCCAACCCCGGGAGCGGCCTTCTTTTTTTCAGCCAGGGGCGAGAAAGGGAGCACGATGGCGCGATTACACAGGCTGACCATGAAATTCGGCGGCACATCCGTCGGCGACGCACAGGCCATTTCGCGGTTGGTCGCAGTGGTGCGCGACGCTCCGGCGGACCAGAGGGTGGTCGTGGTCTCCGCCATGGCAGGTGTGACCGACCAACGTCAGGAAGGGATGCTGCAGTCGGCCACCGGCGCGCCCGATCATGCCTGCTCTCTGGCCCATGAGCTGCTCAGCCGCCACGCGGCAACGGCAAAGGAACTGGCGCTTCGAGACGGGAAAGCCCTGGTCGATGAGATCGAGACCCTCCTCCAGGGATACCTCACGCTCTGCGAGAGCGTGGCCGTCTTGGGCGAGACCACGCCGCGCGCGCTGGAGCACGCCATGAGTCTGGGCGAGCGCTTGAGCGCCCGGCTGGTGGCCGCCGCACTGCAAACCGAGGGCGTGGAATCGCAGCCCGTAGAGGCGACGCGTCTGATCGTCACCGACGATCGCTTCGGCAACGCGGCCCCATTGCTCGAGCCGAGCCGCGCGCGCCTGCAGCGCCATCTGGCGCCCACGCTCGAGGCAGGTACCGTTCCGGTGGTCACCGGCTTCCTGGGCGCCACGCAAGAGGGCGTCACCACCACCCTCGGCCGGGGCGGCTCCGATTACAGCGCCGCGCTCATCGGTGCACTGCTCGAATGCGACGAGGTGTGGATCTGGACCGACGTCGACGGTGTGATGAGCGCCGACCCGCGCCTGGTTCCCGACGCCCGCAGCATCCAGGTGCTGAGCTATCGCGAGGTGAGCGAGCTAGCCTATTTCGGTGCCCGCGTGCTGCACCCCAAGACCATCCGCCCGGTGATGGAGGCCGGCATACCACTGCGCGTCAAGAACACCTTCAACCCCGACCATCCGGGAACGCTGGTAGTGCCGCACCACCAGCAAAATGGCGGTGCGGTCAAGGCCGTCACCGCCATCCCGGAGGTGAGCCTGATCACCGTGGAGGGCAAGGGCATGCTGGGTGTGCCGGGCATCGCTGCCCGCACCTTCGGCGCCGTGGCGCGTACGGGCACCAGCGTGCTGCTCATCTCCCAGGCCTCTTCGGAGCAGAGTATTTGCTTCGCCGTACCGCGCGCCAGCGGCGCCGGCGCGGTGGAGGCGCTCAACCGTGAATTCGCAATCGAGTTGGCGCGGCGCGACATCGACCGCGTCTGGGCTCAGGAGCCGATCACCATCGTCACCGTCGTGGGGGCCGGCATGCGTGCCACGCCGGGAGTGGCCGGCAAGGTCTTCAGCGCCACTGGCGTCCGCGGCATCAACGTGGTGGCCATCGCCCAGGGATCTTCGGAGTGCAGCATTTCCCTGGCGGTGGAAGCCCGGCAGGGCGTCGAGGCCCTGCACGCGCTGCACGCCCTTACTCAGGAGACCTGATCCTGCTAAGGCCGCTCCCTCGCTGACGCGGCCGACATGGAGATGCTCGCATGAAGGACAAGATACGCGTGGCCGTCCTGGCCGCCACCGGCTCCGTCGGACAGCGCTTCGTGAGCCTGCTGGCAAGGCATCCCTGGTTCGAGCCTGTGGTCCTCACAGGCTCTTCCCGCAGCGTCGGCAGGCGCTACGGCGAGGTGGTGCGCTGGGTGGTTCCTGGCGGCATTCCGGAAGCGTTGCAAGAGGTGGTCGTGCGCCCGAGCGAAGAACCACCCGGGGATGTGGCGCTGATTTTCTCGGCGTTGCCCGCCGCCGTGGCCGGGGAGATCGAGCCCCGCCTTGCGGCGCAGGGCTACGCCATCTGCTCCAACGCCTCCGCACTGCGCATGGAGCCGGACGTGCCGCTGCTGATCCCCGAGGTGAACCCGGATCACCTGGCGTTGATCGATGTTCAGCGTCGACAGCGCGGCTGGCAGGGCTTCGTGGTGACCAGCCCAAACTGCTCCACCACCGGCCTGATCTTCCCACTCAAGGCCCTGCACCAGGCCTTCGGCGTCTCACGCGTGCACGCCGTAACCATGCAGGCCATCAGCGGCGCCGGCTACCCCGGCGTGTCTGCGCTGGACATCCTGGACAACGTGATCCCCTATATCGCGGGGGAGGAGGCCAAGATCGAGGTCGAGACGCGCAAACTGCTGGGGACCTGCGACCAGGATCAGATATCACAGGCCCCCATCCTGGTCAGCGCCCAGGCCAATCGCGTGCCCGTGCTGGATGGTCACATGGCAGTATTCTCCGTGCAACTCACCGGCCAGCCCCCGCTGGCGCAGGTACTGGACGCTCTGCAACGCTTCACCCCCCCAAAGGCCGTGCGCGACCTGCCCAGCGCTCCCCGCCGCCCGCTGGTCCTGCTCAAGCAGCAGGACCGACCCCAGCCGCGCCGTGATCGAGACCTCGGGGAGGGCATGGTGGTCTCGGTGGGGCGCCTGCAGGCTTGCCCGGTCTTGGGATACAGGATGGTCTCGCTGGTGCACAACACGCTGCGCGGCGCGGCAGCCGGGGCGATCTTGAACGCCGAGCTGCTCGTCGCCCAGGGATATATTGCGGCCTGATTTGCCGAGATCGATGCAGGGAGAATCGAGAGAGCCGGGGACGCCGACCCCGGCTCTCGCTTAAGGAGGAGAAGAAGAGATACCGCCCTTCCAAGCTTAAAATACCGCGTCCTGCACCAGGGTACTGGACGCGCGCTCGACGCCTACCCTACGGAATCCCTACGCTGCATCGAGCAGGCCTCGCACGGCGCCTGCCCGGCCCCGCTGGGCGCCGCGCGATCGCCTGCCAGCCCGGTCGCCACCGGGCGCTTCCAGGGGTAAACTGCCTGAAGAGACACGCTCGAAGCGTGGACGTCCGGCCCGGGTTCGAAGCCCCCGTATGCACACTGCCGACCCGCTGTGCGTGGTCGGCCGGGAGGGATCTTTGCACACCCCAGCACATCCGCCGCCCCCATCCGAACTCCTGGAGCGCTGGGCGCCCCAGGCACCCCGCGGCCCGGCACTTGATCTGGGAGCAGGCCAGGGCGAGGCCGCCCGCTGGCTGGAAACACAGGGCTTCGAGGTGGAGGCCGTCGAAGCCGACCCGGTCCGCTTCCGGCGCCTGGCCGCTGGCGGAAGCAGTCGACTGCATGCCTTCATGCTGGACCTGCAGGACTTCGTCATCCAGCCAGGACGTTATGCCCTGATCCTGGCCTCCGCGGTGCTGCATTTCCTGCGCCCCTCGCAACTCTGGACGCTGGCAGATCGGCTGCAGGCCGGCCTCACGCACGGAGGGCTGTTGCTGGTGGAGGTCTTCACCACCGACGATCCAGGCTGCGCCAGCAGGCGAGCCGAGGGCGCTCCCGAGGTCGAGCCCAACACCTTCCTCGCTCGCGAGCCCGTCGGCCTCATCCATTACTTCGAGCCTGGCGAACTCCTGCGTCTCTTCCCCGCTCTGGAGGTGCTGGCCTACGAGGAGAGCCGCCGCCTGGATCCAGGCGCACCCGAAGGCTATCGCTCAGGCGCGCAATTGGTCGCCCGCCGCCCATGAGGTGCGCTGAGCCACCCCCGGCACGACTGACCGTGCTATAATCTCGCCGCGACGCGCCGCCTGCCCATCATGCCCCTCGACTGGCTTCTAGCCGCCTCCCCGCTGCTGCTCATTCTGGCCATCATGGTACGCTTCCGCTGGGGGGCAGCCAGGGCCGGCCCGGCCGGGTGGCTGATTGCCGTCGCCGTGGCCCTGCTGCGCTTTGGCGCCACGGGCGAGGTGCTGTCCGTCGCCCAGGCCAAGGCTTTCTTTCTCTCCCTGGACGTGCTGCTCATCGTCTGGGCAGCCTATCTCTTCTACCGCGTCACCGACGAGGCTGGCGCCATCCGCGCCCTCAGTCGGGTTCTCTCGCGGCTTACTCCGGATCGAGTCTTCCAGGCCTTGCTCGTCGGGTGGGCTTTCGCTTCCTTCCTGCAAGGTGTTGGCGGCTTCGGCGTCCCCGTGGCCGTCACCGCGCCCATGCTGGTGGGTCTGGGCTTCCCGCCCCTCACGGCAGTGGTGATGCCCTCCATCGGCCATGCGTGGGCGGTGACCTTCGGCTCGCTGGCGACTTCCTTCACGGCCCTCATCGCCGCCAGCGGCATCCCCGGCGAAGCCCTGGCCCTGCCTGCGGCAGTGCTGTTGGGGTCCGCCTCCCTGGCTTGCGGCGCGATGGTGGCACACGCCGCCGGGGGATGGCAGGGCCTCCGCCGGCGCGCCGCGCTGACCGCCGCCATGGCCCTGGCGATGGGCACCGCCCAGGCGCTCATCGCCTGGCGCGGCCTGTGGCCCATCGCCAGCTTCGGTGGGGCCCTGGCCGGGCTGGCCCTGGGCGCGCTCTGGGCGCGAACCCGCAGCAGGACCCATCCCAATCTGAATGGGCCCTCCGGCCGGGACCTGCCCCTGGCGCTGGCGGGGTATGCCATGCTGATCGCGGTGACGCTGATCATCCAGCTGTCCGGGCCGGTGCGCGACGCCCTGGACGTGATCCTCATCCAGCCGTACTTCGCCACCACCCGCACGAGCCTGGGATATGAGGTACTCGCCGGACCCGGCAAGATCCTGGCCCCCCTGCGCCACACCGGGGCCATATTGTTCTACGCCACCCTGGCCACCTTCGCCCTCTACCACTTCGCCGGGCGCTACACCCCCGGCGCCGCAACCCGCATCCTCTCCCAAACCATGCGCGGTGTCCTCTCCTCCAGCCTCGGCATCGTCGCCATGGTCTCCATGGCCATGGTCATGGCTCAATCGGGCATGACCGAGACCATGGCACAGCGGCTCGCGCAGGCAGCCGGCGCGCTCTTCCCGCTGGCTTCGCCCTGGATCGGCGCGCTGGGCGCCTTCATCACCGGCTCGAACACCAACAGCAACGTCGTCTTCGCCATGCTGCAACGGCGCGCGGCGGAACTGCTGGGCGACCCCATCGTCTGGATCCTGGCCGCCCAGACGGCGGGCGGAGCGATCGGTTCCGTGATCGCACCCACCAAGCTCGTCGTGGGCGCCAGCACCGGCGGCATGGCGGGCGAGGAAGGGACCGTCCTGCGCGCGCTGGGCGGTTACATAGGGCTCCTGCTCCTTGGCCTCAGCCTGCTCACCTTGGCTCTCACATGAAGGACATCCAACGCCCCTCTCCGCCCCCCTTCCGCCGCCGCCGCAAAGCCGCCCTCCAGGTGCTGGCCCTGGTGCTGATCTTGCTGGCCTCGCTGGCGCTTTACATGGCTGCCACCGGTCCCGCTTGGGAACGCCTCGGCCTGCTCGCCCTGGTGCTGGCGGGGATGCTGCTGGGGCTCTCGGCGGGGTGAGGCCCATTGCGCTGGCCGAGTCTTTTCATGTGGACGAGGCCTCTGACCCCGGGTGCCCCCACCAATGTTGATGTACAATGGCGACGATGCATGAAGTCCACGTTCTGATCACCGTAACGTTCCCTGAGCCCCTGCTGGAGCGGTTGCAGGCCGTCTCGCCGCAATTGACCCTGCACCAACACCCCTCCCGCAGGCCGCAGGATCTGCCGGCCGATCTGCTACCTGAGATCGAGGTGCTCTATACCTTGCGCGCCCTGCCCGACCCGGAGCAGGTCCCCAACCTGCGCTGGGTGCAGTTCCACTTCGCCGGTATCGACCACGTGATCGACCACCCCCTGGTGAGCAGCGGCGTCCAGGTGACCACCCTGAGCGGCGCGGCCGTGCCCCAGATGGCCGAATTCGCCATGATGGCCATGCTCGCCCTGGGGCATCGGCTGCCGCGCATGTGGGAGGACAGGAACGCCAAGCGCTGGGCCGAGGACCGCTTCCAGCGCTTCAGCCCGCTCGAGCTGCGCGGGGCGACGGTCGGAGTGGTGGGCTACGGCAGCATCGGCCGTGAAGTGGCCCGCCTGTGCCAGACCTTCGGGGCCGAGGTCCTCGCCACCAAGCGCGATCTTAAACACCTTGAGGACACAGGCTACATCCCGGAGGGTCTGGGCGATCCCCGCGCCGAGATCCCGCGCCGCCTCTACCCACCCCAGGCCCTGCGATCCATGGTCTCGCTGTGCGATTTCGTCGTGGTGACGGTGCCGCTGACCGCGGAGACGCGCGGTATGGTGGACGCCCAGGTCCTGGCAGCCATGAAGCCCACGGCCTTCCTGGTGGACATCTCGCGCGGCGGTGTGGTGGACCACGGGGCCCTGTTGGAGGCGCTGCAGGAAGAGCGCATCGCCGGCGCAGCGCTGGACGTCTATCCGGTAGAGCCCTTGCCCGAAAGCAGTCCGCTGTGGGAGATGCCCAACGTCATTCTCTCTCCCCACGTGGCCGGCGCCTCACCCCACTACATGGAACGCGCCGCCGACCTTTTCGCAGCGAACCTGCGGCGCTACATCTCCGGCCAACCCCTGCTCAATCACTTCGACCCCAAGCGCGGCTATTGAACGTGGAGCCAGGACCTTGATTCGCGGTGTGATCTTTGACCTGGGTCAGACGCTCATTCGCTTCGAAGGTGATCGTTTGCGCACCTACCAGGAGAGCCGCGCCGCGCTGGTCAAAGCCCTGCAAGACGATGGCCTGGAATTCGACTCCCGGGCCTTCAGGCGCGCGTTCACCGCAGCCCTGGATCGGTACTATCGAGAACGGGAGGTCACCCTGCTGGAGACCGGCCTGGCGGGCGTGCTGCAGGAAGTGCTGGCGCGCTTCGGCCTCGGGCAGATCGGGCCCGAGTCCCAGCGCCGCGCCCTCGACGCCATGTACGCCGTGAGCGAGGCTCGCTGGAAGGTCCTGCCCGCCGCCGCTGAGGTGTTGCAGGAATTGCAGGCGGACGGCCTGCGGCTGGGATTGCTCTCCAACGCCGCCGACGAGGCCAACGTGCAGCGCCTGGTGGAGAAATCGGGGCTGCGGCCCTTCCTGGGCCCGATCCTGGTCTCCGCCGCGCTCGGAGTGCGCAAGCCTGACCCACGCGCCTTCCAGGCCGCATTGCAGGCCATGCAACTGCCGCCGCACGAGGTCGTCATGGTGGGGGACACGCTGCAGGCCGACGTGCTCGGCGCCCGCCGCATGGGGATGCCCAGCATCTGGTTGCGCCCGCCGGACTTCCCTCAAGACCGTGCTCCAGAGCCACCCCCCGATCTCATCGCCCAGGACCTGCGCCAGGTGCCTGATCTGATCCGCAGCCTGCAACCCGCCGACGCCGGAGGCTGATCATGCCCGAATTCGAACCTGTCAGCGAGCACATCGCCCGCCTGGAACTCCCCTGGCGCATCTTCGACCTGGTGAACGCGCCCGTATCGGTATGGTTGGTGCGCGGTGAGGGAGGCTACACCCTGATCGACACTGGCCCCCCCGAAACGGCCGACCTGATGGTGGCCGCTGTGGCGCGCGCCACAGGCGGCCAAGGGCCCCAACGCGTGCTGCTCACCCATGGCCACTATGACCACGCCGGCGGCCTGGAAGCGCTGCGCGTGGCCTGGAACCCGGCCCTGCTCTGCCACCGGGAGGAGGTGCCCTTCGTCACCGGCGAGGTGGACTACCGGCAGCTCAAGCCCCACAGTTTCACCTTCTGGATCGGGCGTTTCTTCCTGGCCCGCAACGATTGGGGACTGCCCGTTGCGCGCGATCTGGAAGGGGGTCAGGCGGCCGACGGCATGGCCGTCATCCACCTGCCCGGCCACACGCCGGGCCAGATCGGCTTCCTGCACCCCCAGGACCGAGCCATGATCTGCGGCGACGCGGTGATGAACCTCAAGGGCCGCCTGTCGCCCCCCGCCGCTTTCGCCACGCCGGACCCCGAGACGGCGCGCGCCTCCATCCGCCGTCTGGGCGAGCTCGACTACGCCCATCTGCTCCCCTCCCACGGCCCGCCCATCCTGGATCGGGGGCGCGAGGCGCTGCTGGCTTTCCTGGGCCAAGCGCAGGCCGAGGAGGAAACCCTGACCGGCCAATGGTGACCGGCGCATGATAAAATGCTCCGCGCCCGCGCCGGCCCGGCGGCGCGGGTTTTTTGCGCCGGAGGGTGGTTTCCATGTTCGAGCGGCTCCGCCTCACCTACCGCAGCTACCCCCGCCCCTTCTGGGTCCTCTTCTGGGGCAACCTGATCAACAGCACCGGCGGCAGCATGATCTGGCCCTTCCTGACCATCTATATGCGCCAGACCCTGGGCGTGCCGCTCACCACCATCACGCTGCTGTTGACGGTCAACTCCGCCGCCGGCCTGGTTTCTACCTCCTTCGCCGGCCCGGCGGTCGACCGCTTCGGACGCAAGGGCGCCATGATCCTGGGCCTGGTGCTGGGTGGCGCATCGCTCTACCTGATGAGCATGATCGCCAGCCTGCCCATGTGGATCGCCCTGATGCTGCTCGCTGGCGCCGCCAACCCGCTCTTGCGGGTCGGCAGCAACGCCATGGTGGCCGATCTGGTGGAGCCCGAGCGCCGCGCCGAAGCCTACGCTCTGCTGCGCATGATCAACAACCTGGGCGTGGCCGTCGGCCCGGCGGTGGGCGGTTTCGTGGCCGTGGTCTCCTACGACTACGCTTTCTACGCCGCCGCCGGCGTGACGCTGCTCTTCGCCCTGCTCATCCTGCTATTGGTCCCGGAGACCATGCCTCAAGTGCCCCAAGAGCAGGCCACGCAGGCGGGTGGCCTGGGGGGCTACGGTCCCATCCTTCAGGATCACCCCTTCCTGGCCTTCTGCGGCGCGCTGGCGCTGTCCGGGATGGCCTATTCACTGATGATGGTGCTCTTGCCCGTATACGCCAAAGAAAACTATGGCGTGCCCGAAAACCAATACGGCTTCATCATGGCCACCAACGCCGCCATGGTGGTCTTCCTGCAATACAGCACAACGCGTCTCACGGAGCGCTTCCCGGCGCTGCCCGTCCTGGCGGTGGGTTCCCTCTTCTACGCCCTGGGCGTGGGCAGTGTGGCGCTGGGCGATGGGTTCACGGCCTTTCTGTTGAGCATGGTGGTGTTGACGGTGGGCGAGATGATCATCATCCCCACCGCCACCGCTTTGACCGCCAACCTGGCCCCCCCCGACATGCGAGGCCGCTACATGGGTGCATACGCCCTTACTTGGGGCGTGGGCTTCGGTGTGGGTCCGGTGGTGGGCGGGCTGCTCAACGACCGCGTGGCGCCGGTGGCCATCTGGTACAGCGGCTGCATCATGGCCCTGGCGGCGGCGGCCGTGTTCCTGACACTGGCGCGCCGCGTTCCGCCCCGCCAGACGGAGGCCGGGCGCGACACTTCCGAAGCCCTCAGGGCTCCGAAGGCGGTCACAGGTTGACATCACCTGGAATCTGAGGATAATGTGTGCAACCGAGCCATCAACGGCTTTGACGGAGGAAAGTAGGCGGGCGGAACTCGCCAGGGAGGCCGGGGCGCGACTGAGACCCCGGCCCGAGGGAAATCCGCTGAAGTTCCCTCCTGAGCCGCCCGGGGGAACGTCCTGAGCATGCCGAAGGACCAGTAGTCCGGGCCGGAGCCCCACCGTTAGCACCGGGGAGTCGATCGCTCTCCAGAGAGATGAGCCGTCGGCGCAGAGTGGGCCCTTCGATTTCAATCAGGGCCAACAAGGGTGGTACCGCGGGAAACCCCTCCCGTCCCTTGGCGGACGGGAGGCTTGCGTTAAACCAAGCGTCAGCTTCCCGGAAGCTCAGAGCCTCCGGGAAGCTGGGGAACACACAGGAGGCCCTCATGCTGGGACGGCTGGATCAGATCGAGCGGGAGGCGCTGGCCGCGCTAGAAAAGGCCCGGGACCAGGAGGCGCTGCAGGCCTGGAAGGTGAAATATCTGGGCCGCTCGGCGGAGATCGGCGCCATCATGGAAGGGTTGCGCGAGCTGCCCAAGGAGCAACGCCCGGCCGTGGGACGGCGGGCCAACGAGGTCAAGCGCGCCCTGGAAGCGGCCTACGAGGCCCGCCTGGAAGCCCTGCGCCAGGCCGTCGTCGCGCGCTCCCTGGAGCAGGAGCGCCTGGACGTCACCCTCCCCGGGCGACCGCTGCCGCGCGGCCGGGTCCACCCCGCCAACCAGACCCTGCGCCAGATCCTGGCCATCTGGGCTGAGATGGGCTTCCAGGTCTATCGCTCGCGCGAGGTGGAGACCGACGCCTACAACTTCGAGCTGCTCAACATCCCCGCCCACCACCCGGCGCGCGATATGTGGGATACCTTCTACACCACACGCGAAGGGGTCCTGCTTCGCACCCACACCTCGCCGGGGCAGATCCACGTCATGCGCGAGCGCGCCCCCGAACCGCTGCGCGTCGTGCTGCCCGGCATGTGCTACCGCTATGAGCAGATCACGGCCCGCTCCGAGATCCAGTTCAACCAGGTGGAGGGCCTGGCCATCGGAAGCCGCATCACCTTCGCCGACCTGAAGGGCACGCTCATCGCCTTCGCCAAACGTATGTTCGGCCAGCAGGTGCGCACCCGCTTCCGCGCCTCCCACTTCCCCTTCACCGAGCCCTCAGCGGAGATGGACGTGGAGTGCTTCGTGTGCGGCGGAGAGGGCTGCTCGGTATGCAAACGCACCGGCTGGCTGGAGATTCTCGGCTGCGGCATGGTGCACCCCGTGGTGCTTCAGAACGGCGGCTACGACCCCGCCCGCTTCTCCGGCTTCGCCTTCGGCATGGGCCCCGAGCGCATCACCATGCTCAAACACCGCATCGAGGACATTCGCTACTTCTGGGCGAACGATTTGAGGTTCCTGGAGCAGTTTTGATGGAAACAGGGATAAGGGATTAGGGATCGGGGATTGGGAATTGAGAAACAGAGGCCCGTGCGAAAGGGGGATCGAGATGAAGGAGAGAGGATTGGAGCAATTGCAGGTGTGGCAGCAGGCGCGCAGTCTGGCTGTGCGGGTCTGCCGGGAGGTGCTCCCCGGC
>JAJRUD010000202.1 GCA_024277995.1 Chloroflexota bacterium
CAGGCTTTCCACCAGACCCAGTGCAGCCGCTGCGTTGCCGTCGTCCTGCTCCAGCACGTCGCGGAAAGCAGCCTCCGCCTCTTCCCAGTGGCGGGCTGCCAGCAGACTGCGGCCCTTGCTCACCGCTCGTTCTGCCGGGCTAGGCGCCAACTGCTCGATGAAGCGCCGCACCATAGGCTCAGGCTGCGCTCCGACAAACTGTACGACCACCCTGCCCTCACGAAAAGCCTTCACCGCCGGTATCCCCTGAACCCCATAGCGGATCGCCAGGTTGGGGTTCTCATCCACGTTCACCTTGGCCAAGCGGAAGGCGCCTCCAGCCTCAATCGCCAGTCGCTCGAGCAGTGGGCCCAACATGCGACAGGGCCCGCACCACGGTGCCCAGAAGTCGACCACCACCGGCACCTGGTGCGATCGCAGCAACACTTCCTGCTCGAAGTTTGCCTCGTCGACGTCCAGAATGTGCTCTGAGAGACTCACTTCACACCCTCACCACAGCAGAGTTGCGCTCATTTTACCTCCACGACGTTAGAGAACTGTCAGCGCTGGAGATCACTCGGGAGGCTCCTCCGGAGCTTGCGGCTGCACTACACGCAGCACCTCGCCGTGCAGGTTGATCACAACCCGGAAGCCCACCATGCCCAACCAGGCGCGCACTTCCTCGGGCAACCCATGCTGCATCAAAGCCTTGAACTGCTCGTCCATTTTCTTCAGCGAGGCCTCGATGGCGGCCTTGGTGAAGATATCCTCCTGGCCCAGCATCTTGGCCGTGCTCTCACTGATGACCGATTCATAGCCACGGATCATCTCAGCCATGTGCTCCAGCACCTGCCGGTCAACGTGCTCGCTCTCAATGTGCCGCTTGAAGCCCTGGTCATCGATCACATAAAAGGCCTCATCACCGATCATCGTCACTTCCACCGGCCGGTCCCACTCATCAACCACCAGGCCTGCGAACAACGCAATCCGAGCCATCTGCGATTCCTTCTCCGCGCAGCCCCTGCTCCGGCATGGGCGAGCTCCTATCCCGAGGGAGGAAGCATTCCCCAGGCTGATGATACCAGGAAGTGGGCGGTCGAATGGCTGGAGACAGATCTAAAGAACCGATGATACGCCGATTTCGACGGCCGGGATCTCCGGGCCCGCTCAGGCGAAGATGCGCACGAAGGTGCCGTAGCGCACCCACACTTCTTCTTCCTCGGCTGGAACCACCGGATGCGTCCATCGATAAAGCCACTTGGCGGCCTGGGGTGTCATGTTCACGCATCCGTGACTGCGCGGCGCGCCAAAGTCGTTGTGCCAATAGGTGCCGTGGAAGGAGACACCGTTCTCCGTGATATAGGCCACCCAGGGGACGCCGGGCAGATCATACCCGGTAGCCCGGTTGCCGGCGACCATGTGGCGCGAAGGACGCTTGCGAAAGGTGATGAAGTCCCCTTCCGGCGTCCAATAGTAATCCTCCTCCTCGAAGTACTTGCCTGTGGAGACCTTGGTGCTGAAGACGAGGTCGGGCCCCTCGTAGCATAAGACCCACTGCCGTTGCAGATCCACCTCGATGCGCTTCTCCTCCAGAGGAACCTGGGGGGAGATGGGCGTGAATTCCGTCAGGGGTACCGGCCTGAAAGCCTCGGCCGGCGCGTAGTAGTGGTAGGTCCACTTGTCGTCGTAGATACGGTACCATTTGCGCTTCTTCACATCGCGGCTCACGCCGTTGACCCAATAGGTCGTGCCATAGTAGAAGCGATAGGCCAGCTTGGCGTCTTTGCGCGGCTTCCAATAGGCATCCACGAAGGGCACGGTGACCTCCATCAGCATGCCGCGATAGGGGACGTACGACAGCGGCTCATTCTTGATGTCTCGCACAGGCTGAATGGCGGATGAGTGGACGTAACCCAGACCCTTCGCCGCATACCAGACGCGGTTGTGCTCTGGGAACTTGTCGCCCAGCAGCGCCTCTTCCAGGGTCAGGATGTCATCACGCCACAAGGTCTTCACCTTCTCGCTGGCGAAAGACGGGGCACGGAACACGTCCACCGTAGGGAAGGCCACCCTCCCCAGCAGTTCGTTCTCCAGGCCAAGCGCGCTGCGCCGCCAGCGCGTCGGGACGGCCAACGCCAGCAACGCTACCCCCGAGAGCTTCAGAAATTCGCGGCGGGCCAGGTTTTCAGGGGGAACCAGCACATCATCCATCGAAAACACCTCTCGCCCACGTGCCGTGCAAGGTTTGCGCCACTAGGGATGCACGTTGACCAGGGTGCCAACGGAGGCGAAGTTGAAGAGCCACTGCGCATCGGGTATGGACAGATTCACGCAGCCGTGGCTCATAGGCGTCCCGAAGTTGTTGTGCCAGTAGGTGCCGTGCAGTGCGTAGCCGCGGTAGAAGTACATGGTATAGGGGACGTCGGGCAGATAGTATCCCGGACCGGCCATATCGGTGGCCACGAGCTTCACGTAGACCCTGAACTGACCGGTCACCGTGGGATGTGCGGCGGTGCCGGTCGATACCATAAAGGTGCGCACGGGTGAGGCGCCCTGATAGGCCGTGACCCGCTGGGCGCTCAAGTCCACGTCGATCCAGCGCCCCTCGTCGGCCAGATCCGTGTGGTCCTCGCTGTAGGTCCACGACACGTTCGGGCGCGGCGTGGGGGTCGTGGTGGGCGTGGGGGTACTGGTGGGTGGGGGTGTGTTAGTGGGCGCGGGGGTGGGAGTGACCGTCGGCGTGTTGGTCGGTGTGGGTGTGAAAGTCGCCTTGGCCAGCGGGGCCGAGGCCAACTGAGGCTGCTGCGCATCGGCAGGCTGATATCCGAACCAGACTCCCAGAGCGATGGCCAGCCCCGCCGCGATGGCCAGCACGCCTGGAGAGACCAGGCGGCGCATGGTGAGGGCTTCCATGGAGGCCGGGCCGACGATCAGGTCCTGCGATAGGTGTGCCTCGCGCATCGCGGCCCGCCGCTGACGCTCCGGCAGTCGGCGAGCGAGCCAGCGGATGGTCTGGCGGGCCGCCTGGCTGCTGGGGTCGAGCTCCAGCGCGCGCGCCGCATAGGCCAACCCCGCCCGCGGCTCCGAGGCGACGGCCAGGAAGAGCCAGGGGGCCTCCTGGTGCGGCTGCAGCCGTGCCGCCTGGCGGGCCATGCGCCGCACTTGAACCAGGTCCTTGCGCGCCAGCGCCCGTCGCGCGGCTTCGAGCGCCTGCAGATAGGCGCGCTGCGGGGCCCCTCCCTGCTGCGCCCTCATGGCGCCCCCTGCCCCGGCAGCGTCGCCGGCTCGTTGTTCACGTAGCACAGCAGGCCCTCGACGATGCCGCGCGCCGCGCGCTCCGGCTGCTCCGTCAGAAATGCGCGATCCAGATACAGGAATCCCGTCTCTATGATGGCCGCCGGTGTCTGGTGGTGGATCTCATAGAAAGTGTGATAACCGGTCATATCTTTGGTGATGCTGCCCGGCTGGAAGTGCAATCCGGTGGCCTGGGCATAGCGATCCGCCAGGCAGGTGACCAGGCGCTGGGCTCGATCGGGGACGCTGGTCTCCAGCGCGGCCGCCACCTTATAGCCAGTGTAGCCCGCGGCGTCCTCGCTGACCGGGAAGCATGTATCCGCGTGGATGGAGACCAGCGCGACGGCCCGATAGCCGGCCAGGCGCGGGTCCCACTCGTCCAACAAATCCACCTGGAAGTCAGCCGCCTCCAGCCCGCGCGCCACTAACTGGGCGATGTTGCGATTGACGTCCAGTTCGGTCAGGCCGTCGGGGCAGACCGCCCCCGGATCCTCGAGCCCGGTCTCCCGATTGGGACCGGCGTGCCCGACGACGATCCCTATGCGCAGGGCCGAGGGAGTCACGGCGGCGGCTACGGCCGCCCCCGGCGTCGCCGTTGCCTGGCGCCCTTCCAAGACAGCCAGCAACTGACCGGCCAGCTCCCCGGGGGCAAGCCCCGCCGGTCGCCAGGCGGTGAAGACCGTGGCCAGCAATGCCGCCACCCCCATGCACACCACCAGATAGCGCATCACCGAACCGGCAGGCGGCTCGCCTGAGAAGGGCTCCTGGGCCATTTTTTCAGACATAAGCGACAAAATCCTACACTCTGGCAGAGATTATAGCAAGCAAGACACCCCCGCTCCCACAGGACCCGGGTACCGCGACCGGCAAGGAGTGTGCCGGAACCACCATTGGGCGCGATGGTATAATCGCCCCGGCCCCGGGACCCGCGAAGCGGGCCGGAGTCCTCGGCTGCCACCCTGTCGCCTTCGGCTGACAGCGCGTGGAGACCGGGCCCAGCATCGGCAGGAGGCACCCCCTGGACCACCTCATTTACCTCGCTCTAGGCTCCAACCTGGAGGACCGTCAGGCGAACCTCCGGCAAGCCCTCATGAGTCTGGCCCCCGGGGTCGAGGTCCTGGAGCGCTCACCCATCTACGAGACCGAGCCGTGGGGCTATCAAGACCAGCCGAGGTACCTCAATCAGGTGGTGTCCGGAACCACGCGGCTGGCGCCCCTGGCCCTGCTGCAGCATCTCAAATCCATCGAAGTCTCGCTGGGGCGCACGCCATCCTTCCGCTATGGCCCACGCCTCATCGACCTGGACATCCTGTTCTACGACGACCTGGTGCTGGAGAGCGACGAGTTGACCATCCCCCACCCTCGCCTGACAGAGCGGGCTTTTGTGCTCGTTCCGCTGGGTGACCTGGCGCCGGACCTGCGCCACCCCATCCTGGGGGTCACGGTACTCGATCTTCTGCAGCGGCTGGACCGCTCCGGCGTGCGCGCCTTTTCGCCTACCACTTGAGAGCAGACCACGCCCTCGTACGCCCAGCGGCCGAACATCCCAGCCAGGAGGAAACCGCGCCCATGAAACCGCTCACCCTCGGACAGCACACCTTCGATTGGGGCACCCGGACCTACGTCATGGGCATCCTCAACGTGACCCCCGATTCTTTTTCCGGCGACGGGCTGCTCGCTCAGCAGGCCCCCCCTCGGGCCGTGGAGGCCGCGCTCTCGCAGGCCCGCGCCTTCGTCCAGGCCGGGGCAGACATCCTCGACGTGGGCGGCGAAAGCACACGCCCCGGCTCAGAGCCCGTTTCGGCGGAAGCGGAGAAGGGGCGGGTGCTGCCTGTGATCCGCGCCCTGAGCGATGAACTTGAGGCCGTCATCTCCATCGACACCTACAAAGCCGAAGTGGCTGAAGCCGCCCTGGAGTCCGGTGCGCACTTGGTGAACGACGTGTGGGGCCTGCGCGCTGACCCCACCATGGCAACCCTGGTGGCCGCGCGCCGCGCCCCCATCATCCTGATGCACAACCGCAGCAACCCTGCCAACGCCGAAGTGCGCGAGCGGCTGGGTGGACGCTACATCGGCGTGGATTACGAGGATCTGCTGAGCGACGTGAAGCGCGAACTGATGGAAAGCGTGGCGCTGGCCCACCAGGCCGGCATCCCCGACGAGCACATCATCCTGGATCCGGGCATCGGTTTCGGCAAGACCGTCGAGCAGAATCTGGAGCTGGTGGATCGTCTGGGCGAGATCCGCGCCCTGGGTTACCCCGTCCTGCTGGGGCCCTCGCGCAAGTCCTTCATCGGCTACACGCTGGATCTGCCGCCCGAGGAGCGCCTGGAGGGGACCGCAGCAGCCGTGGCCGTGGGCATCGTGCGCGGCGCCGACATCGTGCGCGTGCACGACGTGACGGCCATGGCGCGCGTGGCGCGTATGACCGACGCCATCGTGCGTCGGTGAGACGAAGCGCAGCGCGCGCCGCCTCTTGCACCGCACCGGCCTGTCGGGAGAGTAGAACAGCCATGGCAGGTGGCGCACGTGCGATCGGCCCTGCCCCCTCGCACGGCCCGGGTAAGACCTGACCGGAACGAGGTGTCAAGGGAGAGAACCGCAGGCGACGTCAGAGGCCGCGGCTCGTTCCGCAGAGGGGCGCTCTCGTCCCACGTTGGCCCTTGACAGGCTCGGGGAGGCGATTATAATATGTACCAAGTTTGTCTTAGATATTCCGGGGTAGATAGCATGACTTCTTGCACATGTCTGAGGCGGGGGCGCTAGCAACCTCGTCTCAGCAGCCATAGCCTGAGGCCGAGCAGGCAGCCCGGTCTCCAGCGGCCAACAGACGGGTGTGGACCGCCCCCGCAGAGCAACCCTATGGATTGTCTCTCGTCGGCGCGTGCCACACGCACACGTTTGTTGGTCGTTTTGTATTTGGAGACTCGGATGAGCTTACGTTCCACACTCCCCAACATCACGCTCTTTGAAGATCCACCAGCCCGCGATCTCTTCGACCGCGTGGGCAACACCCCACTGCTGCGGTTACGGCATGTGACGCGCGACCTGCCCCCCACCGTGGAGGTATACGCCAAGGCGGAATGGTACAATCCCGGAGGCTCGGTGAAAGACCGTCCGGCCTCCGCCATCCTGCGCCGGGCGCTGCTCGAAGGCGAACTGGGCGACGGCCATATTCTGCTCGACTCCACCTCCGGCAACATGGGCATCGCCTACGCCACCCTGGGCGCGGCGCTGGGCATCCAGGTGCATCTCACGGTGCCCGCCAATGCCAGCCGCCCGCGCCTGACCATTCTGCGCGCCCTGGGCGCCCAACTCACGCTCACTGACCCGTTGGAAGGCTCAGACGGGGCGCGGCGCGTGGCCAGGGCTCTGGCCACCGAACACCCGCATCGCTACTACTACGCCGACCAATACAGCAACGAGGCCAACTGGAAAGCCCACTACCACACGACCGGGCCGGAGATCCTGGCCCAGACCGGCGGGCGCGTGACCCACTTCGTGGCGGGATTGGGCACTACCGGCACGCTGGTCGGCAGCGGGCGATTCCTGAAGGAGCACATCCCCGGGCTGCGCCTGGTGGCCGTCCAGCCGGACGCCCCCCTGCACGGTCTGGAGGGGTTGAAGCACATTCCCACCAGCGACGTCCCCTCCATCTTCGACCCAGGACTGCCGGATGAGACGATCCCCGTGAGCACGGAGCAGGCCTACGCCATGGCGGTCCGGCTGGCGCGCGAGGAGGGGCTGCTGGTGGGCACCTCGGCCGCGGCCGCAGCAGTCGTGGCCCTGCAGGTGGCGGCGCGGCTCGAAGCGGGTGTGGTCGTCACGCTCTTCCCCGACTCGGCCATGAAGTACCTGGACGAGCCGCTCTGGAGGGAACTGTGACCCTGTACGTGCCGGGCCGGCTCCTGGAGCAGATCTGGGCCCACGCTGAAGCCAGCTACCCCGAAGAGGGGGCCGGCGTGCTTCTGGGGAGTGTAGAGGGCGAGGAGCGCTGGGCGAAGCAACTGTTGCCCTTCGCCAACCACTTCGCCCCCGAATCGCGCCACAACCGCTATCTCATCGACCCCAGAGATATGCTGCGCGCCGAAGAGGAAGCGGAGCGCCTGGGACTGGATGTGATCGGGGTCTTCCATTCCCATCCCGGCCACCCGGCCAGGCCCTCGGAGTTCGACCGGGAGTGGGCGCTGCCCTGGTATTCTTACGTCATCACCTCCGTCCAGGGCGGGAAGGCCGTCGAGAGCCGAAGCTGGCGCCTCACGGCAGACCGCCAACAGATGCAGGAAGAACCGCTGCAGGTGCAGCAAGACCAACTTACCTGAGGAGTTCCCATGAGTGTGATTCGAGTCCCCACCCCTCTGCGACCCTACACGGAGGGACAGAAGGAAATCCAGATCAACGGAGGCACCGTCGGCGAGGCGTTGAAGGACCTGGCCAACCGCTACCCCAGCCTCAAGCCCCATCTGTTCGACGAGACGGGGAGTCTGCGCCCTTACGTCAACCTCTTCTTGAACGACGAGGACGTGCGCGAGCTTCAGGGCGAGTCCACACCACTCAAGGCCGAGGACCGCCTGATGATCGTCCCCAGCATCGCCGGGGGACAGTAGGAGGAGAGCGCCATGGCTTCCCCCGCTCGGCCTGTCGATCACGCTGCGCTGCGCACCAACCAGGCCGTGATCATCAGCTTGCTGATCGCAGCTTTCGTGGCCGACGCGCCCTGGCTCGTTGCGCTGACGGGGCTGGTCATGCTGCTCGGCAGTGCTCGCGGCCGGCCGGGCTTCCTGCCTCTCTACCGAGCGCTGAGGGGCATGGGGATCATCAAGCCCGACGTGGTCCCTGACAACCCGGAACCGCATCGCTTCGCACAATTGCTCGGCGGGCTGTTCCTGGCCGCGGCTTTCGTCGGCCTCGCAACGGGGTTGACGACCGTCGGCTGGATATTGAGCTGGCTGGTTGTTGCGCTTGCCAGCCTGAACCTGTTCGGCGGCTTCTGCCTCGGCTGCGCGCTCTACTACTGGCTCAATCGCCTGGGCACGCCGGGCTTCCGCAAGGCGCCTCCCGCCGGATCCTCCCCGGGGCGGCGCCCGCCGGCAGGCTGAGCGCCTCCGATGATGGAACGCCTGCTGCTCGCCTTCGCCATCGTCGCCGCGATGTGGACCGCTTATCAGGCGCTGACGCGGCTGGTTTTGCTGCTGCGCGCCCGGCGCGGCCTGAGGATCGACGCCTACCACCTGGGCCGGCCGGCGATCCTCTATTTCACCGCGCCCGGCTGCAGCCCTTGTGAGACGATCCAGCGTCCGGCCCTGCTACAGCTCAAGGCGCTCTACGGCGACCGCTTGCAGCTCATCGAGGTCGACGCCAGCCAGCATCCCGGGCTGGCCGACTCGTGGGGTGTGCTCACCGTCCCCACGACCTTCCTCGTCGATCGCCAAGCCAGGCCGCGCGGCGTCAACCACGGCGTGGCGCGTGCAGGACGGCTGATGGATCAGTTGATTGCCATCGACGAGCCGCCGCCACAGCGGACGCTGCCGGCCGAAGCCGGCGCCAGCCGCTGATCTTTCCCCTCGGTTTCCCGCCCCTTTGGGCGTAGAATCCGATAGTCGGGAAATCCCAGAAAGAGTGTATCTATGAGTGGTATCAGTCTCAGGATCAACGGAAGCGCTGACCTCTCGCACGAGGAGATCCTGCGCTACTCGCGCCACCTGCTCATGCCCGAGGTGGGGCTGGAGGGGCAGAAGAAGCTCAAGGCGGCCTCGGTGCTGATCATCGGCACCGGCGGCCTGGGCTCGCCGGTTTCGATGTACCTGGCCGCTGCCGGCGTGGGCCGCCTGGGTCTGGTGGACTACGACGTGGTGGACTTCACCAACCTGCAGCGTCAGATCGTCCACGGCACCGCGCGGCTGGGCGAGCGCAAGGTACTCTCGGCGCGCGAGCGCCTGCTGGACATCAACCCCGACATCCAGGTGGAGGTCTACGATGAGCCCTTCACCTCCGAGAGCGCGCTGCGCATCGCCGAGTCCTACGACCTGATCATCGACGGCACCGACAACTTCCCGACGCGCTATCTGGTGAACGACGTCTGCGTGCTCACCGGCAAGCCCAACGTGTACGGCTCCATCTTCCGCTTCGAGGGGCAGGTGAGCGTCTTCTGGGCGGAGAAGGGCCCCTGCTACCGCTGTCTGTTCCCCGAGCCGCCGCCGCCGGGGCTGGTGCCTTCCTGCGCCGAGGGCGGGGTCTTCGGCGTGCTGCCGGGCACGGTGGGCACGCTGCAGGCGACGGAGGCCTTGAAGCTGATCCTGGGCATCGGCGAGCCGCTGATCGGCAAGCTGCTGCTCTACGATGCGCTGGAGATGAGTTTCGATCAGGTGCGGCTGAAGAAGAACCCGCACTGCAAGGTGTGCTCGCCGCAGCCGGAGATCACGGAACTGATCGACTACGAGGCCTTCTGCGGCGTGCCGGGGCACGACCGGGAGCAGGCCGGGCTGGGGGCGGAGTGGGAGATCACGCCGCGCGAGCTGGCGGGGCGGCTGCAGCGCGGCGAGCGGCTACGGCTGATCGACGTGCGCGAGCCGCACGAGCTGCAGATCTCGCGCATCGAGGGGGCGGAGCTGATCCCGCTGGGGTCGCTGGCGGCGCACCTGCACGAGCTGGACAGCGCCGAGGAGATCGTGCTCTTCTGCAAGTCG
>JAJRUD010000203.1 GCA_024277995.1 Chloroflexota bacterium
CCCGGGCGGATAGGCGCTCCAGGTAAGCCCCCACTCCGCAACCGTTGTCGAGAACCTGCCCCAGGGCGCGCTCGCCGGCGGCCTGCAGGATCATGGCCAGGCGGCGCGCCTGCCCGGCGCGCCAGAGGTAAGAGGGCTCGCCGCGCAGGGCGGCCTTTTCCAGGTCGCGCGCGCTCACGGCAGACTCCATTCCTGATGGTAGCCAAAACCCCGCCGATTGTCGATCAGGCGCACCCAGTCGGGGGTGAAGCAGAACAGCTTGCTCGCCGCAAGGGCGGTCTTGAGTCGGGCGACGAAGGGGAAACGGCGCTGGTACAAGGCCAGTGCCCGCTCGCCATCGGTGCCGCGTGGCATATGCGCGCGTCCCTTCATCTGCAGGCCGCGGATCTCGCGCCAGCCCTCCACCGGCGGATACAACCCGACCGCGCAGCGCGGCTCGCGCGCCAGGTTCAGGGCGTGCTGGGTGTGGGGGTCGGAGAGGAAGTACAGGTGTGCGCCTTCGTCGTAGGCGAAGAAGAGCGGTGTGGCGCGCGGCGAGCCGTCGGCGTCCAGCGTGGCCAGCGTCATGGACTGGGTCTCGGCCAGGAGTTCCAGGACGGGGGTCAGATCAGGCATGGCGAGGAGGACGGCTGCGCGGCTGCGCGCCACGCCGCTGGCGAGGGTGGGATGCACGGATGCAGGGGCCGACCTGGGTGTCGGCCGGCACCGTGAGAGATTCGGGCGCCCCCCACCTTGCTGCGCGATGCGTCGAGGAAAATCTTGCAGAGGGGGTCACGCGTGCCCATCCTCGAGGTGTGCGAGCGCCAGCCCCAGGGCGGCCACGGAGCCCAATTGGCGGAAGTCGCCCCGGCGCCAGCGCTGGCGCACGCGCTCCACGGGCCACCAGAGCACCTCCTGCTCCTCCAAATCGCCCGAATCCGGCTCGGCGACCTGCAGGCAGCCGGTGGCCAGGAAGATGTGGGCGTGGCCGCCGCAGAAGTTGCCGCCCAGGATGTAGGCGCCCAGGGGCAGCCAGTGTTCGGCGCGGCAGCCGGTCTCCTCCAGCAGCTCGCGCTGCGCCGCCAACAAGGGGTCCTCGCCGGGCTCGATGAGCCCCGCCGGCGGCTGCACGTCCACCGCGTCGACGCCGCGCTTGTAGGAACGGATCAGTCCGACGCGGTTCTCCCGGTCCACGGGCACGATGACCGCATAGTCGGGCGTCTCCAGGCGCAGGTAGCCCTGGACGACGCGCCCATCGGGCAACTGCACGTCTTCGGAAAAGACCCGCATCCAGGGGCGGCGGTCGAGCACGACCGTCGAATTCAGCGTCTTCCAGGGCTTGAGGTCGGTCACAGGTCGCCTTTCCAGGGGGCGTAGGCCTGGTTGTCGACCCCCAGGCGCAGCAGGGCGCGGCCGACGGTGGTTGTGACCACCTCCTCCAGCGTCTGGGGACGGTGGTAGAAGGCGGGCACGGGAGGGAAGATGATCGCGCCGGCCCGGGCGGCCAGGTCCATCAGGCGCAGGTGGCCGCGGTGCAGCGGCGTCTCGCGCACCATGAGCAGCAGCGGGCGGCCCTCTTTGAGAGTGACGTCTGCGGCGCGGGCGATCAGGTCGCTGGCGTAGCTGTTGGCCACGGCGGAAAGGGTCTTCACCGAACAGGGCGCGATGAGCATGCCGCGCGTCGCGAAGGAGCCGGAGGCGATGGGCGCGGCGATGTCTTTCGGGTCGTAATGCACGCTGGCCAAGTCCAGCACCTCGTCGAGCCTGCGCCCTGTCTCGTGAGCCAGGGTGAGGCGCGCTGCGGCGCTCACCACCAGGTGCGTCTCGACCTTCAATTCGCGCAGGATCTCCAGGGCGCGCAGCCCGTAGATGGCGCCCGAGGCGCCGGTGATGGCGAGGATGAGGGGAAAAGGCATTGGCTGTTGTCCTTTTGATGGAAGGAATGATCAGGGCATCGTGATAAGTATGGAGTCGTCGGTATGGGCTGATCAGGGATTGGCCCAGTTATGCGCACTGGCGATCACCGATCACTAATCACTAATCACTAATCACGAGCAACTAATTCCTGACCCCTTCTCCCCGTTCCATTCCCTTCCTGGCCCAGTGAATCGCCACCGTGCCCAGCATGCGTCGCACGAAGCCCACCGCCTCGAAGCCGGCGTGAGCCATGCGATCCGCGAGGGCCTCGGCGGCGAGGAATCCCTCGGTGGAGTCCGGCAGGTAATTGTACGCCTCGGCATCGCCGGCCACCAGGCGTCCCAGCAGGGGGACGACGCGGTGCAGGTGGAAGGTCAGCAGGGGGCGCAGGGGCCCCGGACGGGGCGGGGTCGTGTCCAGGCAGACGAGCGTGCCGCCCGGGCGCAGGGTGCGCCACTGCTCGGCCAGGGCCCGGTCCACGTCGATCACGTTGCGCATCAAGAAGCCGGAGATCACGCCGCCGAAGGTGTCCCGGGCGAAAGGCAGGTTGAGCGCGTCCGCCACCAGCCAGTCGACCTGATCTCCGGCGGGGCGCTCGCGCCCCAGGGCCATCATCTCAGGCGTGAAGTCGGCGGCCACCACGCGGGCGCCTGGGGCCTGACGGCGCACTTCGAAGGCCAGGTCGCCGGTGCCGGTGCCCAGGTCGAGCACACGCGCGCCCGGCGCAGGGGCTAGGCGGCGCACCGCCTGGCGCCGCCAGTTCGTGTCCTGCCCCAAGGTCATCAGGCCATTGAGCAGGTCGTAACGGCCGGCGATGCGGGCGAACATGGCGCGTACGTAGCGCGCCCTGGCCTGACCCTTAAGATGGCTCACGGGCGGCCTCGCAGGTGGATGATGGCCACGGGCACCCAGGGGACGCGCTGCTCGGGCGGGCCCAGGTACAGGTGCAGCCGGTCGACGGTGAAGGACAGGCGGGGGGGTGGCGGGAGTTCCACCGCATCGGCTTCGGCCTTGCTCTCGCATTGGGCCAGGGTGAGGTGGGGAAAGAGGTCCGGGCCATATTCGCCCTCGTAGGGCGGGTAGCCGGGCACCAGGGCCGAGAGGCGGCGGTGCAGCTCGATGAGTTCCTGTGGATCGGCGGGCTGCAGGAAATGGGTGGTCTCGAAACGTCCGTAGCGGTCCAGGGTGAGCGGGAAGGGGGGAACCTGCGCGCAGACCGCGGTCAGGCTGTCGATGGTGTCCTCGACGTCCTCAGGCGGCACGAAGGGGAAGAAGAGCGTCAGGTGGGCCGGTCCCTGGACGAAGGAGAGCGGCGTGTAGCGCTCGCGCAAAGGGGCGGCGAAGGCCTGGATTTCGGGCGGAGGGACGATGAGCAGGGCGGTTTCCAGATCCATTTCTATCCTCAGGTCGCGAACTGCCAGGGGCACAGGCGGTGATGGAGCCAGTCGACCAGAAAGTACAGGCCCAGGCCGAGCAGGCTCATGGCCAGCACGCCGGCGTACATGCGCGGGTAATCGAAGAGCGTGCTGCCGTGCAGGTAGATATAGTAGCCCAACCCGCGCCGGGTGGCGAAGAGCTCGGCGACGTAGAGCACGGCGACCGCGGTGCCGATGGACTGCCGCAGCGCGGTCAGGATGGCGGGCAGGCTGGCGGGCAGGTAGACGAAGCGGAAGAGGGCGCGTCGTCCGGCGCCCAGGCTGCGTACCGAGTGGATGAGCTCGGGGCGCAGGTTGGCGGCCTGATCGCGCACCAGCACCAGCACCTGGAAGAAGAGGATCAGGAAGATGATGACGATCTTCGGAAAGTCGCCGATGCCCAGGAAAAGCAGCACCACCGGCACGAAGACGACCTTGGGGATGGGAAAGAGCAGGTAGATCACCGGTGAGAAGAAGCGGTCCAGGCGCCGGGATTGACCCAGCACCAGGCCGGCCGGCACCGCCAGGGCGATGGAAAGCAGCATGGAGGCCACCACCCGCCACAGGCTGGCCACGAAGTGTTCCCCCAATTGGCCGGGCAGGTCCTGGAAGAAGACCCGCAGCACCGCAAGCGGTGGGGGCAGGATGGGCTGGCGTACGAGCATCGCCAGGAGTTGCCAGACCAGGCCGATGGCCAGGGCGGCCAGCAGGACGTGCCCCCGCTTCACGTCGATGCCTCCAGGGCCTGTCGCAGGCGGCGGATGATCGCCAGGTACTCGGGGGTCTCGCGATAAGATCCCTGGCCGGCCGCGGGGTTGTCGATGATCATGGCCCGGCGGGTGGGTGGGCGGCCCATGATCAGCACTTTGCGCCCCAGCAGGGCGGCCTCCTCGATGGCGTGGGTGACGATGACGGTGGTCAGTTCGCGCTCGCTGTGCAGTTGTAGGGTCAGGTTCTGCAGCGTCTCGCGGGTGGGTGCGTCGAGGGAGGCGAAGGGCTCGTCCATGAGCAGCAGGTCGGGGTTGAGCGCCAGGGTGCGGGCGATAGCGGTGCGCTGTCGCTGGCCGCCGGAGATCTGCGCCGGGTAGTGATCGGCCACCTCCAGCAGCCCCAGGTGCTGAAGCCAGGGGTCGACCCGCTCGTGGATGCGCTCGACGACCTCATCGGGGGGAGCGTGCTTCCCGTCGGGGCCGTAGAAGCCGCGCACCCGCAGCCCGAGGGCGGCGTTCTCGCGCACTGTGGCCCAGGGAAGCAGGCCGAAGTCCTGCAGGATGAGCCCGGTCGTGGGGCGCGGGCGTTCCAGGCGCTCTCCGCCCACCCGGATTTCGCCAGCCGCAGGAGCCCGCAGGCCGGCCAGCAGATAGAGCAGGGTGGTCTTGCCGCAGCCCGAAGGGCCGAGCACGGCCCAGGCCTCGCCGCGCGCCACGTGCCAATCGAAGCGGTCGAGGACCTGAGTGCCGTCCGGGTAGGCGAAGGAGACCTGGTCCAGGATGATCATCGCTTGGTTGCGGTGGGGGCATGCTCGCGCCATGTCCCCATCGCCGCTAGTCTACGGCAAGAAGGAATCGTCGACGGAGCCCTCGTACGGGATGTCGCTATCCAGCAGCCCTTTCTCCTGCACCCAGGCCAGCGCGTCGGCGAACTGTGCCTGGCTGGGCACGGAGGCGGTGGGGAAATCGGGCACCGGGAAGGAACCGATGAGCGTCGCCGGCACCAGTTTCTTATCGGTGAGCAGGTCGCTCCAGCGGCCTTTGTCGGCGTTGATCGCTTCCACGGCCTGCTCGACGGCGGCCAGGAAGGCGCGGATGGCCTGGGGGTGTTCGTCGACGACCTGTTTGCGGAAGGAAAGGATGCTGTAGCCCACCTCGGGAAGGGAGGTGTCGTCGATGATCACCCGCGCGCCGCCCTGCATGGCCAGCGAGGCCAGCGGGTCGGGCAGGTTGGCGGCCCGCAGTTCGCCAGAGGCCAGCAGGGCCAGGCGGTCGGGGATCTTCGGCACGGCGACGGTGACGATGTCCTCGGGAGCGAAGCCAGCGTTCTCCAGCAGGCGATCGGTAGTGTACTCGATGACCGTGCCCTCGGAGATGCCGATGGGCACGCCTTTCAGGTCCTCCAGGCTTTCGATGCCGCTGTCTTTGGCGGCCAGGATGCGGAATTGAGGCGTGTCCGCAGTGGCGGTGCGGGCGAAGCGCACGACCACGATGCGGACCTGATCTTCATTATAGAACATGGTAGAGATCAGTTCGTTGATCATGCCGTCGATCTGCCCGGCCTGCATGAGCTGGTCCCGCTCGGCGGCCGAAGAGACAGGCACGAATTCCACCGCCACTCCCTGCTCGTCAAAGTAGCCCTGCGCTTCTGCGACGTACATGGGCAGCGCGTCCACGATGGGCAGGACGCCGATCTTGAGCGTGACCGGCTCGGGCGCTGCGCCGCAGGCGACGAGTCCCAGGGCTGCCACCAAGACGACGACGAAAGAGATCAAAGGTTTGCGGGTCATTGAAATCCATACCTCCTCAAGGGATTGCGGGTTGCATCAAGACGGCCAGCAAAGTCCCGGTGAAAAGCGTGATACTGATGATACCGTTGATGTTGAAGAACGCCAGGTTCAGCCGTGAGAGGTCGTCGGGGTGCACGATGGCGTGTTCATAGGCGAGCAGCGCGGCCGTGAGCAGCACGGCGGGCCAATAGGGCCAGCTCAGGTTCATCAGCAGGCCCAGCACCACCAGGATCAGGGTGGTCAGGGCGTGGCTGAGTGCGGATAGGCGCAAGGCGGTGGCGATCCCGTAACGGGCGGGGACGGCGTGCAGGCCCTCACGACGGTCGAATTCGGCGTCCTGGCAGGCGTAGATCAGGTCGAAGCCGCCGATCCACAGCGTCACGGCGGCCAGCAGCAGCCAGGCCGGCAGATCGGCCACAGTGAACAGCGAACCGCGGATGGCCGCCCAGGCGCCCATAGGTGCCAATCCGTCGGTGAAGCCCAGCACCAGGTGCGAGAGCACGGTGAAGCGCTTGGTGAAAGGGTAGGCGATCAGGAAGGCCAGGGCCCCGGGGAGCAGCTTGAAGGGCAATGGCCCCAGGGCGTAGGCCGCCAGGCTGAGGATCGCCGTCGAGAGCAGCGCGCCGATCCATACGGTGCCGGGGGCGACGGCGCCGGTGATCAATGGCCGGTCAGCCGTGCGCGGGTTGCGGGCGTCGATCCAGCGGTCGGCCAGGCGGTTGGCGCTCATGCCCAAGGTGCGCGCCGCGGCCATGGCCACGGTGATCCAGGCGAATTGTGGCCACGTGGGCCACCCGCCAGCGGCCAGTAGCATGCCCAGATAGGCGAAGGGCAAAGCGAAGATCGTGTGCTCGAATTTGATCAGCTCGAGGAAGTCACGCGCGCGTCTCAGGATCGCCATACTGTTCCTTCGGCAGACAATCGCTCCCGGTTCAGGCTCCGGGAGCGATGTGGATTGTATCACGAGAGGGTGGGGCATCGTGCGGCTCAGCGCAGCTCCCAGAGGGCCACCGCGCCGCGGATGGTGCCGGCAGCCAGCCAACGGCCGTCGGGGGAGAAGGCCACGCGCAACATTTCGTCGCCGCGCATCAGCCAGCGGCCATCAACCTGGTCACCGGAGGGCATCTTCCAGAGGTGAACGTCGTTCCCCAGGGCGACGGTGGCCAGGGTGTCGCCCTGGGGACTGAAAGCCAGGTCGACGACCCAGTTGCCGTGCTGCAGCGTGAGCAGGTGCGTGGCGCGCCAGGAGCCATCCCTGCTCGCGGCCACCTGCCAGACCTCGGCTGTGCCCTCCTCGCTGCCTACGGCCAGCAGACGACCGTCGGGGGAGAAGGCCACGGCCAGCGGGCGTTCCTGCCAGCCCGCCAGGTGCCGCGCCACGTGGTCCTCGGGGAGGTGCCAGAGCCACACACTGCCGTCGCTGACGGCCAGAGCCAGCACCTGGCCCTGGGGGCCGAAGGACATGTCGTCCACGTGGGCGCCGGGCAGGAGCAGGCGCCCACGTGGACGAAGCGCTCCCCTTCAACCTGCCAGAGGCTCACCTCGCCCGGCCCCGCCAATGGCCAGCCGCCCGGCGGCGGGCGGTGGTGAGGCCCCCCTGATCCAGAGCAGCCCAGGCCAGGCGAAAGACCGCAGCGCCGTGGTAGCGGACCAACTGGCGGAGCCCCCGCTCGTTCTCTTCTGGCGCGCTATCCTGCAGGAAGGACAACGCATCGTCCGCTGTGGTGTGGGGTCCGAGGGAGACATCGGGCTCGGTGGGGAAGGTCGGGATCTCTGGCTCAGCAGGCAAAGCATGGCCTCCCTGCTAATCAAAGAAGCCGTAGGAATCATCGGGGGCGAAGGAGAAGGTCCGAGGTGGCATCCTGGTCCCCCTGGTCGCTCGGGTGAGACGTTCCTGCAAACCGGGATCCCTCAAGAACCCGGGTTTCTATCGATGCTAGAGCCCCAATTGCCCCCAGATCTCGTCGATGCGCGCCTTTACCTCGGGGCTCATCTCGATGCGTTGCGGCCAGCCGCGCGTGTAGCCCTCTTCGGGCAGCTTGGCCGTGGCGTCGACGCCGATCTTGCCGCCGAAGGAATGGCTGTAGGAGGCGTGGTCCAGGTGGTCCACCGGCCCCTGCGTGATCACTACGTCCTGCGCCCAATCCACGTTGCCCAGGGCCTGCCAGGCGGCCTGGCCCGGGTCCTGCACGTCCACCCACTCGTCGAAGACCACGATGGCTTTAGTGAGCATCATCAGCCCCAGCCCCCACAGGCCGTGGATCACCTTGCGGGCGTGGCCGGGGTAGCGTTTCTTGATGGAGACCAGGACCAAGTTGTGGAAGACACCCTGGGCCGGCATGCAGACATCCACGATTTCGGGCAGGAAGAGGCGCATCAGGGGCAGGAAGAGGCGCTCGGTGGCCTTGCCCATCCAGACGTCTTCCATGGGCGGGATGCCCACGATGGTGGAGGGATAAATGGGGTCGCGGCGCCGGGTGATGGCAGTGACGTGGAAGACGGGGAAGGGCTCCACGGGGGTGTAATAGCCGGTGTGGTCGCCGAAGGGCCCCTCGGGCAGGTGTTCGTTGGGGTCGACGTAGCCCTCGATGACGATCTCGGCCCGGGCCGGCACTTCCAGAGGCTGGCTGACGCAGTCGACGAACTCCACCGGTTTACCGCGGACCCAGCCCGCCAGGAGGTATTCATCGATGTTGGGCGGTAGGGGGGCGGAGGCGCACCACATAGCGGCCGGGTCGCCGCCCAGCACGATGGCGGCGGGGATGGTGGCCTTCTTCAGCGCACGTGCCACGCGCTCGTGCTCGGCGCCGCCCTTGTGGCGCTGCCAGTGGATCAGTAGGCGGCGTTCATCCACCACCTGCAGGCGGTACATGCCCACGTTGCGCGTCCCCGTCTCGGGGTCGCGCGTGATGACCTGCGGCAAGGTGATGAAGCGCCCGCCGTCGCCGGGCCAGCAGGTAGGGATGGGCAGGGTCTTCAGGGAGGGTTGATCCTTTTCAACCACTTGCTGGACGGGCGCCTTGCGCACCTTGCTCGGCCCCAGGCCGATGGATCGCAGGGCGTTGAGCATCTCCTGGCCGCGACCCAACATCCCTGCCAGGCCATGCGGCAGCCTGAAGTCCAACAGGGCACCCAATCGTTCGCCCAGTTCATCCAGCTCCTCGACGCCCAGGGCCCAGGCCATGCGCTGGCGCGAGCCGAAGAGGTTGATGGCCACAGGGGTGTCGAAGCCCTGCACCTGCTCGAAGAGCAGCGCCTTGTTGCGCTCTGCAGGTCCCTTGCTGACGCGATCGGTGATCTCCGTGATCTCCAGGTAGCGCGAGACGGGCACGTGAACACGAGTTAGTTGGTGGCGCGCCTCCAGCAGTTCCAGAAACTGGCGCAGATCTTCAAGGGGCATGGGGGACTCCCCGGTGGGTTGATAGCGGCATTATAGCAAAGGAGCAGCGGCGGCAGGGGCTCAGGCGGCGCGATCCAGGGCCAGCAATTGGCCTGACAGGTGGCCCTCGGCCAGCGTCAGAAGGAAGCGGAAGGAGGTCCCGAAAGCGAACTTCTCCTGCCAGCCTTGCTGCTTGAAGAAAAAGGTGAAGGCGTCACGGGCTTTGAGCGGTGTGGCAGCCCCCCTGCGCGAGCGGAGTGCGCACAATATATAAAGATGCGGGCCGTCTGGCAATCGCCCCAGACTTCGGAAGTCCTGCGCCTTTCAGGCCTTCACGCCCAGCTTGGCGGCCAGTATGGCGTCGGAGGGTTCCACCAGGATGGAGCCGTCCTCGAAGACGATGGTGGGGATGGTCCGTCGGCCCTGGTTGACCTCCAGGACGAAACGCTCGCCCTCCAGGTCCAGCTCGATGTCAACCCACTTGTAGGGGATGTCGTGCCTCTGGAAGAATCGCTTGGCGCGGCGACAGTCGCTGCACCAGTCAGCGCCGTACATGGTGATGAGGGGTTCGTCCATGGATCAGCTCCTGAGCCGGCCTGCAAGGCCGGGGATGAATCAGGTGTGCCCGCCGCAGCCCAGGTCCCAGGCACGGCCGTCCTGGGCGATGAAGTCCTGCGCCTCGGCCGGCCCCCAGGAGCCCTGGGCATAGCTCACGGGGGGTGGGTTGCCCGGGTCTTCCAGGCTCTGCAGGATGGGATCGATGAGCCCCCAGGCCAGCTCGATGGTGTCGGCTCGCGTGAAGAGGGAGGGGTCACCGTTGAGCGCATCCAGCAGCAGGCGCTCGTAGGCCTCGGGCAGGGCATTGGCGCCGAAGGAGTCGGCGTAATGGAATTCCATATCCACCGAGCGGGTTTCGGCCACGGTGTCGGGGACCTTGGCCTCGAAACGCAGGTGGATGCCCTCGTCGGGTTGCAGGCACAGCGAGAGCGCGTTGGGGCGGATTTGTTTATCCGGCGGCAGGGGGAACATGAGGTGCGGCACCGATTTGAAGCGGATGACCACTTCCGTGGTCTTGGTTGCCAGCGCCTTGCCGGAACGCATATAGAAGGGCACTCCCTGCCAGCGCCAGTTGTCGATGAAGAAACGCAGCGCGGCGAAGGTCGGTGTGCGCGAACCGCTGGCCACACCCTCTTCTTCAAGGTAACCCTGGTACTGGCCGAAGACGGCGTGTGCCTGGATTTCATCCACGGGGATGGGCCGCACGGAGCGCAGCACCTTGACGCGCTCGTTGCGCAGCGAATCGGCGTCGAAGGAGGCGGGGGGCTCCATGGCCACCAGCGAGAGCAACTGCATGATGTGATTCTGGAACATGTCGCGCAGCACGCCGACGCGGTCGTAGAAACGTGCCCTGTGCTTCACGCCCACCGACTCGGCGACGGTGATCTGCACGTGGTCCACGTAGTTGCGGTTCCAGAGGGGCTCGAAGATGCTGTTGGCGAAGCGCAGCATGAGCACGTTCTGGACGGTCTCCTTGCCCAGGTAGTGGTCGATGCGGTAGATCTGGGATTCGGCCAGCACCTGATGCAGGGCGTCGTTGAGGGCGCGGGCCGAGGCGAGGTCATGTCCGAAGGGCTTCTCGACGACCACGCGGCGCCAGCCGGCGTCCTCTCGCAGCATGTCCGCATGGCCCAGGCTGAGCGTTATGTCGGAGTAGACGTGAGGCGGCGTTGCCAGGTAGTAGAGACGATTGGCGGCGCCATCGCCGGGTGCTTCCAGGTCGCTCAGGCGCCGTTGCAGGGCGCTCAGGCACTCGGGGTGTGTGGGATCGCCGGGCTCATAGGAGAGGCGCGGCGCGAAGTCGTCCCATGCCTGCGCGTCGAAGGTGGTGCGGGCGAAGGTCTGCGCCCCCTCGCGCATGGTCTGGCGGAATGCCTCATCGCTCATAGAGCTGCGGGCCATGCCCAGGGCGTTGAAACCCGGCGGCAGGCGACGCTTGGTGTGCAGGTTGAAGAGTGCCGGCATCAGCTTGCGGTGCGTCAGGTCTCCGGACGCGCCGAAGATGATCAGGGTGTTGGTTTCCGTCATGGGATGCTCCCCGGCGACAAATGCGCTGGTTGTATTCTACCAGGGGGATGGGGATGGCAGTGTGAGCGGGATACGGGGAGTAGGGGGGTGCAGGATACAAGACGCAAAACGCATGTCTCAAGAGGTCGTGGTTGGCGGGCGGGGCGCGTGATCCGCGCTCGGAAGTCGATCGCAGGTCCCGTGAGGTGTGAGATGCGGCCGGCGAGGTTGCCGCCCCTTTCCGCTGCTGCGCCTGATATAATCCCGCGCCATGACCTCGACAATTCGCGCGCGTCTGAGCTGGCTGGGGTGGTTCGCCATGGGTGCCGCATTGGCAGCGGCCATGCTCTGGCTGGTCTATCAACTGCCACCGGTGAGATATCGCCTGGAGTGGCGTCTGGACTACGCCTCCGGCATCGTCAGGGGATGGCTCAGGCCGGGCGACACGTTGCCCGTCCCGGCGGGCGCCTCACATTTGATAGCCACACCCACGGCAGCGCCCAGCGCCAGCCCAACGCAGGGTCCTCCGGCCACGCCGGGACCCACGGCAACACCCGCTCCCACGCCGACGCCGCTGCCGGATAAAGTCCAATTGCCATCTCCCGCCTGGGAGAAACAGGATTGGAATAACTGCGGCCCGGCGACACTCGCCATGGCCCTGCGTTTCTACGGCTGGGCAGGGGACCAATTCGACATCTCGGACCTTCTGAAGCCCGACCGCGGGGACAAGAACGTCAACGTGGAGGAACTTGTCTACTACGTCCGCACCCGCGCCGGCTGGCTGGGCGCCGAGTTCCGCGTTGGGGGCGACATCGAGACCCTGAAGCGTTTCCTGGCGGCGGGATATCCGGTGATGGTCGAGAAGGGTTTCATCCTGGACCCCAGCGACGGCGGCGGCGGCTGGGCCGGCCACTATCTGCTGCTCACCGGCTATGACGAGCGCGAAGGGATCTTCATCGCACAGGACAGCAATCCAGGCACGGGCGGGCCCGACCGGCGCGTCTCCTACGCGGAGCTCGATGAGGGCTGGCAGGCGTTCAATCGAGTGTACATCCTGATCTTCCCGGCGGGGGAGAGGGGGGGCATCGAGAACCTGCTGGGCGCGGATCGCGACCCCGATGCGAATCGAGAACGCGCTCTGGAGGTCGCCCGGGCCGAGATCGAAGCGGACCCTGAGGACGCCTTCGCCTGGTTCAATCTGGGCAGCAACCTGGTCTACTTCGAACGCTACGGCGAGGCGTCGCGGGCATTCGACACTGCCATCACCCTCGGTCTGCCCTGGCGCTTCACCCGCTACCAGTTCGGGCCCTACATTGCCTACTTCAATCAGGGCCGTTTTCAGGACGTGATCGATCTGGCCGACGCCACGCTCTTTCGCACCTCCAAAGCCGAAGAATCCCTGCTCTGGCGCGGTTGGGCGCGCTACCGGCTGGGTGATGTGAACGGCGCCGTCGAGGACTTCCGCTCCGCGCTGGAGATCAACCCCAACTACCTGGATGCCCAGTACGCATTGGACTACCTGGGCTTCAGCCGGTGATTTCCCCGTCTGCATGCAACCATTCAGGTCTGAACTGCATCCAAATATATAGGACGGCGGTGGTGACCTGTCTTTCATCATCGCCTTTACGAGCGGGTCTTTGAGAGAGGACGAGAGATGTTGATCAGCGAAACCTTGAATCAGGCGATGAACGAGCACATCGGGAAGGAATTGGCTGCCTCCAACCAGTACCTGAACATCGCCGCCTATTTCGATGGCGAATCCCTTCCCGAGTTGGCGGGCTTCTTCTTCCGGCAGGCCGACGAGGAGCGCATGCACGCGCTGAAGTTCGTGCACTACATCCTGGACGCCGGCGGCGACGTGGCCATTCCGGCCGTCGAAGCGCCCAAGGCGGATATTGCCTCCCCGGAGGATGCAGCCAGGCTCTCCCTGGAATGGGAGCTGGAAGTCACGCGGCAGATCAATGAGCTGATGAACCTGGCCATCAAGGAGAACGACCACATCGCCCAGGAGTTCCTGCGCTGGTTCGTCAACGAGCAACTCGAGGAAGTCTCCACCATGGACGAGCTGCTCACGGTGATCCGGCGCGCCGGCGACCAGGTGCTCTTTGTGGAGCAGTACCTGTCACGTCGCGGCGATCCGCAAGCAGCGGAGGGCGTTGCCTAGATCCCCCCTGCAGGATCGTGTGACCTTGCAAGATGCGCCGCCCGGTGGAACCCCGCCGGGCGGCTTTGTTGTGCGCCAAGGCATGGCTTGAGGTCGAGCTTCAATGGCGTGATGAGGGTTACAGCAGGGGCGGCTGTCGCGCAGGCCGGCGGCCGTCGAGGGTGATGTAGGGCGCGGCCCGTTCGGCGAGAATCCCCAGCTTGCGCAGCTGGCGCAGGTCACGCAAGGTTCGCTGGCGCCGGGCGCGCAGGATGGCCTGCGCCCCGCGCGGGCCCACGCCCGGCACTCGCAGCAACAGCTCTCGATCGGCCCGGTTGACTTCTACGGGCTTCCCTGCCAGCGCAGCCCGAGCGTAGGCCAGCTTCGGGTCTGCGTGCAGGGGGAGTTGCCCCCGGCTGTCGAAGGGGAGCTCCTCGAGATCAAAACCGTAATCGCGCAGCAGGAAGGAGGCCTGATAGAGTCGCTGTTGCCGCAATGGATGCTCTGCGGGATGGTCTTCCAACGGTGTGTCCGGCACAGGGGTGAAAGCCTTGAAATAGACGCGCGCCAGGCCGAAATGACGCATCAAGAGAGAAGCCGTGCTGAGGATCTCCAGGTCCTTCTCCCCCGCCGCCCCGACTACGAACTGGGTGGTGCTGCTTGGCCAGCGCCCTCTCCACGCCCGCTGAGGTGAAAGGTGGCGCCGGAATTCGTGCGCCCACTCCAAAGGGCGCAGCAGTTCTTCGTCGAAACGCTTGCTCGGCGCCAGGCGTCTGAGACGCGCCGCGCTGGGCGCCTCCAGGTTGATGGAAACGCGATCCGCCAGTAGCATGGCGCGCAGCACCTGGCCGCGCTCCACGCCGGGCATGAGCTTGAGATGCAAGTATCCCCGGTAACCCAGCCTGTTGCGCAGGATCTCGGCCACGTCCAGCAACTTGTTCTGGGTGTTGGCGCCGCCGGAGAAGACGCCCGTTGAGAGGAAGAGCCCCTGAACCCTGTGTGCACGGTACAGTGCGATGAAGGTGGCCGCGAATTCCTGCGGCCCGAAGGTCACACGGCGGAAGGAACGGCCGGCGCGGAAAGGGCAATAGAGGCAATCGCGTTCACAGGCCGTCGTGAGCATGCCTTTGAACAGGGCGATGCGCCTGCCGCCGGGCAGCACGGCCAGGTGGAGCGGGAGATCGTGGCCGTTGCCAACCGCGGCGCAAGGTGCGGCTGGCGCTGGGCTGCAGCCGGCCCCACAACCCGTGGTCTCCTCCCCCGCTTCCAGTTCCATCTGCTGAGCGCTGAGGGCCAGCTTCTGCAAGGTGTCCATCGTCCACGACAGTAGCACACCTGTTCTGTTTGCGCAAGCTGGGTTCCCTCCCCTCGCTGCGCTTGCTGTGGTCCGCCGATCACCTGCCCGAAGGCGGCTGTGCCTGGTTCGCTCGTTTCCCGGGAAAACCCCTTCAGGGGCCGGCGCGGCCCCGGGGACGCCGTCCCGCGAGGCCCGCGCGGCCGCGCCCGCACCGCAGCCCGCCAGGGCGCGAGACATAGAGACCCCGCTCGCCCGCCGGGGCAAGACGCAAGACACAAGACGCAAGTCTCAATTCCCTGAACACCTGACGAGATGCCAACTTCGATTGTGCCGCTGCCTCTCCGCGACCGAAGGGTAAGCCGAACGTTGCTCATCCGGCCGCGCCGTGGTCGGAGATGGGCCCGCCGCGCTCGCCCCCTTGACATGGGGGGCACAAGGGGTATACTACAAAAGGTAGAATAGCGGCCGAGGCGGGATGTGAAGGACTTCGACGAACTGCTGGCGACCTGGGAAGGCACCTCCAAGAAGGGGCTGCTCACCTTCTGGATGCTGCTCGCACTGTACGAACGCGAGACCTACGCCTTTGAGATGGCGGCCCTGGTGTCTGACATCAGCCGCGGCACGCTCACGGCGGATGAACAGAGCATCTATCGGGCGCTCAATCGCTTCGAAGACCTGGGAATCGTGGCCAGTTCGCGCCGCGAGTCGCCCAAAGGGCCGCCGCGCCGCTACTACCGCCTCACCCCGCTGGGTCTCGCCTTGCTTCGTGCTTTCACTGAGCGCAACATCCTGGTCTTCCAAAAGGAGGGCGTGGCCGATCGGATCCAGCGTCTGCTGGGTGAGAGGCTGGATTCTCAGGAGGGGAAAGGTGACTGACGAGGCGCTCTACCCGGGCCTGAGATACGTCAGGCAGGCGCCATACCTGGTTTGGGGGATTGCCATCGCGCTGCTGGTCACAACTGTGGCCGGAGACATTGCCAACGCGTTTTTCGAGCCACCCTTTGGCTGGATCCTCCTGTGGTTGGTGACGACTCTGGGCAGCATACCGATGGGAAGCGTGCTGCTGCTGAGTTGGCCTGCATCGGCTCCCATGCACCTCCGGCGCCGCCTGGGGATGAGCTACCTGTTGGTGGGCTTTTCCGATCTCCTCGCCATGACCTTCTACGTTCAGCAGATCGTCGCCAGCTTTCCCGCCTTCATATTGTCCCGTCGCCCTCGCGCCCCAGCAGCCGCCAGGCGGCAGGCAGCAGCACTGTGGCCAGAGCCAGCTTGATCAGGTCGCCGACCACGAAGGGGTAGAGGCCCAGGGGCAGGGCGCGGTCCGGGCCGACGAAGAGGGCCAACCAGGGCAGGCCCACAGCGTAGATGACCGCGTTGCCCAGCAGCATCGCGATGGCGGTGTGCAGCGGGTGACGATCCCAGCCGCGTGTGGCCAGGTTGCCCATGAGCGCGGCTGCCAGCACGAAGCCGACCAGGTAGCCGCCGGTGGGGCCCAACAGGTGCGGCAGTCCCGCTCCGCCGGCGGCGAAGACCGGCAGGCCGAGGGCTCCCTGGGCGAGGTACAGCAACAAAGCTGCCGCGCCGCGACGGGCACCCAGCACCACGCCAACGAGCAGGACGGCCAGGGTCTGGGCCGTGACGGGCACCGGGCTGAAAGGCAGCGGCAAGGCGATCTGAGCGGCCAGTGCCACCAGGAGGCTCCCGCCGACGACGGCAGCCAGGTCGTACAGCCGGGCCAGTGGGCGGGTCCGAGGGCGCAAAAGGTCAGCGTAGGTCATATCGCAGCTCCGCGAAGCGTATGGTCATCGTTGATCATCGATGGCAACCCCGCTTTCGCCTGCAAGTTGCGCCCCTGTGAGACTCAGATGGCTCTCGAGCACACCTCGCCGTGCGCGACCTCGACCCAACGGCATGCCCTGTCATGAGTCAGGTATGATAGGGCGTGGTCAGGCTTGCCGGAGGCGGAAGTCCGCCATGGCGTCTCAATGCCACATGGCGTGAGGAGGTCAGGGCAGGGGTGGATCGAACGAGAAGAGCGCTGCGCAGCCCGTGGGGGATCGCTTCCACGCTGTTGGCGATCATCCTCCTGGGCGACGGCTTGCTGATCCCATGGCTCGGTTTCTATTGGGATGACTGGCCCATGATGTGGTTCCTGCACAGCTTGGGGCCGGCGGGCTTCCGGGATGTATGGGCGATGGACCGGCCCATGCTCGGTTGGTGGTTCCAGCTTACGACCACGCTCCTGGGCGTGCAACCCTTGGGGTGGCACATCTTCGCCCTGCTCGCCCGATGGCTCAGCAGCCTGACGCTCTGGTGGGCGCTGACACTACTCTGGCCGGACCACAGGCGCCGGGTGCTGCTGGTGGCACTCATCTTCGCGGTATACCCGGGCTTTCAGCAGATCTCCATCGCAGTGATCTACAGTCACTACTTTCTGATCCTGAGCCTGGTCAACATCTCGCTGGGGACCATGATCGTCGCTGTGCGGCGTTCGGCGTGGCGCCGGTGGGCCTTGTGCCTCTCCCTCCTGAGCGGTGCCCTGTCGCTCTTCACAATGGAGTTCTTCCTGGGCATGGAGCTGGCTCGCCCTCTGATCCTTTGGCTGGTTCTGCGGCGCCAAGAGCGCTCCCCGGCTCGTGTCTTTCGCCGCGTGCTCCGCTTCTGGAGTCCCTATCTCCTGGTGTTGGGCATCTACCTTCCCTGGAGGGTCCTCCTGGTCGGCTTTCGTGCCTACAAGCCCACACTGCTGCAAGGCCTCGCGGTGAATGCCGCCCAGACGGCCACGGCGCTGATCTCCACCGTGCTCGGCGACCTGTGGCAGGCGGGGGTCCAGGCCTGGCTGCTGGCCATTCGCCCTCCACAGGTCTCCGAGTTCGGCCGCCTCTCGACGCTCATCTATTGGGGAGTGGTCGGCCTGGGAGGCCTGCTGGCCTTATCCTTGCTGAAAGGCAGCGATATCGTGGAGCAGGGGGAGAAGCTGGAAGGTGGGGGCCGGTCCGCGTGGGGGATGGAGGCGCTTGGGCTGGGTGCCTTCGCGCTGCTGGCGGGTGGCTGGCCGCATTGGATCCCGCAGCTGCCGCTGGAGCTCTATTTCCCTTTCGACCGTTTCACGCTCGGGCTGATGTTTGGGAGCTCCCTGCTCGTCGCCGGTGCTCTCGACCTGCTGTTGCGCGCTCGATGGCCGTGGCTGCTGGTCGCAGCCGCGTTGGTGGGCCTTTCGGTTGGCTCGCATTTTGAGGCTGCCACGGCCTTCCGTCGCGCGTGGAATGAGCAACGGGCCTTCTTCTGGCAGCTCACGTGGCGAATCCCTGGGCTGGAGCCGGGCACCACCATCATCACCAATGAGCTCCCCTTGCCCTACGTCACCGACAATTCCATTACGGGAGCTTTCAACTGGATGTACGCTCCCGAGGTACGCTCGCGGCGACTCCCTTATGTGGTCTATGACATCGACACACGCCTGGGCAGAGGGCTGAAGAGCACCGAACCAGGCGTTCCCATCCTGCAATCTTATCGCGCGGCGACATTCCGGGGCTCGACCTCGCAAGCACTCGTGCTGTTCGTGGCGCCCCCTCGCTGCCTCCACGTGGTCGACCCCGTTCTCAGCGACTCGTCGCCGTTGCTGGGGCCACCCATCTCGCAGGTGGTGGCCCTGTCCCGTCCGGAGTTGATCCGGGTGGACGATGAGCCCGGCGCTAGGCCGCCGGAGACGATCTTCGGCCCTGAGCCGTCGCGCGACTCCTGGTGCTACTACTACCAGAAGGCCGATCTCGCTCGTCAGCAGGGAGAATGGGAGCGGGTGGTCGCATTGGGCGAGCAGGCCTTTGCCCTGGAGGATAAGCCCAATGATGCCTCCGAACGCATTCCATTCATCGAGGGGTATGCCCATATGGGGCGTTGGCAGCGCGCGCTGGAGATCACCCGGCAGGCCTTCGAGCACGAAAGAGCCGTGGGGCGGATGCTCTGCCGCGCCTGGGATCGGATCGAGCGTGACCTGGCTTCGCAGGCTGCGCGTGATGCTGCCTCACGAGCCCGGCTTGGTCTGGGCTGCAGTGGTGGCTGATGGCCGCGGTGCCCGGAGTGTGATCGCAGGTGGGGATTTCATGGCGCTTGAATGGCAACTCCGGCGCCCGGCGAGACCATCGCTGGGCGCCGGACCTGCAGCCATGCACGTATCGCCGGGAGCCGGTGAAACGCGAATCTTGCGTATCACCGCGCGCCTCATTGGACTCAGCCCTGGTCTCGATGGCCTCGCTGATCGCGCTGGTTTGCTGCTCGGGGCTCGACCTGGACCTGCATGTGTTCCGCCCCAAGGGCGAGCAGATATTCCACAAGTCAGCGCTGCGAGCGGCGGCAAGGTGGCCCAGAAGGCGAACGAAAGCCGCGTCCAGGCGAAGGCTGCGCCGCGGAGACCGTGCATGAGGAGGTCGGGGAGGCATCCGCCGGGGAAGTACGTCTTTCAGACACCCCGTTCAGGCGCTTCCAGGGGGTAGTCAAGAGGCCTTCGAAGCGATGGTGTGCATCGCGCGAGAGATCTGCGCCGTCGTCACAGGCACCATCATCCCCCGCAACACGGTGCAGGCGCAGCGCTTCACTGGTGAGCAGAGCCTGGCAGCAGCGCGGACGTCAAGAAGGGAAAGAGATGGCGGCTATGAGCCGGGCTCTTGCGAATCGGCAGCCCCGGGGATTCGTTGTGAGACACGCTTGCGGGGCATAGTCGCAGCGTCTCCAGCGGGAGCCCGACCTGTTGGGCCCTCAGTATAGAGTGTCGATGCCTTCCTGGGCCTTGCGACCCAGGTCTTCTTCGGAGACCACACCCAGCGCGGCGTAGAATTCTTTGTCGTAGTCGCGCGTGCGTACCACCACCGGCATGGGCACGGCGTGGCCCAGGATCAGCGCCTGCTGGCGGGTGTCCAGGCGTGCCAGCACCTCGCGCAGCGTCGCCGCCCCGCTGACGCCGGAGAACACGGCGCGGATGTCGGCCTCGTTGTCCAGCAGGCAGGTAACGCGCGTGCCGATCTGGCTCATCACCTCGTCGTCGATGCCGCTGGGCCGCTGGTCGACGATGAGCAGGGTCACGTTGTATTTGCGCAGCTCGCGTGCGATGGCGCCGAAGATGGTGTGGCCGGCCACCTGGGGGTCGAGGAACTTGTGCGCCTCTTCGATGACGATGACCAGCGGCTTGGGCTCGTCGGCCTTGCCGCCGGCAGCCCGGTTCTTCTGGTTCACGTAGCGCTGGTGGATGCGGCGAGTCAGGTAGTTGGCTACCAGAATGTAGGCGGCCAGCGTGTTGCCGTAGGTGCCGAACTCCAGCACTACGCTGACGCCCATGTTTAAACGGCTGAAGATGTCATCCACCACATCGTCGCCCTTGCCGGGCACCAGGAAGCCCATACGGCGAAAGAATTCGAACTTGCGCTGGATGGCCCCCAGCGTCCCGGCGACGATGCGGCCGCTCTCGACCAGTTCGCGCAGTTCCTCCTCGGCTTCTTCAAGCTCGAGCAGCTTCGCGATCCAGGAGGCGCCCAACTGGCGGCGCAGGTAATAAAGAGCGCCTGTCTGCACGTCGCTCAAGCCCAGCAAAGCGGCGAGCATCTCCACGTCTTCGGGCTCGATCTCCTGGTAGCCGATCCTGAGCACGCGGTCGTATTTGCTGTTCCTGGCGCGCGATGTCTCCTCGTCCAGCGTGACCACGCTCACCCGCCCGTCCGGGAAGAGCTGGCGCAGGCCCTTGTACTCGCGGCCGCCCTCGTCGCGCACCGTCCAGCCGTAGTCGTTGTGCATGTCGAAGATGAGCGCCGAGGCCAGACCGGCCTTGATGATGCCGGCCAGCAGGGTGCGCGTGATGAAGGACTTGCCGGTGCCGCTCTTGCCGAAGATGCCGGAGGAGCGCTCGACAAAGCGCGCCAGGTCGAGGTTCACCTGCACGTGCTCCATGTCCAGCGGGGCGCCGACGTGGAAGTGGGTGGCGTCCTCGGCGCCGAAGACGCGCTCGACGTCGGCGGGTGTGGCCTCGTGGACGGGAGAGAAGTGGGAGGGGATGGTTTTGACGGGCCGCGGTTCCTCTTCCTCCTCGTCCAGCATGAGCATCGGGCTGACGTGCATGATGCCGTAGGCCACTCCTCCGCGGTATACCTCAGCGGCGAAACGGTCCTCGGGCTGCGGCGGGCGGCGGGCCAGGTCGGGGTTGGTGGCGCCCAGGGCCACGTCCGTGATGATGCCGAAGAAGCGGCGCCCTGTCTGCTGCCCGCGGATGACCACGTAGCGCCCGACGGCCAGCTTCTCCATGGCGAAGCGCGGGTCGAGCTTGACCGTCAGACCGCTGGAAAGGGAACCCTCGACGACCAGCCCCAACGGGGCCTCTTGGGGTTTGGTTCCGAAAACGTCATCCAATTCAGGGGTCTCGCTCATGGGGCCTTCCTCTGGGAAGCGGCTTGCGCGAAGGTGGTCAGCGTCCGCAAGCAAGTGGGTGGTTGGTGATCCGTGTTCAGTGATCGGGCATCAGGATGCTCGTGTCGGCGCTCCTGGCGTCGGATCTCCACCATCACGGCTGCAGGCTGTGGATCAGGTTCTCCAGCCGCGGCAGGTCGCGCCCCAGCAGGCGGGCGCAGGCGCGGCCTGCTCGCACCAGGTAGGGTCGGCGAACCTCCTCCGGCCGGGTAGCGGCGGCCGTGCGCAGGGCAGCGGCCAACAGGTCGTCGACCGGAATCTGCGGCGCCCCCAGGATGAGCGGGAGGAAATCCAGCCGCTCGGTGAAGTCGCGCACCTCCTGAGCGGACATGGCGTGGATGGTGGCCATCGTCAGCGGTGGCTGCGGCGGCAGGGTGTAGTGATAAGCCCCATCCTTATGATAGCCCACGGCCAGCGCGGCGTATTCCACGGGCACCAGGCGTGCCCGTTGGGTATCAGCCAGTTGCTCCCGGGTCGGGTCCTTTGCGATGGCCATCTGGCGGGCCAGTTCATCGTCCTGTATGCTGATGTCGTAGATGACGCCGATGACCCGGCTACGGCCCTCTTGCGCCTCAGCCAGACAAAAATCGCCGAAGGTGGGGACCTCCGGTTTGGGGATGTGGACGGCGCCGACGAAGCCGCGCGTGCTGCAGCGGGTGACCCGACCGATGAGCGCCTCCTGTTCATCCATGCCCATTACCACTCCTTATAGTCGATGCCGCCGGCGGGGCCCCGTCCAGCGTTTGGTGAGCGCCTTCTGCGAGATGCGCGGCTGCAGGCCGTGGCGCAGGAGCGCCCGCCCCAGCAGTTCTTGCACGGCCTGGCGCTCGGCGTGTCCGACCACGGCCAGCTCGTGGGCCCGCACCAGCGCATAGGGGAAGCCGCCGGTCGACCGGCACTGTTCCAGGATCCCGCTGTGCACCCAGCCCAGCCTCTCGGGGTTCTCTGCCACCCAGGTCGGGACCTCGACGCGGGCGATCTGCGGCTCACCGCTTTGCGGCCCATGGTCTTCGACACCCGTGTTCAGGTAGAAGAACTGCACCTCATGGCCGGCGGCGCTGAAATCCTTATAGACGCGCGATGTGTAGCTGAAACGCGCGCTGCGATGGCCCGGTGGGAGGTGCTGGGCGAAGAGGGCGCGATCAGTGAGGCCCTGGAAAGGATGGGTTCGCAGGTTGTCCGGCTGGATTCCTTCCAGCGAGAGCGTTGATAAGTGCAGCAGGGCCAATACGTTGGCGTTGCGCGGGCGGTCGACGAATCCGGCCAGCGCGGCTGCGGCTGCTTTGAGGCGGTCCAAATGTTCCAGATACTGGCGCAGAATCCTGTCGGCCTGCTTGCGGTGTTGGTCCCGAACCTGCAACGTGAGCCAGAGCAGCAGGCCGTTGTCCAGCAAGGCCAGCGTCGGCTGGCCGGCGCAGGCCTCGGCCATGCGTGCCAGTTCGCCCATCTCGGCCGCGTCGCGCATGCCGTTGATGAACTCGGAAGTGATCGAGCTCCCATCGTCAAGGTAGAGGTCTTCCTCTTCGAAGAAGAGGCGTGGGGCTGAAGAGGTTTCCGGCGTCCGGCCACTGCCGTGATGGATGTGAATCCCGCCCACATTGATCAGAAAGTAGAAAGAGGCGGCGTGGCGGTCGGGGTAGATCTGCGAGCCGTCGGCGGCCAGGACGTGCAGTTCGGGAGGGTGAGTGGGCGGTGGAAAGGTTTGGTGGGACGGTTCTTCGGTCGGGCTGGCGCCGGACCAGTTATCCCCGGCGCGTTTCACCCGCTCCAACAGCGCCTGGCGGTCGGCCAGGCCCATGGCCTGGAGCTCCTGCAGAGCCGCGGGCAGTTTCTGGGCCAGCGCCTCGGCACGCCGGGCCAGGGATTGGCCCATGGCGTCGATTTGGGGAAGGATTTGGGGTAGATCCAAGCTCATGAACTGGCCCTCGAACAACTGTTCCGAATTATATCCCATGCCGCGCCGGACGCAAGCGCAGGGCCGGGTTTGTGAGTCACCGCCAGTGGCCGGGCCGCCGGTGCACGGTCCGCGGGCCGGCTTGACCGTCCCAGGGGTGGGGGCTACAATCGCCCCACATCCCAGGGTTCGCGACGCGCCGACCCCCAGAAATGGGGCTTGTAGCCGCCGCGTGATGCTTATGCTATACTGCGCGCGATGAAGCCAGAGCCTGAGACGTCCCGGGAATTCCTGCAAAGGCTGCGCGCATCGGGCCTCGATGAGCCCCTGGCAATGCTGCTGGAGGCTCTGGGTCCGTTGGCCCTGGTCGGCGCCCAGGCTGCATACCTGCTGGAACCCCTGATCGGCGGCCGGGATGGTGTGCTGGGCGAAATCGGCCGGATGCTGGAGGATCCGGAGGCAGGGTCGCGTCTGGCAGCGTACCTGGATCGGGGAGAGGCTGATACGTGAGCACCATGGATCTGCTGGGATTGGCTTTGCTGGCCCTGTTCTTGGTCCTCATGCTGCTCTACGCCGCCCTGGGGCGCCGCTGGCCGGCCGTTTTTCGCCCGATGCCCGCGCTGGACGGTTTGGGTCAGGCCATTGAACGGGCGGTGGAGGCAGGAGAGCGGGTGCACGTCTCCCTGGGGACCGGTTCGGTGATCGGCTCCGACAGTGCCCCGGCCCTGGCCGGGCTGACGGTGCTCGCGCAGGTGGCTTCGGCCACCAGCATGGGGGACAAGCCCCCCGTGGCGACGGCCGGCGACGGTGCAATGGCCATCCTGGCCCAGGACACCCTGCGCACAGCCTATGCCCGCGCCGGTGCCTTGGCGCGCTACCAGCCCACTTCCGGGCGTCTGTTGGGCCCGACACCTTTCTCCTATGTGGCGGCCCTTCCCACGCTGCTCGCCACGGAAGACATCTCAGTGCATATGCTGATCGGTTCTTTCGGCGCGGAGGGCGGGTTGGCGGCGGACTTCGGCGAGCGGCGCAGGATCTTCGTGCTGGCGGGGACCGACGACGTCCAATCCCAATCCTTGCTCTACGCCACCGCGGAGCACCCGCTCATCGGTGAAGAGGTCTTCGCCAGCGGCGCCTACTTGAACGCCGGGCCGCTGCATCGCGCCAGCCTGCGGGCGCAGGACGGGATCCGCTGGCTGATCGTGATCATGATCCTGGCCGGCACGGTCCTGCGCACCCTGGGGGTCGGACTGTGAAGCTCGGGGCCTATTTGCTTTGGGCCGCAGTGGCTGCCGGCGCCGGGCTGCTGGTGTTGTTGGGCTATTTCGTCGACACGCAGGTGATCCTGGGCCTTCGCCTGCTGTTGATGCAATGGGCGGTCCTGCTGGCGGCCGCGGCGCTGCTGATTGGCTTGATCAACCTGCTGGCCGTGCATTACAGAAAGGTAAGTCTGCAGGAGCCTGGGTGGCCTTACAGCGCGCTGCTTATCCTCACCTTCCTGGTCACCCTGGTGTTGGGTCTGTTCTTCGGGCCTGACTTCCAGGTGGTCCTGCTGCTATTCAATTACGTGCAGTTGCCGGTGGAGGCCAGTCTGATGGCCCTGCTGTCGGTGTCGCTTCTGGTGGCGGGTGTGCGCCTGGTGGCGCGCCGGCGTGACGTATTCAGTCTGCTCTTCGTCGGCACGGCGCTGATCGTGCTTCTGGGTACCGCCCCATGGCTAGCAGCGGGTGACAGCGCCGTGGCCGAGGGGTTCGGCGCTGTGCGTGCCTGGGTGACGCAAATCTGGGCGGCCGGAGGGGCACGCGGTATTCTGATCGGCGTGGCGTTGGGCGCCACCGCAACCGGGCTGCGTGTGCTCCTGGCAGTCGACCGGCCGTACGGGGATTGAGTCGATGGCAGATGTGCGGTGCCCCATGTGTGGCAAGGCCAATGACTCTCAGGCAGAGGCCTGTGAGTTTTGCGGCGCGCGCATCAAGCCGCTGTTCATCGAGCAACCCGACGCTGAGCCGGAAGCACGTCTCGAAGAGCCAGCCACGGCCGGTGAATCCGAAGCGGAGACGCCTGAGTGGCTGGCGCGCATCCGCGCCCAGGCAGAGGCGAAGGCGGCCCCGGAGCTAGAGGAAGAGGGGCAGGACGCGGATGGGGAAGAGGACGACTGGCTTGATCGCCTGCGCCAGAGCGGTGCGGGTGAGGGCCAGCCTCTTCCTGAAAGGTTGGGGGCTGATGGGCTCACCGAATCCGCAAAGGAGGAGCCCGCTCCGGGGGAACAGCCGGCAGAGGCAGCTGATGACGAGCCGGATTGGCTGGGGGGAATGCCGCGCGCCGATGTGGGCCGTGACGAGGGCCCGCCGGAGGGTGAGGTCCCTGAATGGCTGGCGCAATACGAGGGTGACCAGGAGGGCGAGGAAGAGCAGCAGGTCCCCGAGTGGCTGGCGCGCATCCGGGCACGCGAGCGCGAGGGCGGCGAGGCTGGTCCGGCGCTGCCGGCGGTCGAGACCGACTGGCTCAACCAACTGCGCGAAGGGGCCATGCCGCAGGATGGCGAGGCGCCGCCCGGCGAACCCCCGGCTGCCGAGCCACCCGCTGCCGAGCCCACGCCAGCAGTAGCCGAGGTGCCGATGCCTGAGGAAGAGCCAGAGGAGCAGGCGCAGAGGCCGGAGCAGAAGCCGCAGGTGGAGCATGAGCCCCTGCCACCTCTTGAAGCCCCTGCCATCCTCTCCGTTCCTCAGGAGGAACAACCCCCCACAGCAGAACCCGAGCCGAAGCCCCCCGCCGAGGAGCCGGATTGGCTCGGCGGGGTGGGCGAGTTGAAGGATGAGACCCTGCCTCACGTGCCGGCGCTGATCCTGGAAACGGGCGAGCCCGCCGCGCCCGGCGGAACCCAGGACCTGGATCTGGAGGCCATCGACCTGCCGGATTGGCTGGGCGAATTGAAGGAGACCGGCGCCGAGGAGGCCGAGAAGGAGGCCAAGCCAGACCTGGCGCCAGCCACGCTCCCGGCGTGGCTGGAAGCGATGCGTCCGGTGGAGACCTTTCGGCCGGCGGTCGAGATCGAGCCGGAAGAGGATCAGATCGTCGAGTCTGCCGGGCCGCTGGCCGGGCTGCGGGGTGGGTTAATGGCCGAGCCTGTGGTGGCCATGCCGCGCACGCCCACCATCGGCGGCGCCAAGCTCGACATTACCGAGCGCCAGTTCGCCCAGGCCGAGTTGCTCCATCGCATGGTGGAGGAGGAGGAGCGCGAGATCACGCCCATGCCCGCAGGGCGCGGACGGCTGCCGCTGATGCGCTGGGCCCTGAGCCTGGTGCTGCTGTTGGCCGTGGCGCTTCCCGTCTTTGCCGGGGTGCCCAGGTTCCCACTCCCCTCCAGGCTGCCGCTCGACCTGCCTGCGCTGACGGAACTGGTAAACAGCCTGCCCACGGAACCTCCGGTATTGGTGGTTTTCGACTACGACCCCGGATATTCTGGCGAGTTGGACGCTGTTGCGGGGGCTTTGTTCCAGCATCTGGTGGCGCGTGAGCTGCGCATCATCACCGTCTCCACCCGCCCGGCAGGCCCGCCGCTGGCCGAGCGCCTGATGCAGCGCGTCGCGCCAGAGCTGGCGCTGACCAATGGTGAGGACTATCTGCACCTGGGTTACCTTTCCGGCGGGCCAACGGCGGTACAGCTCTTCGCCGCCCTGCCGCGTGAGGCCATCCTGCGCGGTTTTCTCCTGCCGCGCGAGTTAGCTGGCACCTCGGCGTGGGATTCTCCACTGCTGCGTGATGTGCAGGAGCTTTCCGACTTCGCGGCTGTGGTCGTGATCACGGCTGGCACCGAGAGCGCCCGCACCTGGACCGAACAGGCGCGCCCGTGGATGGGGGACACGCCGCTCATCATGGTGCTGAGCATGGGTGCTGAGCCCTTGGTGAGGCCCTATTACGAAGCGCTTGAGCCTCAGGTGAACGGCATTCTGACGGGGCTCTCGGCGGCCGTCATCTACGAACAGGGGAATGGGCGGCCGGCCGCGGCACACGACCGCTGGGATGGATACGGGGCTGGCGCCCTGGCCGCCGAACTGGCCCTGGCCGCCGGGCTGGTCTACGGCGTCATCGGCTGGCTGCTACAGCCACAACGGGAACGGGGGTAAGGGAGAAGGCCATGCCCAACGCCTCAGCGCTGGATTTCATGGGAACCGTGGCGGCTGGCTTGTTGACCGTCATGGTCTTGAGCTATCTGGTACGCGATAACCCGCTCTTCCGGATCGCCACCTACCTCTTCATCGGTGTGGCATCGGGGTACGCGGGTGCCATCGCGTGGCACAACGTCATCCGCCCGGGTCTGGTCGATCCCCTGATGGTGCGAGGCTTCGAAGGCATGAAGGACGTCACGCTCATCGTCCCCCTGATCCTGGTGGTGCTGCTGCTCTTCAAACTTTCCCCCAGCCTGAGCCGTTACGGGACCCTGTCGGTCGCCTTGCTGGTAGGCGTGGGTGCGGCCGTGGTGGTGGGTGGGGCCATCACGGGCACTCTCATCCCGCAGTCCCTGGCCGCCATGGACACGCTCAATCCCAGCGCCGTCGCCCCGCAGACGGGGGAGACCGGCCTGGAACGGGTGCTCAACGTGGTGATCATGTTGGTGGGTACCATGAGCACGCTGATCTACTTCCGCTTCACGGCGCGCCGCGAGCCTACCGGTGAGGCGCGTCGCTCTCGGTTGGTGGCGGCCACAGCGGCCGTCGGCAAGGGTTTCATCGCCATAACCTTCGGGGCCATGTACGCCGGGGCACTGGCGGCGACGATCCTGGTGCTGGTCGAACGCATTCAATTCCTGCGGGAGGTAGTGGCCGGCTTTCTCGCCGGCTGATGGATTGCCATGGCTTCTTTCGTTGACGCCGACACCCTCTTGGCCGTAGACGTGGGCAGCGTGAACACGCGCGCCAGCCTCTTCGACGTGGTTGAAGGCCGCTACAGGCTGGTTGCCACCGGCCGCGTTCCCTCGACCGCCGACGCGCCGCTTTTCGACGTGAGCGAGGGCGTACGTCAGGCCATGGACAGGGTGCAGGCCGTCACCGGGCGGCGCCTGGTGGATGAGTCCGAGGCCCTCATCATGCCCGTCACAAGCGATGGATTAGGGGTTGACGTCTTCGTGGCCACGACCTCGGCCGGGCCGAAGGTGCGCACGGTCCTGGTGGGCCTGATGCCCGGCGTGTCCATGGAAAGTGCACGCCGCCTGGCTGAATCCACATACCTGGAGGTGATCGAGTCCATCGATCTGCTGGACCGACGCAAGGATGAGGAGCATATCGACCGCATCATCGCTGCCCGGCCGGACCTGATCTTGGTGGCTGGCGGCACGGACGGCGGGGCGACGGCTTCCGTGTTGCGGATGGTGGAATTGGTGCGGCTGGCCGTCAGCCTGATCTCCGAGGATCTGCGGCCGCGCGTGGTCTATGCCGGAAACCAGCACCTGGCGGCTACTGTGGCCGAACGATTCGGCGAGCGCAGCCCACTGGCCATAGCGCCCAACATCCGGCCCTCGCTGCTGCAGGAAGACCTGGCGCCCACCCGCCTGCGCCTGGCGGAGGTCATCGCCGAAGTGCGCGGTGAACGGGTGGGCGGCTACGAGGAACTGCGCCAATGGTCCGGCGGCTATCTGATGCAGACGGCGGACGCCTTCGGGCGGGTGGTGCGCTACTTGAGTGAGGTCTACGACCCGGCCAAGGGCGTGCTGGGCGTGGATCTGGGCGCCAGCCACACCACAGTGGCAGCGGCCTTCGCTGGCGACCTGTACATGAATGTGTGGTCGGACCTCGGTCTCGGGGCTTCGCTGCCCGGCTTGTTGCGGCATGTGGATGTGGAAGAGGTGCAGCGCTGGTTGCCGATTGAGGCCTCGCCCTCCGTGATCCGCGATTACATCTACAACAAGGGGCTCAGCCCCGGCACGGTGCCCGTGGAAGGCGACGAGCTGCACCTGGAGTACGCTCTGGCGCGCCTGTCGATCCAGGCGGCGCTCACCCGGGCGCAGCGCGGCTGGCCGGCGGAATGGGGCGGCGGATCCTGGCTGCTCCCCCCCATGGAGCCCATCGTGGCCAGTGGGGGGGCCTTGGCACGTGCTCCGAAGCCCGGCTACGCCGCGCTGGCTTTGCTCGATGGATTGCAGCCCACCGGGATCAGCACCCTGATTTTGGACCCCTACAATCTGGCACCGGCCCTGGGTGCCGCCGCCGGCCCGCTTCCCATGGTCACCGTGCAGGTGCTGAACTCGGGCAGTTTCGTCAGCCTGGGCACGGTGGTGGCCCCGGTAGGTCGGGCCAAAGTCGGGCGCCCTGCCCTGCGGCTCAGGCTGGAGCGCGAGGGTGGTGGCGAGGACATGGAAGGGGTGGTGCGGGTGGGGCAGCTTGTGGTGCTGCCGCTCAGGCAAGGCGAGTACGCCAACCTGACCCTGCGGCCGGAACGCGGCTTCGACGTGGGTTTCGGCGGTCCGGGCAGGGCGGGAGCGTTGCGCGTGTCCGGCGGGGTCGTCGGGCTGATCATCGATGCCCGGGGCCGGCCACTGACCTTGCCCCGCGAGCTGGATCGTTGCCGTGAACTCAATCGCAAGTGGCTTCACGACATCGGCGCCGTCACATAGGCTTTTGGCATCTCTCTTGCAACGTGGGACCTGAGGGAGGATGGTTTTGGAATACCTGGCACCCGTAAAGCACGTGATACCACTGACCACCATCCGGCGCGAGCGACTGTTGCCCGTTCCGGGGACGGTGGCTGTGCGCGTGCGCGAGAAAGTGCAGGCCCAGGACGTGTTGGCGGAGGCCGACGCGCAGCCGCGGCACATCTTCATCGACGTGGCGCGCGGCCTGGGGGTGGCGGCGAGCCAGGTCCCTCAATTGGTGACGCGCGAGCGCGGTGAGCGAGTGGAAATAGGCGACATCATCGCCGGTCCGGTGGGACTGGCCAGGCGCACGGTGCGCGCTCCGGCTGACGGCCGGATCGCAGCACTCTCCGAGGGGCGCGTGCTATTCGAGGTGCGGGGCCGTTCCATCGAAGTGCGCGCCGGCTTCCCCGCCGTGGTGGTGGCCACGGATGGCACGCGGCTGGTCACGGTGGAGACCACCGGGGCGCTGATCCAGGCGGCCTGGGGAAATGGGCGGCAGGATTTCGGCGTGATGCGCGTCATCGGTGATGACCCGGGCGAGCCGCTGGTCACCGACAAACTGGATATCAACCTGCGAGGCGCGGTCATCGTGGCTGGGAACTGTGACAACCCGGCGCCACTGCATCAGGCCACGGAACTCTCCGTGCGCGGTCTGATTCTGGGCAGCATGGCCTCGGACCTGATACCCGTGGTGCGAAGGCTGCCCTACGCGGTCCTGATCCTGGAAGGTTTCGGGCGAATACCCATCAACAGCGCGGCCTATGCTCTGATCACCAGCAACGTGGGCCGCGAGGTGGCCGTGGATGCCCGACCCGCGCAACCCTACGACCCACACCGCCCGGAGATGATCATCCCCCTGCCGGCCTCGCGAGAGGTCGGGCTTCCCGATGAGGTGGTGTTGCTGGTCCCGGGCGTCAGGGTGCGGGTGACGCGCGATCCCTATCATGGCGCGGTGGGCGTCGTGCGCGAACTGCTGGAGCACGCCGTTGAATTCCCGAGCGGGATTCTGGCCCGCAGCGCGAACGTTGAATTAGAGGGGATCGGCGATGTGCCGGTGCCCCTGGCGAATCTCGAAGTATTGCAGTGAGACCCGCGGCCGGCCTGCGCCGCCGCGGTGAGCTGCCGGCCTGGCCAGTGAGGAGAAGAGACGATGGCAGAAGATTTTGAAGTGGGCGCTCCCCTGCCGGAAGA
>JAJRUD010000204.1 GCA_024277995.1 Chloroflexota bacterium
ATCCCCTTCGGGCCATCCAAAGGGAATGGACCGTAAATACCGGCTCACCAGCTCGACCGATTTCAAGCGGGTGCGGCGTACGGGAAAGTCCTATGCCCACCCGCTCGCCGTTCTGGTGGTCGCGCGCAACGATTTGCCCCGCTCACGATTCGGCGTGACCGCCAGTCGGGCGCTGGGGAAAGCCGTGTCGCGCAACCGGGCCCGCCGCCGCCTGCGGGAGGCGCTGCGCAGCTACCTGCCCGAGGTCTCTCCTGGATGGGATGTAGTGCTGATTGCCCGCCCCGATGTCATTGACGCGGAGTGGACCCAGGTGCAGGAGGCCGTTGGGGGGCTGCTGCGCCGGGCGAGGCTGTTGAGCCGACAAGATGAAGGACAACCCGTACGTTCTTGAACCCCTCCAGCACGACCACGAACACGAGCCGGCGCTGCGTGACATTCCCCTGACCTGGAGCAACGCTGCCCGCCTGCCCGTGTTGGCCCTGATCCGCACCTATCAGCTCACGATATCGCGGGTCCTGCCGGCCGGAACGTGCCGCTTCTACCCGACTTGCTCTCATTATGGCTACCATGCCATCGCCAAGTACGGGCTCCTGAAAGGCGGCCTGATGGCGATCTGGCGCGTCCTGCGCTGCCAGCCCTTCACCCGCGGCGGCTACGACCCGGTGCCATAGGAGTTCCATGTCCAACTACTTTGCCAACCTCCGCAAGCCTGCTCTCCTGCTGGCCATCGCCCTGGCTGCACTGGTGCTGGGCGGCTGCTCCGGACAAGGGGCGATCGGCGCCTCCAGCTGGCCGGGGCTCTCCATGGGCGCAGAGCAGCTCTACGTGGCCTTCGATCGAGCGGTCTACGCTCTGGACCCCGCCACCGGCGTCGAGCGCTGGCGCTTCCCGGTGGAAGCCGACCGGGCACTCTCTTTCTATGCCCCGCCCGCCGAAACATCCGGCGGACTGGTGATCGTCGGCGACTACAACAACACCGTCTATGCCCTGCGCGCTGAGAACGGCAGCGAAGTCTGGCGTTTCGAAGAGCCGCAGGGGCGCATCATCGGCGGCCCGGCCGTGAGCGAGAAGCTGGCCCTTGTGCCCGCCTCAGACGGGACGCTCTACGCCCTGGATCTCGAGAGCGGCGCACCGCGCTGGTCCTTCCAGGCCGAGCACGCTCTGTGGGCCAAACCACTGGTGCTGGAGAACGTGGTGTTGCTGGCCTCTCTCGACCACCACCTCTACGTGCTCGATCTGGCGAACGGCACTTTGAAGTGGGACCAGGATCTGAGCGGCGCGCTGGCTGACACACCCACCCTGGCCGGGGACCTGCTGCTCCTGGGCACCTTCGACGAGAGGCTGGTCGCGCTGGACGCCGCCTCGGGCCGCGAACGCTGGTCTTTCCAGGCCTCCGGCTGGGTCTGGGGTAATCCGGCCGTGGCCGACGACATGGCCTACTTCGGAGACGTGGAAGGCAACCTGTACGCTCTGCGACTGCCCGACGGCCGACAACTCTGGAACATCAAGCCCGATGGGGGTGTCGCCTCCACTCCCGTGGTCTACGAGAACACGGTGTACTTCGTGACCGAGGCCGGACAGGTGTACGCGCGCAACAGCGAAGACGGCACTCCCAGATGGCAGCAGACGATCGCCGGCAAGCTGCTGGCCGATCCTCTGCTCTACGGGGACACGTTGCTGGTGGCCTCCACCGAATCCGACAATCTGGTCAGCGCCCTGGCCGCTGATTCCGGCGCACTGCGCTGGACCTTCAAGCCAGTAGAGAAATAAGGGCAGCGCTATGTGGGATCAATTCATCCTCAACCCAATGATCAACACCTTGCTCTACATCTACGATCTATTGGGGAACAACTTCGGCCTCGCCATCATCGTCTTCACGGCGCTCATTCGGCTGGTCACTTACCCCCTGACACAGCAACAGCTCACCAGCACGCAAAAGATGCAGGAGTTCCAGAAATCCAAGCGCTGGCAAGACATTCAAAAGAAGTACAAGAACGACAAGCAGAAGCAGCAGGAAGAGATGCTCAAGCTGTATCGCGAGATGGGCATCAACCCTTTCAGCGGCTGCCTCCCCATGGTCATCCAGTTTCCGATCATCATCGGGCTGTATCAGGCCATCATCCGATCGCTGGCCGACGCGCCGCTGCAGCTGCTCGAGCTTTCCAGGCACATCTACAGCTTCATCCCCAACTCGCTCATCCCGCTCAACAGCCAGTTCCTGTGGATGAACCTGGGCCAGCCGGAAAGGCTCTACCTGCCCTTCCTGCCCAGCATCGGCATCCCGGTGCTCACCATTCTGGTGGTGATCACCACCTGGCTGCAGACGAAATTGACCACTCCGCCCTCGCCGGACTCGCAAGGTTCGCAAATGACCCAGATGATGACGCTCTACATGCCACTGCTGCTGGGCTATTTCGCGTACACCTATGCCTCCGGCCTGGCGCTGTATTTCGTGGTCTCCAACGTTCTGGCCATCGCGCAATACGCAGCCATGGGGCGCGTGGACTGGCGGAATCTGTTTGGCCAAAAGGCCAAGGCCTGAACATTTCCATAGGCAACCGGGCTGATCATCCACTGTCGCAGGGGAACACCTGCCCGCTCCGGAGTGCGACGGGGGAGTCACGAGGGTGGAATCATGGGAGAATTGAGAACGAGCTTGGAAGTGATCGCGCCGACCGTGGAGGAAGCCATCGCCAAGGGAGCGGCCGAACTGCACCTGCCCCAGGAAGCACTGGAAATCGAAGTGCTCGACGAGGGCAGCAAGGGCCTCTTCGGCCTGGGCACGCGCCAGGCGCGCGTGCGGCTCACCGTGCGCACCCCCGCCGCCGAGGGCGCCGCGCCGCAGGTCGAGCAGGCGCCCGCCGCCGCGGGCCTCAGCGAGGAGGACAGCGACGCCCTGCGCGTGGCGCGCGAGACGGTGTCCGAACTGCTGCAGCGTATGGGCTACGAGACGCGTGTCACCGCGCAGTGGGGCGAACCCTCGCAGCCGGGCGGCGTGCGTCCGCTGCTGGTGGACGTGCGCGGCAATGACCTGAGCACGCTCATCGGCCGCCGCGGCGAAACGCTGGCCGCACTGCAATACATCACGCGTCTGATCGTCGGCAAGGAACTGCGCCGACCCGCCGCGGTGGTGATCGACGTCGAGGGCTATCGCGAACGACGCGAGCGCCAACTGCGACGCCTGGCCCGCCGCATGGCTGAACAGGCCATCGAGAGCGGCCGCACCATGACCCTCGAACCGATGCCGGCCAACGAACGGCGCATCATCCACATCGAACTGCGCGATAACCCACAGGTCACCACCGAGAGCGTGGGCGAGGGCGACCGCCGCAAGGTGACCATCATCCCCCGCAGCGAGTGACCTGGGGGCCGGCTGGCGGCCTGTCGACCGATGATCGACGCCACGAGCTCGCAGCCCCCCGATTATCTGATCATCGGCCACCTGGCCCGGGACCTCACGTCGCGAGGCCCTTCCCTGGGGGGCAGCGCCGCCTACGCAGGACTCACCGCGCGTGCCCTCGGCCTGCGGGTCGCCATGGTCACTTCCACCGGCCCCGACCTGGGCCTGCAAGCGCTGCAGGGCCTGGAGGTCCTCAACCTGCCCGCCGAGGTATCCACTACCTTCGAGAACCGTTACACGACCGCCGGCAGACGCCAGCGCCTGCTCGGGTGCGCACTGCCTTTGGCCCCGGCGGCCGTCCCCCTGGCGTGGCGCGAGGCGCGCATCGTCCACCTGGCGCCCATCGCCGATGAAGTGCATCCTTCCATGATCGAGGCCTTTCCCGTCGAACGCGTGATGCTCACCCCGCAGGGCTGGCTGCGTCGATGGGACGCGCAGGGCAACGTGTCGCTCGGCCCATGGCCCGCGCAGGACCACATGCTAGCCCGGGCGCGCGCCGCCGTGGTTAGCCTGGAGGACATCGATGGCGATGAGGCGCGCATCGAAGCCATGGCCCGCTGCGGCTGCCTGCTGGCCGTCACCGAAGCCGCAGCCGGAGTGCGCCTGTTCTTCGACGACCGGGCAATGCGCATCCCGGCCCCGAAAGTGGAAGAGGTCGACTCAACCGGAGCGGGGGACATCTTCGCCGCCTGTTTCTTCGTCTGCCTGACGGAAAGCGGCGCCCCCCTGGCGGCGGCCCGCTTCGCCAACGCCCTGGCCGCCCGATCGGTCACCCGGCGCGGCATGGCCAGCATCCCCACCCCTGAGGAGATCGCCACCGCACGCTCAGGAGCGACGCCATGACCCGCACCTACGCCCTGGTCAACCAGAAGGGCGGCGTCGGCAAGACCACCACCGCCATCAACCTGGGCGCCTACCTGGCCCAGGCCGGCCAACGCGTCCTGCTGGTGGACCTGGACCCGCAGGCCAACGCCACCGC
>JAJRUD010000205.1 GCA_024277995.1 Chloroflexota bacterium
CAATTAATTGCGCCCCTACCCGGGTGGGGGCTGGAGCCACAAAATGAAGTGAACATGGTTGGGCATGATCACGAATTCGTCGAGCGCGATGGCGGGGAAACGTGAGGGTAGCTCGTCCCATGTCTCACGCGCGATGCGGGCGATAGCCTCTCGGGCCATAAGCATCTGCCGCCTGTGCGTGCAAATCGTGATGAAATACGCGCCCGGCCGGGCATAGTCGTAGCCCTTCAGGCGGATCGTGCGGCGCCCTGGCGAACGGCTTCCCCTCACCCTGTGCATGCGCTATTCCGCCGTCAACTGCTCCACCCGGCTCACGCCCAGGTTGAAATACCTGGCCGCGGGGTGATGCAGCACGATGGCCGCGGTGGACTGCTCGGGGATGAGCTGGTAGGCGGGCGAGAGGCTCATCCCCAGGGCCGCCTCCGCCGGCAGCAGTTGAAAGACCTTGGCGTGGTCCTCCAGGTCAGGGATGGCAGGGTAACCCCAGGAGTAGCGCTTGCCCTGGCCCGGCGCCAGCCCCAGCTCGCGGCGGATGTGGCGGTGCAGGTATTCGGCGGCGGCCTCGGCCGTCTGCACGGCCAGCCCATGGGTGTAGTAGGCCTCGGAGTAATCCCCCGCCTGCTGCAGCGCGTCGAAGCGCCGCGTGGCCTCCTGCCCCACGGTCACCACCTGAAAGGCCACGACGTCCAAGCGGCCCGAATCGACGGGCGCGAAATAGTCGGCCAGGCACAGACGCTCGCCGCTTTCCTGGCGGGGAAAGGTAAAGCGCAGCAGCTCCGCTGGAGCACGGCCGTCGAGCGAGCGCGGGTCGTAGAGCACCAGGTCGTCGCCGTCGCTCTGGGCGGGCCAGTAGCCGTACACGCCCTGGGGCTTCAGCCAGCCCTGCTGCAGGGCTTCCTTCTGCATGCGCGCCAGCCTCTCTTCGAACTCGGCCTGCAGGCGCTCCCACTCCTCGCCACGTGTGTTCTTGGCGCCCCAGGAGAGGCGGAAAAGTTCCTTCTTGGACAGGTGCTGGAAGACCAGCTCCAGCGGCATGGATTCCACCACGTGCGGTCCCCAGGCGGGGGGCTGCGGGATGCGCTCCGCCTGGGCCACCCTGGGCCGGCTCGGTGCGCTCTGGCGTCGGGGCGCTCCCGCGCGGCTGATCTCGTGCTGAGCCTGTTGCAGCGTCTCGGCCAGCAGCGCCGGCCGCTGCTGCGGGTCCATCAGGCGGTCCATCACCGCCAGGCCCTCGAAGGCGTCCTTGCAGTAGAAAACGCCCGGCGCGTAGGGATCGCCGTCCTCAGCAAAGAGGATGCGGCGGCCGAAGCGGCGGTTGATGGCCGCGCCGCCCACCAGCACGGGGATTTCCAGCCCGCGTCGGCGCAGGTCGTTCACCACCAGGGGCATCTGCTTGCTGGTGCTCACCAACAAGGCGCTCAGCCCGATGGCGTCGGCGCCAAGCTCGGCGGCGCGATCGACGATCAGGTTGGCCGGCACCTGCTTGCCCAGGTCGTGGACGGTGTAGCCGTTGTTGGCCAGGATGGTCTTCACCAGGTTCTTGCCGATGTCGTGCACGTCGCCGTAGACCGTGGCCAGCACCACTGTGCCCTTGGAGACGTCCTCCTGGCGCTCCAGGAAGCCCTCCACGTAGGCGACGGCCTTCTTCATCACCTCGGCCGACTGCAGCACGAAGGGCAGGATCAACTCGCCAGCGCCGAACTTGTCGCCCACCTCCTTCATGGCGGGCAGCAGCACCCGGTTCAGGATCTCGACCGCGCCCTGGGGCCGGGCCTCGGGCGGGTAGCGCGCCAGGATCTCGTCCACGTCGGCTTCCACGCCCTCTTTGTGACGGTGCAGCACGCGCCAATGCAGGCGCTCTTCGGGGCTCATGCCGGCGGTGGGGTCGAGAGGTGCCTCCTGCTGTGTGGATTCAGCCGATTCGAAATACTCGATGACGCGCTGCAGGGCGTCCGGGCGGCGGTTGAAGAGCAGGTCCTCGGCCAGCTCGCGCTGATCCTGAGGGATCTCGGCGTAAGGGGTGATGTGCAGCGGGTTGACGATGGCCATGTCCAGCCCGGCCTGCACGCAGTGGTAGAGCATGACGCTGTTGATCACCGGCCGAGCTTTGGGGCTGAGGCCGAAGGAGACGTTGGAGACGCCCAACGAGGTGAGCACGCCCGGCAAATCGGCTTTGATGCGGCGGATGGCCTCGATGGTCTCCACGGCTGAGTCGGCGAATTCGGGGTCGCCGGTGGCCAGCGTGAAGGTGAGGGCGTCGAAGATCAGGTCTTCCGGGTGCAGGCCGTACTCCTCAACGGCGATGTCGTAGATGCGGCGCGCCACCTGCAGCTTGCGCTCGGCGGTCTTGGCCATGCCCTCTTCGTCGATGGTGAGGGCGATCACCGCCGCCCCGTGTTCGACGGCCAGAGGCAGGACGCGGTCGATCTTCTCGCGGCCGCCCTCCAGGTGCACCGAGTTGAGCGCGCAGCGCCCGGGCGCGGCCTTGAGGGCCGCCTCCATCACCTCCGGCTCGGTGGTGTCGATGACCAGGGGTACCTCGACGCCCATGGAGAGCTTGTGCACCACGGTGCGCATCATCTCGGCCTCGTCGGTGCGCTCGGTGAGCGCGACGCAGATGTCCAGCGCGTGTGCGCCGCGCGCCACCTGCTCGCGCGCCAGTTGCAGCACGGCGTCGTAGTCCTCGGCCAGCAGCAGGCGTTTGGCCTTGCGCGAGCCCTGGGTGTTGATGCGCTCGCCGATGAGCAGCGGCGGGGGCTCCTGGCGCAGGGGAACGGCGCGCACGGCCGAGGCCAGGCGCGGCTCGCCCCGCGGCGGGCGGGGCGGGAGCGGTCGGCCGTGCAGGGCCTGGACGAGGGTCTGCAGGTGGGCGGGCGTGGTGCCGCAACAGCCGCCGACGATGCTGATGTTGTGCTTCTCGACGAACTCGATCAGGTCGGCTGCGAAGGGTTCCGGCTCCAGGGGGTAGACGGCTTCACCGTCGACGTTGAGCGGCAGCCCGGCGTTGGGGATGCAGGAGACGGGCAGCGCGGCGTGCTCGCCCAGGAAACGGATGGGCTCGCGCATGTGCTCCGGCCCGGTGGAACAATTCAGGCCGATGACGTCGATGGGCAGGTGCTCCAGCGTGGTCAACGCGGCCGCCACGTCGGTACCCAACAGCATGCGGCCCGTGGTGTCCAGCGTCACCTGGGCCTGGATGGGCAGCCACTGGCCGGCCTCCTGGAAGGCCTGCATGATGCCGCGAATGGTGGCCTTGACCTCCAGCAGGTCCTGCGAGGTCTCGATGAGCAGCAGGTCCACGCCGCCCTGGATCAGGCCCAGGGCCTGCTCGCGGAAGAGGTCGGCCAGCTCGTCGAAGGTGATATCCGAGAGTTCGGGATCGTCGGCGGAGGGCAGCTTGCCCGAGGGGCCGATGGAGCCGGCCACGAAGCGCGGCCGGTCGGGCGTGCCGTATTCGTCGGCCAGGCGCCGCGCCAGGGCGGCTGCGGCGCGGTTGATCTCGAGAGCCTTGTCGCCCAGGCCGTAGTCCGCCAGCGTGAGGCGGTTGGCGCGGAAGGTGTCGGTCTCGATGACGTCCACCCCCACCTCGAGGAAGGAGCGGTGGACCTCTTCGACGGCCGCGGGCTTGGTGAGGACCAGGACGTCGTTGCAGCCCTCGGACTGCGGGCCGCCGAAGTCCTGGGCGCTGAGGGACATGGCCTGCAGGCTGGTGCCCATGGCGCCGTCGTAGATGAGCACGCGCTCCGCCAGAGCGTCCAGGTAGCGCCGATTGGTATAGCTGCGAGCGTTCAAGGCCGATCCTCCTGCGGGCAGTCTCATGGTGAGCGAACGGGGACGTAGCGCACGCGAGAGATTGCAGCGCGGATGTGGGTGCTCACCGAGGGCGTCGCCTCGCCGCAAGACAGGGCGACCCGCCGGGCAAAAAAAGCCTCTTCAGGATGAAGAGGCTCGACATGCGGATTGTCTCACCCCTCATCTTCCAGAAGTCGTGCGGCGTTACCGCACCTTCTGCCGGAATTGGCACCTTCCGCCGGCGAGGATCGCCGACAGGGGTTGCCGAGGCTTCACAGGGCCGGTCCCTCAGCCTCTCTGGATGAGTGGGGGGCGTCTCCCAGGTTCAGGGCGCCCGTTTTCGATTGTTGGGGCGCAGTCTACCACGCGGGGGGAGGGGTGTCAATCAGGGTGCCATGGCCCAGCTTCGCAAGCGTTTCTCCGACGAGCGAGTCATCTCTCTATTTCAGGCATGCGAGCAAGGGTTGCTGCATCG
>JAJRUD010000206.1 GCA_024277995.1 Chloroflexota bacterium
CTGGACTACTACGCCACGCTGATGCGCGACTACGGCCCGGGCGACACCGCCACCTACTGGCTGCAGGCCCGCGCCAACTACTTCGCCGGTGAGGCCGGCATGGTCGTCTGGTCGCCCTTCATCCTGGACGAGATGGCCGGCTTGCGCGACTCCGCGCTGCCCAACTGCCCCGAGTGCGCCGATGACCCGGCCTATCTGGCCAAGAACAGCGGCGTAGTGCCCTCCTTCGCCGGCCCCAGCGGCAGCCCGGCCCAGTGGGGCTCCGTCAGCTACATGGGCATCACCTCCAAAGCCAACACCGAAGCCGCCAAGGCCTTCGTGCAGTACTGGCTGAGCGACGGCTACCTCGACTGGCTCGGCGTGGCCGCTGAGGGCAAGTTCCCCATGCGGCGCGGCACCGCCGACAACTCGACGGCCTACCTTGACGGCTGGGCCCAGCTCGAAGTGGGCGTCGATCGCCGCGCGCCGTTGAGCGACTTCTACAGCGAAGAGGTGCTCTCGGCCATCATCCAGGGCGCCAACAACTTCGACCGCTGGGGCTTCGCCCAGGGTCAGGGCGAACTGGTGGGCGCCATCTACTCCGAACTGCCCGTGCCGCAGGCCATCGCCGACGTCATCGAAGGTGCGATGACGGCCGAAGAGGCTGCAGCCGAGCTCCAGGCCAACGTGGAGGAGATCCAGGCCGCGCTGGCAGCGGAAGAGTAAAGCGGGGCGCCGCCCAGACGGACGGCTGCCTTCAAGGGCAGGGGGCACGCGGCCCCCTGCCCTGCTCCGCGCCATTCAACCACGGACCGCTCATGCCCGAGGAGTGGACCCTTGAGCGCACAACCAGCTAACCGGCGCAGGCTCAGCTTGCGCGCGCGAGAAGCCAGACTGGCCTACGGCTTGCTGGCCCCCACGCTCGTCGTCGTTTTCCTCATCGTCATCTTCCCCATCGTCTGGAACATCATCCTCAGCCTGCAACCCATCCGGCTGCAAGATCTGCCCAACATCAACCTGCTCGACATCAGCAACGCCTCCCTCAACAATTACATGCGCGCCATCACTGCCCGCGGCGGGCGCTTCTGGGAGGCGCTGCGCGTCACCTTCGTCTACACCATCGCCAGCTCCGTGCTGGCACTGCTGATAGGGGTATGGGCGGCGCTCATCGTGCGCGATCCCTTCCCCGGCAGGAACATATTCCGCGGCCTGCTGCTATTCCCCTACATCGCGCCGGTGGTCTCCCTGGCCTTCATCTGGAAGCTGATGCTGGACAAGAACATCGGCGTGGTGACGCTGCTGCTCAGCCGCCTGGGCATGGAGCCGCTCAGCTATCTCACGACGCGCGCCTACTCCGTCAACATCCTGGGGCTCGACCTCAACGTCCCGCTGGCGCTCGTCACCGTCATCCTCTTCGAAGCCTGGCATTATTTCCCCTTCGCCTTCCTTTTCTTCCTGGCCCGCCTGCAGGCCATACCGCGCGACCTCTATGAGGCGGCGGCCGTCGACGGCGCCTCGCCCTCACAACTGCTGTGGTACATCACCTTGCCCCAACTGCGCGCCGTGGCCGGCACGCTGCTGCTGCTGCGCTTCATCTGGACCTTCAACAAGTTCGACGACATCTTCCTGCTCAACGGCGGCGCGGCGGGTACCGAGGTCATCACCATCCAGATCTACCAGTGGCTCTTCGCGCGCCGCAACGTGGGCGTCGCAGCGGCGGTGGCGGTGATCATGGCCCTCATCCTCGGCGCTCTAGTCTTCATCTACCTGCGCTGGTTCCAGCCGGAAGAGGAGGAATGAGCATGCGCGAGCGCTACACCCTTTCCTACTGGTCACGCGAGCGCGTCGAGCGCGCCCTTGGCTCGCTCATCCGCGCCTTCAGCATCCTTTTCTTCCTGGTCATCACGGCCTTCCCTTTCTACTGGATGCTCAACCTCAGCTTCCGACCCTACAGCGACGTGCTGCTGCACCCGCTGCGCGCCCTGCCGCGCGCCATAGACGTAGCCTCAGTCTTCGCGCCCCTCACCTGCCTGCGGGGCGCCAGCGAGGCGTGCACAACGGCTATCCGCAACAGCAGCTTCGCGGCGGTATTGATCAGGTACGGCTTCCTCACCTACATCCGCAACAGCGTCATCGTGTCCTTCATCACCGTCGCCTTGACGCTGGTGCTCGCCGTGCCCGCCGCCTACGCCGTCACCCGCCTGCAGTTTCGCGGCCGATCGGCCATGAGCTGGGGGATCCTGCTCATCTACATGTTCCCCGCCATCGTCATCGGCATCCCGCTCTTCGTCTTCTTCGTGCGCATCCAGCAGTCGCTGGGCATCCCCCTGCGCGGCAACCCCTACACGGTCACCATCATCTACCTGGCCGGGACGCTGCCGGTCGCGCTTTACATGCTGCGCAGCTACTTCCCCAGCGTGCCGCGCGAGCTGGAAGAAGCCGCGCTCATCGACGGCGCCAGCCGGCTGGAAGTCATCTGGCGCATCACTATCCCGCTCGCCATGCCCGCCATCGCCAGCGTCGCCCTCTACACCTGGATGATCGCCTGGAACGAATTCCTCTTCGCCCTGCTCTTCCTGGTGGAAAGCCAGCCCAGTTGGACGCTGCCCCTGGGCCTGCAACAGCTCGATGGGCAGGAGGTACCGCGCACCTTCCTGATGGCCGGCAGCGTCATCATCACATTGCCCATCATCTTCGTCTTCAGCCTCTTCGAACGCTTCCTGGTGGAGGGGCTCACCGCCGGCGCGGTGAAGGGCTAGAGCCAGGCAAGCCCACCCGGCGCACGCTCGCCGATCTTGCCTCTCAGCCAACCGGTGAAGTGAATGGAGAACCCAAGGGGCGGGCCTGAGGCCCGCCCCTTGACCATCCTCGCGGCCGCTTTGCGCGCCAGGACCGAGGCACTCACAGGCTCACCTCACCCTTCGCAGGCGTGATACAATTCGCCTGGCGCACATCTGTTCGCCTTGGAGCAGAGCCGCGATGACCGAATTCCGCCTGCACGCTCCCTACAAACCCACGGGCGACCAGCCGCAAGCCATCGAGCAACTGCAGGCGGGGTTGCTGCGCGGCGACAAACACCAGGTGCTCCTGGGGGCCACAGGCACCGGCAAGACCTTCACCGTCGCCAACATCATCGCCCGCGTGCAGCGCCCCACCCTGGTCATCGCCCACAACAAGACGCTGGCCGCCCAGCTCTACGCCGAGTTCAAGAGCTTCTTCCCCGAAAACGCGGTCGAGTACTTCGTCTCCTACTACGACTATTACCAGCCCGAAGCTTACGTCCCGAAACACGATCTCTACATCGAGAAGGAGACCGAGATCAACGAGGAGATCGACCGCCTGCGGCTGTCGGCCACCACCTCCGTCATCTCGCGCCGCGATGTGATCGTGGTGGCCTCCGTCTCCTGCATCTACGGCATCGGCAACCCCGAGGCCTACGGCCGCGTGGTGGTCGAGCTCGAGGTGGGCCGCCGCTACCGCCGACAGGCAGTCCTGCGCCAGCTCGTCGAGAGCCACTACGAGCGCAACGACATCGAGCTGCGGCCGGGCGTCTTCCGCGTCCGCGGAGACACACTGGAAGTCGTGCCCGCCTACGGCCAGCACGGCCTGCGCATCGAGTTCTTCGATGAAGAGGTGGAGCGCATCGTGGAATTCGACCCGCTGACGGGCGAGCTGCTCGCCGAACGGGATTCGATTTCCATATACCCTGCCAAGCACTTCATCACCGAAGAGGAGAAGCTGCAGGCCGCCATCCGTGACATCGAGGCCGAGCTCGCCGAGCGCCTGGCCCAGCTCCAGCGGGAGGGCAAGCTGCTGGAGGCGCAGCGCCTGGAACAGCGCACGCGCTACGACCTGGAAATGCTGCGCGAGGTGGGCTACTGCGCCGGCGTCGAGAACTACTCGCGCCACCTGGACCAGCGCCCGCCGGGCTCACCGCCCTGGACCTTGATGGACTACTTCCCGCCCGATTACCTGCTGGTCATCGACGAGAGCCACATGACCATCCCTCAGATCAGAGGCATGTACGCCGGCGATCGCTCGCGCAAGCAGACGCTGGTGGACTACGGCTTCCGTCTCCCCTCCGCGCTGGACAATCGACCGCTCTCCTTCGACGAATTCGAAGAACGCACCGGCCAGATCATCTACACCTCGGCCACGCCCGGCCCCTACGAAATAGAGAGGGCCTCTCAGGTGGTGGAGCAGATCATCCGCCCTACCGGACTGGTAGACCCCGAAGTAGAAGTCCGCCCGGTGGAGGGCCAGATCGACGACCTGGTCGGAGAAATCCGGCAGCGGGTCGAGGTCGGCGAGCGGGTGCTGGTGACCACGCTCACCAAACGCATGGCGGAGGATCTGTCCGACTATCTGCTGGAGATGGGGATCAAGGTGCACTACCTGCACTCGGAGATCGACACCCTGGAGCGCGTCGGCATCCTGCGCGATCTGCGTCTGGGCGTCTATGACGTCGTGGTGGGCATCAACCTGCTGCGGGAGGGCCTCGACCTGCCGGAGGTCTCCATGGTGGCAATCCTGGACGCCGACAAAGAAGGCTTCCTGCGCTCGGACATCGCCCTCATCCAGACCATCGGCCGCGCCGCCAGACACGTCCGCGGGCGGGTGATCATGTACGCCGATCGCATTACGCAGTCGATGCGCCGGGCGATTGACGAGACGGAACGCCGCCGCGCAAAACAGTTGGCCTACAACAAGGAACACGGCATCGAGCCGGCCACCATCGTGAAGGAGATCCGCGACCTGACCGACCAGATGACGGCGCGCGCCGTCGCCGAAGCCGGAGCCGCCTACCAGGCCTTCGCGCCGGCCGACCTGCCCAAGGATGAACTGTCGCGCCTGATCAAGGAGATGGAGAAACGCATGCAGGCCGCGGCCCAAGCGCTAGAGTTCGAAAAGGCGGCCGCGCTGCGCGATCAGATCTTCGAACTGCAAGAGACCCTGGCCGAGAAAGAGAACCTGCCGCCCTGGAAGCGCGCCCGTGCGCTGGCCGGCGAAGAGGACCTGTAACCCCCCACACCCTTGCCGGTCTCCGGCTTCCTGCGCCCACCGAAGTGCGTCAACCTTCTTGCCCTATCGGCCAGATGCCCAGTCGGCAGCCGCGCCTCTCGGTCCATGGCATCACGCTTCCCGGGAAGGGCCTCACAGCCCGGTGGGAGAAAGCCCACCGGGGCGGCTCGTGAACCGCCCCTGCACGCTTACGGATGTCTCCAGGTCGCTTGAGAGCTGACTCGAGCCGGAAAATCGCTCAACGCGTTCGGTTATGATTGCACCGAAGCCACATCCATCGCGGCCAGGGGAAGCGCCATCCTGAAGACCGCCCCCCCTTCCGGTCGGTTGGCCGCGGTGAGCGTACCCCCATGGGCCTCTACCAGCTTGCGCGCGATGGCCAGCCCCAGCCCCGACCCGCCAGCCTGCCGCGAGCGCCCGCGGTCGGCCCGAAAGAAGCGCTCGAAAATGTAGGGCAGCGCCTCGGGTGGTATGCCCTCGCCCGTATCGCGCACCTCCAGGATCGCCAGCCCTCGCTCGGTGTCGGCGTGCACCTCAACCTCCACCCGCCCGCCTTCCGGCGTGTGGCGCAGGGCGTTGCTCAAGAGGTTGCCCAACACCTGGCCGATGCGCGAGGGGTCGGCCTCCACGACGGGCCCCGTCCCTTCCCGCATGCGGAGCAGGATCTCAACCCCTGCAGCCCCGACCTGGGCACGATGCCCCTCAACCATGCGCGCTGCCAGATCGCCCAGGTCGACGGGCTCTCGCTCCAGCGAAAGCGCCCCGGAGTCGGCCATGGCCAGCGTGCGCAGGTCCTCGATGAGCCGGTTCAGCAGGCGAGCCTGTTCCAGCACCGGGCCCAGGTTCTCCGCGGTCGGCTCATAGACTCCGTCGACGATGCCTTCCAGCCTGGCCTGCATCACGGCCAACGGATTGCGCAGTTCGTGCGCCACGTCGGCCGTCATCTCCCTGCGCAGGGCCTCGGCGCGCTCCAGGTTCTCCGCCATCTGATTGAAAGCCTGCGAGAGCTCGCCCACTTCATCCGCCGTGCGCACCGATACGCGTTGATGCAGATCGCCGCCGGCCAAGCCACGCGCGGCGCGCGTCAGGTCGCGAATGGGGCGCAGCAGACCGATCACCAGCCCACCGCCCACCAACAGAGCGACGCCGCCGGCTACAAGGGACGAGAGACCCAGCAACCGCCGCAGACGCCTCAGCAGGTCCTCCTCCGGGCGCGGCGCGTCGCCCGTCGCCACGATCAGGTAGCCAACCGTTTCCCCCTCCACCATGATGGGCAGCGCATCCGCCAGCGCATCTGGCGGGAGAGGTTCGCCCGGCGTGCGGGAGGTGCTGACGATCACGGATCCCTGCGGATCGGCCAGAGTGACGGCCACGCCCGCCATATCCACCCCCGCCATCCCGCCCATGCCGTGAGGCCCGCCCATGTTCGGGTGTCCCATGCCTGGATGGTCGAAGGAGGATCCGCCGATGAGCGAGTCGACGCCCACCCAGCCGCCGCGGCCCTGGTAGAAGGCCGCCAATTGGCCGGCCAGCCGTTGCGCATCGGTCATGCCGCCGCGGAACATGAAGCCCCGCACCTCGCGCGCCGTCGCCTTCCCGGCCAACAGCCAGAAGGTCATCACACCCGAGACGACCACCAGCAGGAAGGCCAGCAGGAACTTCCACAGCAGGCTGACGCGCGGCATCCTGCGAGCCATCGGCTAACCCTCCGCGAAACGATAGCCGACGCCGAACACCGTCTCGACGTAGCGCGGCCGCTTCGGGTCGGGCTCGATCTTGGCGCGCAGGTTCTTGATGTGCGCATCGACGGTGCGTTCGTAGCCTTCGTAGGCGTCCCCCTGAATGGCTTCCAGCAGCTGCAGGCGCGTGAAGGCACGGCCCGGTTCCGCGGCCAGGGCCGCCAGCAACCTGAACTCCGTCGGCGTCAGGTCCACTTCCCGACCCTGCACCCAGACCCGATGGCGCGTGCGGTCGATCTCAACCTCACCGGCGCGGATGATCTCCGGCTCATCTTTCTTCGGCTGTGCCCGGCGCAGGACGGCGCGCACGCGCGCCACTACTTCGCGCGGACTGAAGGGCTTGCTGATGTAGTCGTCCGCCCCCAGCTCCAGGCCGATCAGGCGGTCCGTCTCCTCGACGCGCGCCGTGACCATGATGATGGGCACGTCCGCCGCGCGGCGCATATGCCGCGCCACGTCCAGGCCGTCCATGCCCGGCAGGTTCAGATCCAGCAAGACCAGGTCCGGCCGGCGGTGCTGGAAGGTGGACAGGCCGGAGACGCCATCGTAGGCCGCCTCCACGTGGAAACCGGCGCGCTCCAGGTAATCGCGCAGGACCTGCACCAGCTCCGGTTCGTCTTCAATGATCAGCACGTTTCCGCTCATATGCTCCATTATAGCCCTTGGCCTGGCGGCGCGGGGCGCTTTCGGAGCCGGGCTCGGCGCGCCAGGATTGCCGCCTGCCCGTATTCTGGCAGCGCGGCATGAAGATCTGATGAAGGCCCTGCGAAGGACTGCCGAAGAGCCTGAGCGTTGAGGGCCGTCAGCGGCCGAGGGGCGCGTACTCGCGTCGGCGTACGTGGTCCGGGGAGATGGCTGCCATGTGCTGGGAGGCCGTGTTCACGTAGTCCATTACGTCGCTCTGAGCTGCGCCGTTCTGAAAGGTCTCAACCGCTTCGATGGCGGCGTCCATGGGGTCCAGGAGCGATTGCAGCGCCGCGTTGAAGCAGGCCGGCGTTTCCCGTGCGGCGCGCGCACCAGGCTGGCCGCCTGATGGTGAGGGGCATGCCAGCTTGCCCGCGCATGACGACCCTGCTATAAACGAGCCAAGCCTTGCAATGGGCGCGAGAAAGGGGGCTATCCCATGGCAAAGTCAAGCTGGCGGCTCCTCGTCGGGTTCCTGCTCGGGTTCTCGCTCACGCTCGCAGCATGCGCGGTCCCCTACCGCGTGGCGGAGCCGAGCCCGGAAGAGCTCGCGGCGACCGTGGTGGCACAGACCGCCACGGCCGGGCAGCCCCGGGCCACCGAGACCGCCTCAGCAACGGCCTCCCCGACGGCAACGGCAACAGCGACGCCCATCCCTCCCACCGCGACGCCGACGGCCACGCGCACGCCGGGGCCACTGGTCGTCGAAGACGATTTCTCCTGGGACCGGGGCATCTGGCTCTGCGAGGGGTGCGCCATCGAGGACGGAACCTTGCGCTTCGGCCCCTTCCCCGTCTCCGACGCCTACGTGCAGCACGTCGCCTTCTGCAACCCCTGCGGCGAGGTCACCTATTATCGCATGGCAGTGGACGTCACCTTCGGCGAGGGGCAGAGCGACAGGGGCTACGGGCTCATGGTGAGCGGGGGTGAGCACTACCTGATGACCTATGAGATCACGCCATGGCAGACGGTGGATCTGTGGTTTCTTTACGACGAGCTGGGCGAGTGGGCGTGGATCGCCGGCCAATGGAGCGGCCTGGTGCGGCCGGGCAGACAGACCAATCGCATCGAGTTCGAGGTGAGCCCGACCATGTGGGAGGAGGTCGGCGACATCGCGCTGCGCGTCAACGGCCGCACGGTCCTGGTCCTCTACAAGCAGCCGACCTTCCCGGGCGTCGTGGGGCTGGCCCTCTACGGCCACGACGTATCGGTTTTTTTCGACAACTTCGAGTTCTGGACAGAGGAACAACCGGAGCCACTCATCGAGGGAGGATCCAGCTCACTGCAGGGATAGGGCTGGCGGGTGGGGGGCTCCCAACCCACGCCAGCTGCCAGCCCGTTCCGCGTGAAGCCACCTGGGCATGAAGGACCGCGGCCGGCCATGCAGCCGGCCGCGCGCGTGGCGCCCCTGGCGGGATTCGAACCCACAACCGTCGGATTAGAAGTCCGGTGCTCTATCCGGTTGAGCTACAGGGGCACAAAGGCGCCGAGAAGGGGAGTTGATCGAGCGCCGTCATTATCCCACAGGCGTCCTGCCGGTACAAGACGCTCCCCTTCAGCCGCTCCTCGACTTCCGCCCGCCGGCGTTGCCCGACGCCGGGCCGCGGTCGCGCGGGGCCTTGCAGGCGCTTCAGCCCTCCTCGATATAGGGACGGATCCCCTTGTAGACTCTGCGGCCGCTCAGCGTTCGCAGGATCACCTGAGGCGGCTTTCCAAGGCGCTCGCCCAATTCAAGCGCCGAGAGCGGAGTGTTGCCGTTGGCCAGGAAGATGCGGAACACGGCATTGACCAGGCTGGTCTGAGGGGTGAGATAATCCGGCTGCTTGGAACAATGGGCGATCAGGGCATGTTGAATGCCCGGGACCCGGGTGACCTCCGCCGTTTCCGGGTCCACGTGATCAACCAGCACATCGGAGGCCATCTCTGCGAAGACTTCCTGATGCTCAGGGCACAGGTGGCTGCGCAGGTAAACATCCAGATCACGGCCGGCCCTGTCCCACCATTGATAGTCGATGTGAAATTTGGTCTCTAGCGTAGGGCGCACAAGCTGACGCGCGCGATCGATGCTGGTGGGGGTCATGCATCCCTCCATGCCGATTCGTCAAAGCGCCAGTAGAGATCACCCACGTGCTGGTAATAGTGGCGCAGCATCAGCTCAGCGAAGATAGGGCCGGGCGGGACGCGACGAATGACGTTGACGCCGGAGTAGAGCGCCTGGGCATGCACGGCGCTCTGCGGGTTCAACTTGGCAAGCTCGCGGAAGACCTGAACCACCAGATGCTCCAGCGGCAGCTTGCGCTGAGGCCCCCGCAGCCACGCCTCATCCAACGCCGTGGCATCTACCATGCCCACCACCATCAGGTCGTCATATGCGGCGCCAACGGGGTGCTTGAGCATGGTAAAACCGATGCGGCCGTCCTCGAAAATGCTGATGGTTCGGATCCAATCGTTGCGCTTGCGTCGGTCGACGGCTTCTACCACCACCTCGCCCACATCATCTCCGCGGCGGATGCGCACCAGCCCACCGGCCGGGAAGTCGTAGCGCCTGTACCACTCATCAAGGCCGAAGACATAGCGCTGCCGGCGCACGACCCACCCCGGGAACTTCTCACCGCTGTGAGCATCCACCAGGATGAAGCGGATGCGCGGTGCCTCGTATGCCGTCGGGAACATGGGGGCCAGACGCGAAGACAGGGGAAGCGCACCCACACGCCAATGTGGGAACAAGACCGACAGCACTACCTCATCGGGCGCCTCATCCGCCGCTTCCACCTGGCTCAGCTCGTCATCGAGCTGCCGTTCCAGTTCGAGCAGGGAATCCGTGAGCACGCTGCGATCGTAGCTGATCGGCTCGTACTCCAGGCGGGGCGGAGTGAAGAGCACTTCAGGCGGCTCGAGACGACGCAGGAACCACAGGATCTGGCCCGCCGGCCCCACCTCGTCAAAGCGCTCGTCCTCCTGAAGGGCATAGTCCAGCGAGAACTCGGCCAACAAGGGGTCCATCCCCGCCGGCAGCTCGATGTGTTCCAGCAGCGCGCTGGTGGGCAGCGGGCCGCCGCCGGCGACGTCGAGCACGGCCTCGGCGAGATTGAGGTGGCCTTCGTTGACCTCCGCCAGCAGGCTCTTGGGGAACCAGCGGCCGGCGATGCTGACGATGTCCTCGACCTCACTCAGCCGCTCCATCAGGCGCTGCTCGATCAAGTCTCCGAAGCGCTCCATTATCGCCTCGGGCTTGTCGAGCTCGCCCTCGGCCTGGACCTCGGGGACCTGGTTGAGCTTGTGCACAGCCAGTCGGGCCGCGAATTCGCGCTGCTGGCCGTCACCGTCGAAAGCCACCTGGATGACATCGAACTCGCCAAGATCAGGGTTGTCCCCCGGGCGCACGCCGACCACGCGTCCCGTGACGTTGTCGAGAGCGGGGAAGAGCAGGACCTCCCCCTCTTCGTAGGCCTCTGCCGGAAGGTATACGCGCTGCGCCTCATCGGCGGCGCGCAGCGCTTCCTGCTCAAGCCGCCTCAGACGAGCCTCGATGATCGGGCGGACGATCTCTCCGCTCGTGAGAGGCATTTCCCGCTCCATGAGCACGTTATAGATAAGATCGAGGTCGCCGTCCTCGATGGAAAAGGATTGCCAGTAGACTTCGGATGATTGGGAGGTCACAGACACCTTAGAACCTTCGATGTGTGCTGCCGTCTAGAACCTGTATGCGGCGCAATTATACTACAACGCACATCATCAGCCCGCGAACCCGGGTACAATGGTGAAGGGCCTTCACGCCTGAAGCCGAAGCGGCATGGGAGATCTTGCGATGCATAGCGACGCCGGACCACAAGAATGGGTGCTGATCCATGAAGTCCCGGGCATGTTGGAGGCCGAGATCCTGCGCGGCATGCTAGAAGCCAACGGCATCCAGGTGATGCTCTCTCACGAATCCGCGGGCACCGCCATCGGCCTGGCAGCCGGGCCATTGGGCTGGGTCAAGATCCGCGTCCCCGTCACGCTGGAGGCGGAAGCCCGGCAACTGATCGACGATTACCGCTCCGGAAAGCTGGCCGCCGAAGACTGAGCGCTCGAGCGGCGCGCCCGCCAACCACAGCTCGCTCACTCGCATCAGGGGAAGGGACGCGCCGTCCACTCAAGAGGGTCCACTGGCACGCCGCCGACCCACACCTCCCAGTGCAGGTGGGGCCCCGTCACCCGCCCCGTGCCCCCCACCAGGCCGATCACCTGCCCAGGTTCTACCAGGTCTCCCTGCTCCACCAGGATCTGCGATTGGTGCAGATAGGCCGTGAAGACCCCCCACCCGTGGTCGATGATGGTCATATTGCCCCGCACGGTCAGCTCGCGCGCCAGCACCACGCGCCCCCTGGCCGGGGCGTAGATCGGCTGTCCCGTCCCGCCGTAGAAATCCAGCCCCGAATGATAGCGCGTGTATCCGGTGTTGTTGTAGTTGCGGCGCGAGCCGAAGCGCGAGGGGAAGGCGGTGGTGTACGGCGAGGGGAACTGGAAGGACCCCTCCCAAAGCCGCTCGGGCGTCACCTGGGAAACGATGGAGGCCACCAGCTCGTCCTCGGGCTCCGTCGCCGCCGGGTCCAGCGTCTCGGGCGGGACTATGAGCACGGGATCCATCAGGTACCCGCCCGTCACCACCCGCACCGGCTGCCGATAGGAATACAGGAGAGCGCCCCCCTTCGAGGCGTAAAGGCGCATCTCCATGTCGTAGAGCCCCGGCTCGGCCATGGCGTGCACCCCCTGCAGCGCGACGAAGTCCAGCGCGCCCAGTGCGTTGAAATAGAGCGGGCGTTCCCCCAGAGTCCCCTCCACCCACATGGGCTCACTCACTCCCAGGCGCACGACCAGCGTGCGCCCCTGGATCGCCGGCACGGGGTTGACCTCCAGCTCGAGCACAGAGGCCGGCAGGTCGCTGGCCGGGCGATCGCCGCCCGGCAGGGCCAGCGGCTCACCGGGCAACAACCACAGGCGATCGCTGTGCTGGTTGAGAATCAGGACCTCCCACGGTGAGAGCCCGGCCCGCACAGAGACCTCCAGCAGGCTCTCTCCTACAACAGGAAGAAGCGTGGTGGCCGCCCGCAGCGCCGCCGGGCCTTCGGCGGCTCGCGGCACGATGAGCGGCTGCCCCAAATAGATCCGTTCCGGGTTGGTGACGCGATTGAGGCGCGCCAGCGCAGCCTCGGGCACCCCATATTGCAGGCTCAGGCTGTGCAGGCCTTCTCCGAAGGCCACATTATGGGTTTCCAGCACCCCCTCCATCCCCTCCAGACCCGGGATGACCAACGGGGTGCCCGGCACCAGCAGCGCGGGGTCTGCGATGGCGTTGGTCTCGATCAAAGCTTCGACAGTGGTGCCGAAGCGCTGCGCGATGTCCGTCAGGGTATCCCCGGGCTGGACCACATAGACCGGCCCGCCGCTCTGTGCCCCGGCCCCCGGGACGACGGTCAACAGCAGGAGCGCGAAGAGCAATAGGCCGGCCAGCCTCTTAGCCCAACCGGGCATCAACGAACTCCAACACATCGCCAATCTCTGCCCACTTCAGCATCTCCGGCGACCCCTCGACAATGTACTGCGCCGGGGCCGCCGGCAGATACACGCGCCACGGCTTCGCCAGCCGTCGGTCCACAATCTTACCGCGCGAATCGAGCCAGAGGACACCTATGGGAAAGAAAACCGCGAACATGTGAATGGCCGTCCCGCTGCGGCTTTCCGCGGGTTCGACCAGAACCAACCCCTTGCCCCGGGGCAGCCGCCTGCGGAAGGTGAGACCCCGCAGGCGACACCAGTAGCTGGTACACCAGCGCGCCAGGCACAACAGACGCCCATCCTCATCACGTTTGCGCACCTCGACCCAGCGAGCCATTGGCCCTCCCTACAGCAAAAACGGGGCGACCGCAGCCGCCCCGCTCTCCAGCATGTCCGATTTCCGTTATTTTTCGGTCACGCCCAGGATCTTCTCGACGCTCTCCAGCAGCTCCTGCGGTCCGAAGGGTTTGGTGATGTAGTCGTCGACCTTGGCGATGTGCAGGCCGAGTACCTTGTCGATGGACTGCGCCTTGGCCGTGACGACCACCACCGGGATAGCGCGCAGGGTCGGGTCAGCCTTGATCTGCTGGTAGACCTCCCAGCCGTCCATGTCGGGCATCATCAGGTCCAGCAGGATCAGATCCGGCCGCTCGCGCCGCACGGTCTCCAACCCTTCCACGCCGCCGTTCGCACCAATGACCTTGAATCCTTTACGCCCCAGAATCAACCGCACCAGGTCGATCATTTCGGGCTCGTCTTCGATGCAGACGACGCGTTTGTCTTCTGCGGCCATGGGGTCCTCCGCGTGGGGTGCCAAGACGACCTAAGTGTACCATAGGCCCTTTATCGCGCAACCAACCTAAAGTCCTAGCCTGCAAGGCCCGCCCCGGGCCTGAGGCTCACCTGCACCCACGAGGCGGCTCCAGCGCAGGCGCCGGCATCAGGCTGCCATCGCCCGCGGCCATCCCCCGCATCGCACGCCAAATACTCACCAGTTTCTCATCCCCGATTAGGGGCGCTCTAAGCGAAGTCCACTATCCTACCTACGTGTGATATAGCGTACGAGTGCATATATTTGCATAGATTTACAGGATTCCACACATTTCCTTAGATTCTGTCACGGAGGTCGAATGCATGACTGCCGGCCCTAAATGGCTCACGCTCTCACAGGCTGCGGCGCTCCTGGGCGTCCACCCGACGACCGTCCGCAGGTGGGCCGACAACGGCCAGCTTCCCAGCCTACGCACGCCCGGCGGCCACCGGCGCTTCTCGGAAGCCGACCTGCGTTCCTTTTCCCAGCAGCGCGATCGCCTGAAGACCCTGGGCGGCCTCGAGCATCTATGGGCCAACGAGGCGCTCGAGAAGGCCCGCTTCAGCCTGCAGAACCTGCAGAGCGACGAGGGGTGGATGGCGAGCTACGGCCCTGAGGAGCGCGAGCTGATGCGCTTGCTGGGCCGGCGCACACTGGGAGTGATGGTCGAATATGCGCTGCATCCCGATCGGCGTAAGGAGCTCCTGCAGGAAGCCCACGACCTGGCCTGGTCCTACGCCGAGGGCGCCAGGCGCAAGGGGTTGTCCCTCGTTGACGCGCTGCAGATCGTGCTTTTCTTTCGGGGCATCGTGCTGGACGCAGCCTTCCAGCTCCCCGATCAGGTCCAGCTCAGACCTGAATCGGCCCGCGGGCTGATGCACGAATTGAACACCGTCCTGAACGCGCTCGAACTCGGTGTGGCTGAATGCTACCAGCCCACCGACTCCCTCAGCGCTGCACACACTTAGGGGCCATCGTCATGCATCTTCATTGCCTGGGGCTGAATCACCGCACAACACCCATCACGCTTCGCGAGCGCCTGGCGCTGGACTCCGCTCAGCGGCGTGCCATGTTGGCCCGCTGTGGCTGCAAGGTGCCGAACTCTTCGGGATCCCTCTCGGAGATTGTTGTGCTTTCTACCTGCAACCGGATCGAGCTCTACGTCCTCTCCCCCTCCGCCGACCCCAACCCGCTCAAGGACCTGTTGGCGGAGGCCAGTGACGTCCCGCGGCCCAAACTCTCCCCGCATCTGTATCACATGCTGGACCAGAATGCAGTCGACCACCTGCTGCGCGTGGCCGCCGGGTTGGATTCGATGGTGCTGGGGGAACCCCAGATCCTGGGCCAGGTGGCCGACGCCTACACAGAATCCCTGCGCCTGGGAGCCGTCGGCCCGGTCCTGTCACGCCTCTTTCAGACCGCAATCCACGGCGGAAAGCGCGCCCGCCACGAGACGGCCATCGGCCGCAACCCCGCCACCATCAGCTCCGTGGCTGTGCACCTGATGGCCGAAGTCTTCGAAGATCTGGCGGGCGCCCACGTGGTGGTCATGGGCGCGGGCGAGATGGGGAAGCTCGCCGTGGAGGCGCTGCGCAAGCGCGGCGTCGCCGAGATCTGTGTCATCAACCGCACTGTCGCCCGCGCCAGGGCCTTCGCCGATCGCTGGCAAGCCAGAGCGCGCCCTTTCGAGGCCCTGGACGAAGAGCTGCTATGGGCCGATATCCTCATCACCTCCACCGGCGCCCCCCACCCGCTGCTCACCCGCCAGCGCGTGGCGCGGGCCATGCAAGGCCGTCAGAGCCGGCCCATGATCATCATGGACATCGCGCTGCCGCGTGACGTCGAACCCGAGGTGGCCTCCGTCCCCGGCGTGCAGCTCTACGACCTGGATGATCTCCAACATCGTCTGCACAAGACACTGGGAAGACGGCAGAGCGAGGTGCCGCGCGTCGAGGCCATCCTGCAGCAGGAAAGCCAGAATTTCATGTCCTGGTTCGAAGCGCTGGACGTGCGTCCGTTGATCATCGCCTTGCAGCAGCAGGCCGAGCGGATTCGTCGCAAAGAGATGGAACGCACGCTGCGGCGGCTGCCAGACATCTCGCAAGAGCAGGTGCAACAAATCGAGACCCTGACTCGTTCTCTAGTAAAGAAACTCCTCGGCCCTCCCACGGCCCGCCTGCGCGCCGAAGCGCTGAACGGCCACGGCGCTGAGTTCGCCATCGTGGCCCAGAAGCTCTTCGGGCTGGATGGCATCCCAGCTCGAGCGGACACCGAGAAGATCCACCCGTCGAGGAAAGCATGAGCCAACACCACCCCCTGCTCCCCGTGATTCTGGCCACCCGCCCCTCGAGACTGGCGCGCTGGCAGACGCAACAGGTGCAGCAAGCTCTGGCACGCGCCTTCCCCGAACGCAGTTTCCAGGTGAGCATCTACACCACCGAAGGCGACCGGCGCCTCGACCGCCCCCTGCCGGAGATCGGCGGCAAGGGACTCTTCACGCAGGAGCTGGAGGCGGCCCTCAGGTCCGGCGATGTCGACATGGCCGTCCACTCCCTGAAGGACCTGCCGCTGGAATCCCCGCCCGGCCTGGTCCTGGCCGCCGTCCTGCTGCGCGCCGACCCGCGCGACGCGCTCATCAGCCGTGAGGGACAGACGCTCGCCGAACTCCCTGCGGGCGCCGTGGTGGGCTCTTCCAGCCCCCGGCGCCGGGCGCAATTGCTCGCCCTGCGCCCCGATCTGGAGGTGCGCTCCCTGCGGGGCAACGTGGAGACCCGCGTCGCCAAGGTGCAGCGCGGCGACTATGATGCCGCGCTGCTGGCCGCGGCCGGATTGGAGCGCATCGGCCTGGAGGCCCACATCGCCGAGCGATTGCCTCTCTCCGCCATGCTGCCGGCACCCGGCCAGGGGGCTCTGGCCGTCCAATGCCGGGCCGGGGACGAAGCGGTCATCTCCATGCTGCGCGCGCTCGAGCAGCGCGAGGTGCGATTGGCCGTGGAAGCCGAGCGCGCCTTTCTGGGCGGCCTGGGAGGCGGCTGCTCCGCTCCGGTCGGCGCACACGCTGAGGTGGTCGACGGCCAGTGCACGCTGCAGGCCGTCGTCGCCGCGCCCGACGGAAGCCGCATCATCCGCGTCAGCGGCCAGGGCGACGACCCTGCTGCCCTCGGCCGGCGGCTGGCCAGGCAGGCCCTGGAGCTGGGTGCCGAGGAGTATGTACCCCATGAATAGTCCACTGCCGCTGGAGGGCCTGCGCGTGGTGGTCACGCGCCCCAAGGTGCGTGCCGCGGAACTCGTCGCCGGCCTGCGCGCCCGCGGCGCCACGCCCATCCTCTTCCCCGCCATCGAGATCACCCCCACTAAGGATCTGGAACGCCTGGACCAGGCCCTGGCGGAGTTGCCTGCTTACCAGTGGCTGGTCTTCACCAGCGTCAACTCCGTGGCGCTCACCTGGCAGCGCATGGCGGCCATCGACCTCGATCCGCAGTCCCACCCCTCATTGCGCGTCGCAGCCATCGGCCCGGCCACGGCCGCCGCGCTGCGGGAGCGCGGCGTCGAGCCAGATTTCGTCCCTCAGGTCTTCATTGGCGAAAGTGTCGGCCGCGAGCTGCCAGATGCCGCCGGCGCCAGGGTGCTGCTGCCGCGCGCCGCGGGGGCCCGCCCGGCGCTGCCGCGCATCCTGCGCGCCCGCGGCGCGACGGTTGACGAGATCCCCATCTACCGCGCCGTCGCGGCAACGCCGAGGCCCGAGTCGCTCGACGACCTGCGACAGGGCGTCGCTGCCCTCACCTTCACCAGCCCCTCCACCGTGCAGCACTTCGTCTTCATCCTGCGCCACGCGGGCCTGGACCCGCTCGCCCTGCCGGGCGATCCGGTCGTGGCCTGCATCGGGCCGGTGACGACCGCCGCCGCTCAGGGCCACGGCTATCGCGGCATCATCGAGGCCGAACAGTACACGGCCGAGGGACTGCTGCGGTTGCTGGAAGAGCACTTCACGGAGCACGTCTCATGAGCATCACCCGCGAAACCCCCACTCCATCGATAGACCCCGCACGGCGCCCGCGGCGCCTGCGCCTGTCGCGCGGCCTGCGCCGCATGGTGCGTGAGACGTGGCTCACGCCGGCCGACCTCATCCTGCCTCTCTTCGTGCGCCATGGGGAGAACCTGCGTCGCGAGATCCCCTCCATGCCCGGCGTCTTCCAGTATTCCGCCGATCGCCTGCCAGCCGAGGCCAGGTCCATCGCCGAGCTGGGCATCCCGGCCGTCATTCTCTTCGGCCTCCCGGCCGAAAAAGACCCCCTCGGCCGGGAGAACTTCGACCCGCAGGGCATCGTCCAGCAGGCGATCCGCGCCATCAAGAAGGCCGCCCCCGAATTGGTCGTCATCACCGACGTATGTCTTTGCGAGTACACCGACCACGGTCACTGCGGGCTGATCAACCAGGGCGCCCCTCCGCCCCACCCCCACCTGCCGCAGGGCTACGTGCTCAACGACGAGACGCTGGAGATCCTGGGAAGGGTGGCCGTATCCCACGCCGAGGCCGGCGCCGACATTGTGGCGCCCAGCGGCATGCTGGACGGCATGGTGGGCGCCATCCGCCGGGCGCTGGACGCGGCCGACTTCCACCACATCGCCATCCTCTCCTACGCCGTCAAGTACGCCTCCGCCTTCTACGGTCCCTTCCGCGACGCAGCCGAATCCCCGCCCCGTTTCGGCGACCGGCGGTCGCACCAGATGGACCCCGCCAACGCTCGCGAGGCCCTGCTCGAGGCGGATCTGGACGTCGCCCAGGGCGCCGACCTGCTGATGGTCAAGCCCGCCCTGCCCTATCTGGACGTCATCCAGAGCGTGCGTCAGCGCCATCCCGAGATCCCGCTGGCCGCCTACAACGTCAGCGGGGAATACGCCATGCTGAAGGCTGCGGCCGAGAAAGGATGGCTCGACGAGCGCCGCACAGTCCTGGAACTGCTGACCGGCATCAAGCGCGCCGGCGCCGACCTGATCATCACCTATCACGCCCGGGACGCCGCCGCCTGGCTCCTGGAGGGGGCACGACCGAAGTAATGCACGCAAAGCCACCATACTGCGAGGAAGCCATGCCCTACGACACGTTGAGCCCGAGAGCCGCGGGGGAGCGCAAATTGCACGACCACCACATGCAGGGCGCCGATTTCGACCAGGCTCCCTTCACCATTGCCTGGGAGGTGACCCGGGCCTGCGCCTTCGCCTGCGTCCATTGCCGGGCCGACGCGCAGCGCAGGCGTGATCCGCGCGAGCTCACCACCGGGGAAGCCTTCCGTCTCATTGAGCGCTTCAAAGATTTCGGCAACCCCATCCTGATCTTCACCGGCGGCGATCCCATGATGCGGCGCGATCTCTTCGACCTGATCGCCTACGCCAGCGAGGTGGGCCTGCGCTGCTCCCTCACGCCCACCGCCACCGCCCTGCCCACCGAGGCCCGCCTCCACAAAGCGAAAGCCGCCGGCATCCGGCGCATCGCCCTCAGTCTGGACGCCCCTTCCCCGCAGGTGCACGACGGCTTCCGTCAGGTGGAGGGCTCCTGGGAACGGACCATGCGCATCCTGCACAACGCCCACGCCGTCGGCCTGAGCGCCCAGGTGAACACCACCGTCACCCGGCACAACATCGACCTGCTCCCGGAGATGGTGCACTTCATCCAGGAGGTGGGCGCCGTGCAGTGGTCGGTCTTCTTCCTGGTGCCCACCGGCCGCGCCCAGGCGGCGCACATGATCTCACCGCAGGAACACGAGCTGCTCTTCCATTGGCTGTACGACCTCTCGAAGGAGGCCCCCTTCGACATCAAGGCCACCGCCGCCCCCATGTACCGGCGCGTGGCTGTCGAGCGCCGCAAGGCCGAAGTGCCGGCCGGCAGCGAGGTGACCTTTCAGGGAGCGGGATTCCAATACGCCGACGGATTGGACCGCCCCGTCAAGGGCGTCAACGACGGCAAAGGGTTCCTCTTCATCTCCCACCTGGGGGAGATCATGCCCTCCGGCTTCCTGCCGCTGGCGGCCGGCAACGTGCGCGAGCACGACGTGGTCCAGGTCTATCGCCTACACCCGCTCTTCCGCGACCTGCGCGACCCGAGCAAACTGAAAGGGAAATGCGGCATCTGTGTCTATCGCGAGCTGTGTGGTGGTCAGCGCGGGCGCGCCTACGGCGTCACCGGCGACTATCTGGCCCCGGACCCGGCCTGCGCCTATCTCCCTGAGGCCGTGGCAGACGAGGTGATTTCATGACGCCGCAACGCACCCCTCCAACCCACCTGATAGACGGCGAAGAAAGCACTCGCCCGGAGGGCCCGGATCCCCGGCCCGAACCCACCTCGCGCTTCCTGCGCGCCTGCCGGCGCCTGCCAGTCGACCGTATACCCGTGTGGTTGATGCGCCAGGCCGGCCGCTATATGTCGGAGTACCGCGCCCTGCGCGCCCGGTACTCGCTGCTCGAGATCTGCGCCGAGCCGGAGCTGGCGGCCGAGGTCACCCTGCAGCCGGTGCAGGCCCTGGGCGTCGACGCAGCCATCCTCTTTGCCGACATCCTGCTGCCCCTGATCCCCATGGGCGCAGACCTGGCTTTCGTCAAAGGGGAGGGGCCGATCATCTACAATCCGGTCCGCTCCGCCGGTGACGTCCTGCGCCTGCGGCGCATCGACCCGGAGATTGAGCTGCCTTCCGTCCCAGAGACCATCCGCCTGCTGCGCAAAGAACTGCCGCCGGAGGTACCCCTCATCGGCTTCGCTGGGGGACCCTTCACCGTGGCTTCGTACCTGGTCGAGGGCGGCCCCACGCGGCACTTCCGAACGGTCAAGGGCCTGATGTACGAACAGCCCTGGACGTGGCATCGGCTGATGCAGCTCCTGCGCGATATCATCCTGGACTACCTGACGGAGCAGGCCCGAGCGGGGGCGCAGGCTCTGCAGATCTTCGATAGCTGGGTCGGCGCTCTCAGCCCGGAGGATTACCAGGAGTACGTGCAGCCCCATACCGCCTACCTGATGCGCGGCCTGCGGAAAACCGGCGTGCCGGTGATCCATTTCGGCACGGGTACCGCCACACTGCTCGATCTGATGGTTGAAGCCGGCGGAGACGTGCTGGGCCTGGACTGGCGAGTGCCACTGGACCAGGCCAGGCGGCGCTTTGGCTCGCGCGTCGCCCTGCAGGGCAACCTGGATCCGATCGCCCTCTTCGCCCCCCGCGAGGAGCTGGAGCGCCAGGTGATGCGCGTGCTGCACCAGGCAGGGCCGGAGCCGGGCTACATCTTCAACCTGGGGCATGGCATTCTGCCGGAAACCCCTGTCGATAACGTGCGCGCCGTCGTGGAGATGGTCCACACCTACCGGCCGCAAGACGAACAGGAGGCCGGGGATGAGTGAGCCATCGATCTACACGGGCGCCGCTCCGGCGGGGGAGCCGCGGCCCGGCGCGGCGAGCCCACCCGCGCCCATCTTCTGTGCCTTTCCCCTGGTTCCCGTCGGCTTTCTCAGCGAGCACGCCCAGGTCCTGCACGACGTTGACACGGCACAGCGCCGCCGTGCGGATGCGGCCGGCGGCCTAGCGGGGCACGCCGCGCCAGACCGGAGAGGGCAGCCATGAGCGCCCCAGCGCACGTTGTGGTCGTCGGAGGCGGCATCGCCGGCCTGACGGCAGCCTACACCCTGCAAAAGGACGCTCGTGCCCAGGGTCTGCCGCTGCGGATCACACTGCTGGAGGAGCGCGATCGCTGGGGCGGCAAGATCCTGACCGAGCGTGTCGACGGCTTCGTCATCGAGGGCGGCCCCGACACCTTCGTCTCCACCAAGCCCTGGGCCCTGGCGCTGTGCCGCGAACTCGGTCTTGAGGGACGCCTGGAGGGGACAGACCCTCAGCGGCGGAAGGTATTCGTGGTGCAGCGTGGGCGGCTGGTGCCCATGCCCGAGGGGCTGGCGATGATGGTGCCCGCACGGGTTGGCCCCATGCTGCGCACGCGCCTGCTCTCACCGCCGGCCAAGGCGCGCATGGCCCTGGAGCTCTTCCTGCCTCCGCGCAGGCAGGTTGGCGACGAGAGCCTGGGGGCCTTCATCACCCGCCGCTTCGGTCGCCAGCTCTATGAACGGCTGGTGGAACCCCTGATGAGCGGCATCTACGCCGGCGACGGCGATCGCCTGAGCCTGCAGTCCACCTTCCCCTACCTGCGGAGCTGGGAGCTGGAGCACGGCAGCGTGGCGCGCGGCGCTCTGGCCATCAGCCGCAGGCGTACCGCCCCCGCCAAGGACAACGGCCGCCCTTCCTCCGTGTTTCTGACGCCGCGCTCGGGTCTGCAGGAGATCGTGGAAGCGCTGTTGAGCCGCCTGGAGGGGGCCGACTTGCGCCTGGCGGTCGCCGCGCGGCGGGTGCTGGCTGACAGGCTCGGCTACCGCGTTGAGACCACGCGCGGCGAAGTGCTCCTGGCCGACGCCGTCGTGGTGGCTGCGCCGGCCTTCGCCGGCGCGCGGCTGCTGCGCGACCTGGACAGCGAGCTCGCCACCTTATTGGAGGGCATCGAGTACGCCTCCACTGCCACCGTCAGCCTCGCCTACCGCCAGGCCGACCTGCCGCGGCCCTTGGACGGCCACGGCTACGTCATACCGCGCGTCGAGGGCGGCGCCGCCCTGGCCTGCACCTGGACCTCCTCCAAGTTCCCCCACCGGGCGCCGCAGGGCTACGCCCTGATCCGCGTCTTTCTGGGGCGCGCCGGCCAGTCCTTGGACCTTTCCACCCCCAACGCCAAACTGGTGTCCATGGCCCAGGAGGAACTGCGCCTCCGGCTGGGCATCGTCGCCAGGCCCATTCTGGTGCGGGCCAGCCGCTGGCCGCGGGCCATGCCCCAGTACAACCTGGGCCATCCGCAGCGTCTGGCGGCCATCGAACAGCGGCTGGCGCTGCATCAGGGGCTCGCCCTTGCCGGTGCGGCGCTGCGCGGCGTGGGCATCCCCGACTGCATCCACAGCGGCCAACTGGCCGCAAAGCGCGTCCTGGAAAACCTGTCTCACGTGCGGCACGACTTGCACCCCATGGATGAGGTTACGACACTATGAACACCGAGCGATCGAAAGAACTATTCCTTGAAGCGCAGGACATCCTGCCGGGGGGCGTCGATTCGCCCGTGCGCGCCTTTCGCGCCGTCGGCGGCCACCCGCTCTTCATCGCCCGCGGCCAGGGCCCCTACCTGTACGACGTGGACGGCAATCGCTACATCGACTACGTGCTCTCCTGGGGCCCGCTGATCCTGGGCCACGCGCACCCGCGCCTCGTCGCCGCGCTCGAACAGACGCTGCACGCGGGGACCTCCTACGGTGCGCCCTGCGAGCTGGAGATCCAGCTGGCGCGCCTGATCCGCCAGGCCATGCCAGGTGTGGAGATGGTGCGCTTCGTGAACTCCGGGACCGAGGCCACCATGAGCGCGCTGCGTCTGGCGCGCGCCTTCACCGGGCGCAAGAAGATCATCAAGTTCGAGGGCTGCTATCACGGCCACGCCGACCTGCTGCTGGTCAAGGCCGGCTCGGGCGTGGTCACCCTCGGGCTGCCCGATTCGCCGGGCGTGACACCCGGAGCCGTCCAGGATACCCTGGTTGCGCGTTTCAATGACCTGGATTCGGTGCAGGCCCTGTTCGATACACACCCAGACGACGTCGCGGCCCTGATCGTCGAGCCCGTGGCCGGCAACATGGGCGTGGTCCCGCCCGCGGAAGGGTTCCTCGCCGGCCTGCGCGAGATGGCCGATTCCTGGGGCGCGCTGCTGATCTTCGATGAGGTGATGACCGGATTCCGCGTCCACCCCGGGGGCGCGCAGGCGCTGTACGGCGTCAGGCCCGACCTGACCACCCTGGGGAAGGTCATCGGCGGCGGCCTGCCCGTGGGAGCCTACGGTGGGCGCCGAGAGATCATGGAGATGGTTGCACCGGCGGGATCCGTCTACCAGGCGGGCACGCTCTCCGGCAACCCGCTCGCCATGCGCGCCGGCATCGAGACCCTCGAAGCGCTGCTCGATCCCGGAGTGTGGGAGGGGATCACGCGCCAGGCGGCACGACTGGAAGCGGGTCTGCGCGCCGCCGCGCTCCGGTTGGACGTGCCGGTCCAGGTGACGCGCGTCGGCACCATGTGGAGTGCCTTCTTCCTGGATCAGGAGCCGCGCGATTGGGAAAGCGTGCGCGCCAGCGACACGAAACGCTACGCGGCCTACTTCCAGGAGATGCTGCGCCGCGGTGTATACCTGGCCCCTTCACAGTTCGAAGCCGGCTTCCTCTCCACAGCCCACAGCGCCGAGGTGATTGACGCCACCCTCCAGGCATCTGAAGAAGCGCTGCAATCATTGAAGACCCACGCGCCTTGAGGCGGGCCTCAGGAGGGACCGCTCTGCCTCGGCTCCTCGCGGCGGGCTACAAGATCTGGATGGCTGGCCAACAGCCGAAAGACCTCGTTCAAATCGCGGCTGGTGATCAAACCCACGAAGCGCCCCCCTGAAGCGACGGGCAGCGCGTCGAGCTTTTCCCGCGCCAGGCGCTCCTGCACTCGCTCGAGTTCCTCATCAGGAGAGACCGGCTCGACCTCGCGCCGCATCACCAGCACCACCGCGGTATCCGCGCCGTGGCGGTCCAGCGCTTCCACCAATCTCGCATGGGTGAGCAGGCCCAGGAGGCGCCCGCCTTCGCAGATGGGGAAATCGCTCTGCAGCGTGTTGAGGGTGATTGACACTGCGTCCCGCAACGTGGCCTGCGGCGGGAGGGCCTGCACCTGTCGCGAATAGGCCTGTGCCACGGTCAGGCCGGAAAGGGCTATGCGCCATCGCACCATGCGCCCTTCCTGCGCTGCCCCAACGTAGATGAAGATAGCGACCAGGATGAGGAAGATACCGCCCCCCAAGAACCCCCACAACCCCAGGAGCCAGGCCATACTCTGGCCCACCGATACGGCTATGGTCGTGGCACGGCCGTGGCCCATCCATGAAGGCAGCAGCGCCCGCAGCACTCGGCCCCCGTCCATCGGAAAGGCAGGCAGCAGGTTGAAGGCCGCCAGGAACAGGTTGGCGGCGAAGACGTAGGTGAACACCGCCCTCAACGTCGGCCTGCCCAGCCCGCCAAGCGCGAACATCAGCCGCCTGATCCCCAGGTCCTGGCCCCACAATGACCCCACGGCCAGAAGCAGACCGGCGAGCAGAAAGTTGACTGCCGGACCTGCGATGGCGATCACCAGCTCCTGGCGGGGGACCTCTGGCATGCGCGCCAACTGAGCGACGCCGCCGATGGGCAGCAGCACGATCTGCTTGACTTCGACGCCGTAACGCATCGCAGCCATACTGTGGCCCAACTCATGCAACACCACAATGACGAAGAGCAGCAGCGTGACGATCACGCCGTAGGCCGCACCGGCCCAGCCGCGCCCGTTGAGCCAGCCGAACTGCAGCGCGGCCCAAACCAGAATCAGCGGGAAAGTGAGGTGCACCCTCAACGCGATGCCGCGCACGCGAAACAGGTGGATGGATCCGTTCATGCACATCCCTTTCTCTCCCCGTCAGTATAGCAGCCGGGGAGCGCGCAGGGCCTGTGGAGATGTAAGGATTCTGTAACGACCTGCGAGGCATTCCTTTGCTATGATACCTACAGAGCGACATCCGCAGATAGAAGAGAGCCAATGGTGATAACGAGACAAGACACGATGGCAACCGTAACCACTCAGGTCCCTACCGTCGAACAGGCGTTGCAGTTTGCAGTAGAGGCCATCGAAAGGCGTGAGTTCCAGCGCGCCCGCAACGCCCTGCGCTGGGCGTTGGAGCAGGACCCGCAAAACATCGTCGCCTGGCTCTGGCTGGCGCGATGCAGCCCCGACAGTGTGACGCGCCAGATCTGTTTGCAGCGCGTGGCCGCCCTCAACCCTTACCGTTGAGCCCGCTTCACCCCGGCCTCATTGTCAAAGGCCCCCGCAATATGCGGGGGCCTTTGCGCGCCGCCAGACCCGGCGCTGGAGGCCGAATAAAGGCTCCGGGACCAGGAAATCGGCCCACGATCCGGCTCCCCTAAGCCTTACGGCTATGATCACCCATTGTCCTATCGGTCTGATACGGAAACCTTCTGCCGATTGCCGGCGAAGGTCGTGTCGATCAGGCCTTCCACGGCCCAGGGCAGCCCCAGCCTAATCTCTCTTGGCCGTAAGCGCTCTATCCCACTTTGACCTGAGGATCATCCCCGCCAGCTTGCGGTTGTTCAACACGCCGCGGATCTTGCCCAGGCGGACGTTGGTTTCCGTGAAGGTCCGTGGCAGGTAGCGCTGCTCCGATTCAGGTTTGCGCATGAGGGAGATGGCCTCATTGGGGCAGGCCGTAACGCATAAGCCGCATCCAATACAGCGATTGAGGTCAACGTGGACGAGGCCATCGTCAGGGATGAGCGCATCCATCTGACAACGATCAACGCACAATTCGCAGCCGTCGCAGAGATCACCATCATGAACAGCGCAAAAGGCAGTGTGCGCCAACTCGGCAGGCATGGTATACCGCTTGAGGTTGACGAGCACGCCGCAGCAGCAGCCGCAGCAGCAGCAGATGAACGTGGCCTCCTTGGCGGCCGCGGGCTGCAAGACCAGGCCGGCTTCCTCGGCGAGCCGCAGAGTCGCCAACGCTTCTTCCTGCGTGATGTAGCGGCCCATGCCGTTGCGCACGTAGAAATCAGCGCCCGATCCAAAGGACAGGCAGGTCTCCAGGGGTTTGTCACAGCGTTCGCCAAGGATTTCCTTCTCCTGGCGGCAGATGCAGGGAGCGAGGGCGAACCTGGCATTTGCGCGCACGAGCTCCTCGGCACGCTCATAGCCCATGACTTCAATGTCGGAGCTGATGCTCTCGCCAATGGGTATGGTGCGCAGCTGCGGGGCCTGCTTCCAGACCTGGGGCTGAAGATAGTAGGGCAGGTATTCCTCGAAATAGCCGGCGATCTCGCGATCCATCTTGTTGAGCTGAAATTCATATATGCCGACGATGAAGTGTGTCGCTGTGTACATGGGCTCCTTGCCGTCCTTGTGCCGTGCGTAGACCAGGCCTTTCCTTTCCATGCGGTCGAGCGCTTCGGCAACCTCGTCAAGAGGCTTGTTGGCACGGCGGGCGATGACTCGCGGCGGCTCTTCAATCAGGGTGAGGTGCATGGCCAGTTCGGCTTCTTCGGGGGTGAAGAGTCGCTCGAGGATCTTTATTTCCAGGCCCGATTCGGTGGCGGGGAAGCCGCCGGGGAGGTTGTCGAGGAAACGGGCGAGTCGGCGATAGATGTCATGAGACATGAAAGGCCTCCTGCCGCTGGTGACGGCTTACTTCGCGGGGCGTGGATCCCCTGGTTCTAGATTAGCGGTCATAGGTGGCGGTGTCAATTGTGAGCCCTGTGAACCCAGCTGCACGCTCTCCGCATCGGACGCTTTGCCTGCGGAGCGTTCCCTCCAGGCCGTCATGGGAGCCAGACCCGTCAATCGGTCAGTGTCGACCATGACATCGTCGGCGGAGCGCCGGCCGCCATGTTCATTCAGCGATCAAAGGAATTGGTGGAAAACGACAGCGCACTGTTCGAAGTAGAACTTGGTTCCCCGACACCCTGAGGGGGTTCAATTCGGATCGGAAGCGGGCCATCCTCCTGCGGCAACCGCGTCACGCCATGGCAGCCGGAGCGGTCTGTGCCTACGGCTTGCTCCCCCCAGCCCCCCGCTCCCCCGCCCCCATGCTCTCCTGCCCCCTGGCTTCCACGCCCTCCCGTTCCCTATCGCCCCCCTCCAGCCATGTCAGAACCTCTCGCACGGAGACCACCTGCGCATAGCGCGAATTCATCTCGAACAGACCCACCGCCTGCGACAGGCGGGCGCGATCGAAGACCGCCTCCTCGGGCACGAAGACTCGATAGCCGTAGGAGAAGCCATCCACCACGGTGGCCCGCACGCAGCCGGAGGTCGTACAGCCGCACACGATGAGCGAATCCACCTGCGCGCGGTTCAGCAGGGTCACCAGCGGGGTGCCGAAGAAGGCGCTGGGCTTGGTCTTGGCCAGCACCACTTCCCCGGGTCGCGGCGCGATCTCCTGGGGGATGTCCCGAGCGCCGGGCCGTGACATGGGTGCTCCCATCGCTTCGACCTCGCCGCGCACCGTTCCCCCGTAGATGTGATCCGATCCTTGCAGCGCGACGATGTAGATGACTGGGGCCGCGCCGCGCCGCGCCGCCTGCAGCAGCTCCTCGATCCCTTCGACGGCCTCCCAGGCCTGAGGGCCGCAGGCGGTGGGCCACTCGCGCAGCGCTTCCTCCAGCGACTGCCCGCGCCGCCCGCAGAAGGCGCGCACGACGTCTACGACGAGCAGTGCCGGTCTCCGCCCGCGCGCTTGCGGCCGGCGCGCCGAGATCGCCTGGTACGTCGCGCGCTCCGTCTCATTGAACACTTCCTCCCACCAACGCATGTCCCACCTCCCTGGCTGAAGCCCGTCTTCGGCCGCGCCGAGATCGTGGCCGAGCGCCGCTCACCATCTACCCCACGGCCCGACAGCGCGACCTTCTCCCCCGCAGGCGCCTGAATCCGGGCGCGCTGAGAGCTGATGGCTGACAGCCGATCGCTAAGCGCTCGTGAACAACGCCCGATCCCTCCCCGGCCGGCTCATTGTGAAATTCGGCACGATGTTGACATTTCCCCCCTGGCAGCCTATATTAATATGTGTCGACTGTCAACAGTAGGCAGTTGCCATGGGCGATGACCACGCGGCCCTAAGGGCCTGTCCAGCCCCTTTCGGAAGCGGTCATCGCCCATCAATTATCCACTCTCCCCGTGCCCCCGTGAGCGGGCATCCTCACCCACGGCGTCCACCCGCTTCCGAGATGAGGTTCGGCGTTCGAGAAATCCATGGAGGTGCAGAAACCGGAAAACGGCATCCACGTTCGTCACCCTGCCCGCCCCCAAGAGCCCAACCATCGCCCTTGCGGCTGGCATCCGAGGACTGAAGCCGCCCAGCGCCGCGCTGGGAAAGCGGGCTTCGCCATCGCTTTGCCTATTCGGAGAAGGATCATGAGAAACCAGAGCAACAGCACCATCTCGACAGGGGGCCGGCTGCTTTCGCTACTGCTCATCGCCGCTTTCGCACTGAGCGCCTGCGGCGGGGCGGCGACTGCCACCTCGGAGGTTCCCACCGCTGCCCCCGCTCAACCGACCGAGGCCCCCACCGCCGAAAGCGCAGCGCCCGCCACAGCCGCCCCCGCTCCGACGATCAAGATCGGCGTGCTCAACCCGACCTCCGGCAACTTCGCCATTTTCGGCGATCAGGTCAACTCGGGCATCAAGCTCTACTTCGACTCCATCGACTACCAGGTCGACGGCACGCAGGTCGAGGTCATCTACGCCGACACGGCCTTCGACCCCCAGCAGGCGCTCGAACAGGCCCGCCGACTGGTCGAACAGGAGAAGGTCGATCTCCTCATGGGGCTGGTCAACTCGGCCGTCTCCGTCCCGCTGGCGCAATACGCCGATGAGGCCAAGGTGCCGCTCTTGATCACCGTCGCCGGCGCGCGCGCCCCGACTGGCCCCGATCGCAGCCCCTACGTCTTCCGCAGCGGCGCCGCCAACGGCCAGGAAGACCGACCGCTGGGCTGGTACGTCGCCTCCAAGCTGGGCCTGACGCGCGCCGCCACCTTTGCCTGGGACTTCCTGGCCGGTGAGGAGCACGCCAACGACTTCATCGACACCTTCACCGCCGCCGGCGGCACGGTCGTCTCCCAGCAGAAGCCGCCCCTGGGGACCAGCGACTACGGCCCCTTCATCAGCAAGGTGGACCCGGCCGACATCGACGTCGCCTACGCCTTCTTCGCCGGTCCGGCGGCCATCAGCTTCGTCCAGCAGATGCGCCAGTTCGGCTTTACGCCTGACGTCACCCTGGCCGCGCCCGGCTTCTTCACTGCCGGCGTGTTGGAAGCCATGGGAACCGACGCCGAGGGCCTGATCCAGGCCGCCGAGTACGCCCCCGTCCTGGACACCGCCGAGAACAGGCTCTTCCTGGAGCGCTACGACGCCTCCATCGGCGGTGAGCCCGGCGTCTACGTCGAGGAGGGCTACCTGGGCGCCATGGTAGTCGCCCAGGCCGTCGCAGCCGCCGGCGACGCTGTCGGGGATACCGAGGCCTTGCTTCAGGCGCTGGCCTCGGTGGACTTCGACGGCCCGAGCGGCCGCATCACTTTCGACGACAACGGCCAGTCCGTGCGCACCATCTACATCATCCGCGTGGTCCAGGGCGACGACGGGAAAGTGGTTCAGCAAGTGCTCGAGGCCATCCCCGACGTCTCGCAGGATTGGACGCCCTAGCCCCGGCACGCTCCGCATCGAGGGCTGGCGTGGCCCCGGGCTTCGCTCCCTATGAGCCCGATGCTTCGTCAGCCCCCACGGCTCCGGCATATCCCCACCTGCCGCCTGGCAGGTGGGGATATCTGGGAAGGGGATGAGCACGCATTGGATTTCCGCTTCTGGCTCTTTCAGGTCATGAACGGGCTGACCACTGGAGCCCTGCTGTTCTTCGTGGCAAGCGGCTTCACGGTGGTCTTCGGGTTGATGCGCATCCTGAACCTGGCCCATGGGGGCCTCTTCTTGCTCGGCGGGCTCGTCGGATGGTCTGTGCAGCAGGCCACGGGTGACTTCACGCTCGCGCTGCTGGCGGGCGGGCTGGCCGCCGGCGCGCTCGGCCTGCTGCTGGAACAGGCCTTCACGCGCAGCCTGATGGGCGACCCGCTCAACCAGGTCTTGCTCACCCTGGGCATCGCCTTCATCCTGAACAACGGCTATCTGGCCATCTGGGGCGGCACGCCGCGCAGCCTGGCCCCGCCGCAGGTCTTCAGCGCTTCCGTTTCGGTCCTGGGCGTGACCTACCCTTCCTACCGCCTGTTCCTGATCGCGCTGTCGCTGGCCGCCGGCGCCGCCCTGTGGCTCTTCTGGGAGCGCTCCCGCCTGGGCGCCATGATCCGGGCCTGCGTCGACGACCGCGCCATGGCAGCCGCCATGGGCATCCGCGTCGACCTGGTCTTCGCCGGCGTCTTCACCGTGGGCGCCGTCCTTGCCGGCCTGGCCGGCGTGCTGGGCGGCCCGGTGGTGGGCACCTTCATCGGGCTGGATTTCGACGTCCTGCTCCTGGCCGTTGTGGTCATCGTCGTCGGCGGAATCGGCAGCCTGAGTGGAGCCTTCGTTGGGAGCATGCTGGTCGGTCTGGTCGACGCGCTGGCAAAGGCATCCTTCCCCCAGGTGAGCTACTTCACCCTCTTCGCCCCCGTCATCCTGATTCTGCTCCTGCGTCCCCAGGGCCTCTTCGGCAGGGAGAGCGACCAATGAGGCGCGAGGCGCTGATCCTGTTGGCCGGAGCGGCGCTGGCCGCGCTGCCATGGGCGGCCGGCACCTATTGGGTGGGCCTGATGACCCAGGCCCTGATCTTCGGCGCGTTCGCCTTGAGCCTCGACATCCTGGCAGGCTTCACCAGCCTGCCCTCCATCGGCCACGCCGCCTTTTTCGGTCTGGCGGGCTACGGCGCAGCCCTGGCCGTCACCCGCTGGGGCATCGACCCATGGGCGGCGGCCGCCATCGGCATCCTCTTCTCGGTGCTCGTCGCCCTGGCCTTCGGCCCCCTGGCCGTGCGCCTTCGGGGCCTGGCTTTCCTGACCGTCACCCTGGCCTTCGCCCAGGTGGCCTGGGGCCTGGCCACGCGCTGGACCTCCTTTACCGGCGGCGAGAACGGCATCCCCTCCGTGACGCGCCCCTCGCTCGCCCTGCTGGGCTGGGACCTGACGGGCCCCTCCGAATTCTACTGGTTCACGCTCTTCTGGGTCGTTCTGCTCACGCTGCTCATCCACCGCTTCGCCAACAGCGCCGTCGGGATGAGCCTGCTCGGGATCCGCGAGAGCGATCGGCGCATGGCGGCGCTGGGCTACAACGTGCAGGCCCGCCGCACCATCGCCTTCGTCCTGGCGGCCGCGGCGGGCGCCGTGGTCGGAGTCTTGAGCGCCTACTACAACAAGTTCATCGGCCCCGGCTCCCTGGACTGGCGCCTGTCGGCGCAGATGCTGCTCTCGGTGATCATCGGCGGCGCGGGATCGCTTTGGGGACCCTTCATCGCCGGCACCGGATTGCACGTGCTGAAGACGAACCTGATCGGCGAGACCGAGCGCTGGGTGATGGTGCTGGGCATCCTCTACGTCGTCACCGTGGTGCTCATCCCCAAAGGCCTGGCCTCCCTGCCACGCATTGTGCGTGCCAAGCTGTGGAGGCAGCAGCCCAAGTCCCCGGCCGAAAAGAAGCCTCCTCGGCCCGCCGCCCCGATCAGGATCCACAGCGACTACATCATGGGAGACCGATCGCGTTCGGAAGAACCCGCGCTGGAAGCACGCGGCATTTCGGTACACTTCGGCGGGCTGCAGGCCCTGCAGAGGGTGGATTTGAAGGTAATGCCGGGCACACGCCATGGGATCCTCGGGCCCAACGGTGCCGGCAAGACCACGCTCTTCAACGTGCTCACCGGTTTCGTCAAGCCCAGCGAGGGCCGCGTCTTCGTCCACGGCGTCGACATCACCGCGCTGCCCACCCATAAGCGCGTCGGCCTTGGGCTGGTGCGCACCTTGCAGATCACGACGCTCTTCCCCGAGCTGACCGCCATGGAAAACGTACTCATCGGGACGCTGGTCGGCGTCGGCCATCATCGCAACCTCTGGCGCCGGGCGCGGTCCGATCGACAAGCATGCCAGGCCGCCCTGGGGCTGCTGCATGACCTGGGCCTCGAGTATCTGGCGGAGACCAAGGTGGCCGAAATCGGCTACGGCGAGCAGCGCCAGCTCGAGATCGCCGTCGCGCTGGCGCCCCGGCCCCGCCTGCTCCTGCTCGATGAACCGACGGCCGGTCTGTCGGCCGCCGAGACGCGCTCCGTGCTGGAGCTGCTCCAGCGGCTCCCCCAGGATCTGACGCTGGTCATCATCGAGCATGACCTGGAGGTGGTCTTCGAGATCGCCGACCATCTGACCGTCCTGCATTACGGAGAGCGGATCGCGGATGGACCCTCCGAGGTGGTTCGGCGGGACCCGGTGGTGAGGGAGGTCTACATTGGCAGCCGTTGAGCGCGCTGCATTGCGCATCCAGGGCCTGCACGTCCACTACGGCGCCAGTCACGCCCTGCAGGGCGTCGACCTGGCCGTGCCGGCCGGCAGTGTGACCGCTGTCCTGGGCCGCAACGGAGTGGGCAAGACCACGACCATCAACGCCGTCATGGGCATCGTCCCCGCCAGCGGGGGACACGTCTATGTAGACGACACCGATCTGCTCCCCCTGCCGGCCCACCTGCGGCGTCGTTTCGGCCTGGCGCTCGTCCCCCAGGGCAGACGCCTCTTTCACAGCCTCTCCGTGGAAGAGCACCTGCACCTCGTCAAGCCCATTCGTGAAGAGCCCTTCAGCGTCGAATCGATACTCGACCTCTTCCCGCGCCTGCGGGAGCGCCTCGCGGCCTCGGCCCATACTCTGTCGGGCGGCGAGCGCTCTATGCTCTCCATCGCCCGCGCGCTGGTCGTGAATCCCACCATCCTGCTGATGGATGAGCCGACGGAGGGGCTGGCCCCGCTGTTGGTCGACTCCATCGCGGAGACCATCCCCCTCCTGAAGGACCAAGGGCTGACGGTGCTCCTGGTCGAACAGAACCTGAAGTTCGCGCTGTCCGTCGCGGATTACGTGGCTGTGATGGACCGCGGCTCCATCCTGCGCGTGATGAAGCGCGACGAAGTCCGGGACCTGAGGGCCTTGAGCGACCTCATTCTGCACGGCGAGCAGGGGGAATGATCATTCCATGGCCGCCGCTGACAGCCATGTGAGGGGCTGGCGGCGAGGGTTCCTCTCGATCTCGATCAACAGATACTTGCGCCTCCAATGCGCCAGGTCATCTGAGTACGAATGGCAGAACCGGGGACTTCCCGGTCGGATTGCCAATCGGAACTCAGATTCAATCCATCCCCGTGAAGCGTTGCCAGCCGGGCAGTGCGACAGGCAGCAACCCGCTGCCCCGACGGCGGACGGCCTGCGTGCCGCACTGTCTCACACCGCAACGTCATCGCCTGCGGGCCGGCTGCAGCGGGGGCCGGGCGGGCGCCCCGCTCTCGGGAGAGCCTCCGAGCCCCCTGCCCCACGTCAAGCCGTCCGCGCAGCGGCCCCAAAGGTGGCTCACGAAGAAGGCCGCCAGGAGGATCAGGTACGGATCGACCTGCAGGCGCAATCTTTCAGAGCCCACAAGAGCCATGACGTGGACAACATTCCAGATCAACACCAGCAGCAAGAGGTATGCACTCTCCTGTCTGCGAAGAGCCACGAGCATGACGCCGCCCACGGCAAGGACGAACGTTAGCCGAAAGGCCCAAACCCTGATCCTCTCGGCAGGTGTGACGTACCTCACCTCGTCATCAAGAGAGGTCAGGCCGTACTCGTATCCATCGGGCCGCCCCTCCTCACCGAAGAGCTCGCGCGGGATTAGAGGGTATGCTCCGAGCAGGTTCTTGGCACGCTGAATGATGAAGGTTCGCGGCTGATCAGAGATGAACTGCACGCTCATCTTCCATAGATAATCGTCGCGCTCCGACTCGGTCCGACTAGCCCAGTCGGGCATCACCTGTCTCTCAGGCAAGGACACACCTTGCCATTCTGGGCGCGTTCGCATCTCGGCCCACCACGTGTGATCCCAGAGTTTCCACTTCGCGTTGGGAAGCGGCGAGAACATCCCATGCGCCACATAGTTGTAGGATGCGTATGGCAACAGGACGCCTGCAACGGTCAGCAGGAGCACCGCAAACGCCCTCACCTTCACACGCCGCGTCCGCTGGAACTGACGATAGGCGAGATAAGGGAGCAGGAGGGAGAGCAACAGGACCACCTCGGTCCTCGTCAGAACGGCGATCCCCGCGATCAATCCCCATGCGAAATAGCGCTTCAATGGCATATCGTCTCTGTCCAGCCCGAATGTCTGCCATACCAGCAGCGCCACGAGAGGAAAGAACAGGCCTTCCGACAGGATGGGCCGCGCATACATGACCAGAGCCGGGTAGAACGCGATGCCTATTCCGGCCAGGATCGCAGTCCTGCTGTTGAACAGGTGGTATCCGAGCGAATAGATCACGACAACAACCACCACTGAGAGGATGATCTGCAACGATCTGACCATGATCAGACTCTTGCCAAACACCTTGAACACCAGAGCCAGGAACAACGGGTACATTGGCGGCACAATGGATGTCGGCTGGCCAGGATTTGCAACCCAGATCTCGGTGCCGACCGTGAACCCCCGCCCCTCGACAAGACTGCTGGCCAGGTCCAGATAGATGTACTGGTCAGCCATCGAGTCCTGAATGGCCTCGTCCAACCCACCCCATACGACGAGGAAGGCGATCCGCACTCCTATCGCAAGTACCGACAGGAGCAGAAGCCATCGAAGGTGTTGCCTGGCGTATGCCGGGTTGTCTTGTGGGAGAGCAGCCGGGTCAGGATCCCTCAC